>CAYPMY010000032.1:0-19038 GCA_964412085.1 uncultured Paraprevotella sp. | reverse complement strand
TTTAGCCTCTGTGAACATAGTGATAATCGCTTAAATGTTTGATTTTCATTATAAAATTAATGCTTTTATCGCTATGTTCCTAATATCCAGCAGATTATTTTGAACCTTATATCGAACTCACGTTAAGTCATGTAGTATCATCAAATGCGGAGGAGTTGAATGCCGCAGATGTTAGCTGGGAAAACTGTGGATAGAAGAAGTGGCGGGGGGCTATTCTGAGCTGGGAGTAGTATGGGGACGCTATCGAGGCGACCCGGAGCTTTGCCGTGCGATTTCTGATATCCCCGACTACTTTCCGCGCATTCCAGCCTGATAGCCTGTCTTTTATTCCCTGTGAAGAGAGGGTATGATTTCGCGTGGATGGTGCGGGGATTGCATAAAGCCGATGTGAAGAGGGGTATCGTAAAGATTTCAGGATATGTCAAGTGTCAGCCTTATGCCTTGTAGGACAATATTAAGGAGGTACGGACGTAACTTTGGAGAAACAAACTTGCATCGGGGAACTTTCACACGATGATTCCGTTCAAAATCAATAAGGGGGCTTTAGCCCCTTTCTTTTTTTTGCCTTGAATTCGTATAAATGCTCTTTCGGTGAAAAATAAGTTAAAATGTTATGTCGTAGGAGGCATTGTATGTTGGCTAATCTTTAAATAAGGGAGAAAAATACATTGTTTATTGGAATAAAATTCGTAACTTCGCGGCTTGAAAGCCCTTGACGTGGCCTTTTACGAATTTGCATCATATAAACAACAATATATAATTAAAAACAAAAACAATGCCTACTATTCAACAATTGGTAAGAAAGGGTAGAAAAGTGTTGGTAGGAAAGAGCAAATCGCCGGCGTTGGACAACTGTCCTCAGCGTCGCGGTGTTTGTGTTCGTGTGTACACTACCACACCGAAGAAACCTAATTCAGCGATGCGCAAGGTCGCTCGTGTACGTTTGACTAACATGAAGGAAGTGAACTCTTACATTCCGGGTGAAGGCCATAACTTGCAGGAACACTCTATCGTGTTGGTTCGTGGAGGTCGTGTGAAAGACCTTCCGGGTGTCCGTTACCACATCGTACGCGGTACTCTGGATACAGCCGGTGTGGCTAACCGCACGCAACGCCGTTCCAAGTATGGTGCAAAGCGTCCTAAAGCTGGTAAGAAGTAAATCATTTGATTTTAAGGAATCTATTTATTCATTAGTTTTGGTTTGTTGAGTTAAAGGTTGAGTAAATGCTCCGAAGGGAGAATTGAAGATTATCGAAGTACAGCCAAACTGAAAAATTTTTAAGATGAGAAAAGCAAAACCAAAAAAACGTGTGATCCTTCCGGATCCTGTCTTTAACGATGTTAAAGTTTCCAAGTTTGTAAACCATTTGATGTATGACGGCAAGAAGAGTCTTTCATATGAGATTTTTTATGCGGCACTTGAAACTGTGAAAGCTAAAATGGCCAACGAAGAGAAAAGTGCATTGGAGATTTGGAAAGCCGCTTTGGACAATGTGACTCCGCAGGTGGAGGTGAAGTCCCGCCGTGTCGGTGGTGCTACGTTCCAAGTGCCGACAGAAATCCGTCCTGAGCGTAAGGAGTCTGTTTCAATGAAGAATTTAATCCTTTTTGCCCGTAAGCGCGGCGGGAAGACCATGGCAGACAAATTGGCTGCAGAAATCATAGATGCTTACAATGGACAGGGGGGTGCTTTCAAGCGTAAGGAAGATATGCACCGTATGGCTGAGGCCAACCGTGCATTCGCGCATTTCAGATTCTAATCCTTATTAAAGTAGCTAACAATGGCAAGGCAAGATTTACATTTGACCCGTAATATTGGCATCATGGCTCATATTGATGCCGGTAAGACAACGACTTCAGAGCGTATCCTTTTCTATACTGGCCTTACGCATAAGATGGGGGAGGTACACGATGGTGCCGCTACTATGGATTGGATGGCTCAGGAGCAGGAACGCGGCATCACTATAACTTCGGCTGCTACGACAACTCATTGGAAATGGAATGGCCAAACATACAAAATCAACTTGATTGATACTCCGGGACACGTGGATTTTACAGCAGAGGTGGAACGTTCGTTGCGTGTGTTGGACGGTGCCGTGGCTACATACTGTGCCGTAGGCGGTGTCGAACCACAGTCTGAAACGGTATGGCATCAGGCTGACAAATATAACGTACCGCGTATAGGTTATGTCAACAAGATGGATCGTTCGGGTGCTGACTTCTTTGAGGTCGTACGTCAGATGAAGGATGTCTTGGGTGCTAACCCTTGTCCGGTTGTAATTCCTATCGGTGCGGAAGAAAACTTTAAAGGGGTAGTCGATTTGATTAAAATGAAGGCTATCTTGTGGCACGATGAAACGTTGGGGGCGGATTATGATGTGGAAGGAATCCCTGTTGACTTGCAGGCTGAAGCAGAAGAATGGAGAGATAAGATGTTGGAGAAGGTGGCTGAGCTCGATGATGATTTGATGAACAAATACTTCGATGACCCGTCCATGATCACTGAGGAGGAAATCCTCCGGGCTTTGCGTACCGCAACCGTAGCAATGAAAGTGACTCCTATGCTTTGCGGTTCTTCGTTCAAGAATAAGGGCGTACAGACTTTGTTGGATTATGTCTGTGCTTTCTTGCCTTCTCCATTGGATACGCCGAATGTCGTAGGTACGAATCCGGATACAGGTGCTGAAGAAGACCGTAAGCCGTCGGAAGACGAAAAGACTTCAGTTCTGGCGTTTAAGATTGCTACGGATCCATATGTAGGCCGTCTGACGTTTATCCGTGTTTATTCGGGTAAGGTAGAGGCTGGTTCATATATTTATAATTCTCGTTCCGGAAAGAAAGAACGTGTTTCACGTTTGTTCCAGATGCATTCAAACCATCAGAATCCGGTCGAGGTTATCGGTGCCGGTGATATCGGTGCCGGTGTAGGCTTCAAAGACATCCGTACAGGTGATACTTTGTGCGATGAAGATGCCCCTATCGTATTGGAGTCCATGGACTTTCCAGACCCGGTTATTGGTATTGCGGTAGAACCGAAAACACAGAAAGACTTGGACAAGCTATCCAACGGTTTGGCAAAACTGGCTGAAGAAGATCCTACATTCACCGTGAAGACTGATGAGCAGAGCGGCCAAACGGTAATTTCCGGTATGGGTGAGTTGCACTTGGATATTATTATCGACCGTTTGAAACGTGAATTCAAGGTAGAATGTAATCAGGGTAAGCCTCAGGTGAATTACAAGGAGGCCATTACGAAAACGGTCAACTTGCGCGAAGTGTACAAGAAACAGACCGGAGGTCGTGGTAAGTTCGCCGATATTATCGTAAACGTAGGTCCTGTAGATGAAGACCACAAAGAAAGCGGCTTGCAGTTCGAGAACAAGGTGACTGGCGGTAATATTCCTAAAGAATACATTCCTGCCGTACAGAAAGGTTTCGAGAGCGCAATGAAGAACGGTATCTTGGGTGGTTTCCCGATGGATAGCTTGAAAGTAGAGTTGCTCGACGGCTCGTTCCATCCGGTAGACTCAGACCAGTTGTCATTCGAAATCTGTGCATTACAGGCTTACAAGAGTGCTTGTGCCCAGGCCAAGCCCGTATTGATGGAACCCATTATGAAACTGGAAGTTGTGACTCCGGAAGAGAATATGGGTGATGTGATTGGAGACTTGAACAAGCGCCGTGGGCAGGTTGAAGGTATGGATAGTAGCCGTAGCGGTGCCCGTATCGTGAAGGCAATGGTACCATTGGCAGAAATGTTCGGCTATGTGACTGTTTTGCGTACGATCACTTCCGGTCGGGCTACGTCTTCCATGACGTATGATCACCATGCTCCTGTGTCAAGTTCCATTGCTAGGGTTGTACTTGAAGAAATTAAAGGACGTACAGATTTGGTATAAAAACATAAAGTGGGGGAGGATGCCGGTTAGCGAATGACTCTTAATCGGTATAACTTCTTTCCTTTTCATTAATCATTAAATTAACAGAACAATGAGTCAGAAAATTAGAATTAAACTGAAATCTTACGATCACAATTTGGTAGACAAGTCGGCCGAGAAGATTGTGAAGACAGTGAAAGTGACAGGTGCGATTGTGAGCGGCCCGATACCTCTCCCTACGCACAAACGTATTTTTACGGTGAACCGTTCAACTTTCGTAAACAAGAAGTCTCGTGAACAGTTCGAGTTGTCCTCTTACAAGAGATTGATTGACATCTACAGTTCTACTGCCAAGACTGTGGATGCATTGATGAAACTTGAATTGCCAAGCGGTGTGGAAGTTGAAATTAAAGTTTAGAATTGTTAAAAGTTAACCGAAATGCCAGGATTATTAGGAAAGAAAATCGGAATGACATCCGTATTCAGTGCCGATGGTAAGAACGTTCCATGCACTGTTATCGAAGCTGGTCCTTGTGTAGTAACTCAGATTAAGAGTGTAGAAAAAGATGGTTATGCCGCTGTTCAACTTGGTTTTCAGGAAGCTAAGGAGAAAAATACGACGGCTCCTCTTATGGGACACTTTAAGAAAGCAGGTACTACTCCCAAGAGACACTTGGCCGAGTTCAAAGGTTTCGAACAAGAGTTGAATTTAGGAGACCCCGTTACGGTAGACATATTTGAAGGAGTCGTTTACGTAGATGTAATCGGGACTTCGAAAGGTAAAGGCTTTCAGGGCGTAGTCAAACGTCATGGTTTCGGCGGTGTAGGTCAGACTACTCACGGTCAGCACAACCGTGCCCGCAAGCCCGGCTCTATCGGTGCTTGTTCTTATCCCGCTAAAGTTTTCAAAGGCTTGCGTATGGCTGGTCAAATGGGTAACGAGCGTGTAACCGTACAAAATTTGCAAGTATTAAAAGTAATTCCAGAACACAACCTGATTCTTATCAAAGGTTCAGTGCCAGGTTACAAAGGTTCAATCGTAATAATTGAAAAATAATGGAAGTCAGTGTATTAAATATCAAGGGTGAAGATACTGGAAGAAAAGTCCTTCTGAATGATTCTATCTTCAATATCGAGCCTAATGACCATGTGATTTACCTTGACGTAAAGCAGTATTTGGCTAATCAGCGTCAGGGTACGGCCAAGTCGAAGGAAAGAAGTGAAGTGAGCGGTTCTACCCGAAAGTTAGGTCGCCAGAAAGGCGGTGGTGGTGCCCGTCGTGGTGATATCAATTCTCCCGTATTGGTAGGTGGTGGTCGTGTATTTGGCCCTAAGCCTCGCGATTACAGTTTCAAATTGAATAAGAAGGTTAAGGTCTTGGCTCGTAAGTCGGCCTTGTCTTACAAGGCGAAAGATAATGCTATTGTGGTGGTTGAGGACTTCACTATGGAGGTTCCGAAGACTAAGCAATTTATAAAAATTATAAATAGTCTTAAAGTTGATGGCAAGAAATCTTTGTTCGTTTTTCCAGGTTCAAATAAAAACGTATATTTGTCGGCTCGTAACATCGAACGTGTTAATGTTATGACTGCGGCTGCGCTGAACACTTATAAGGTACTAGACGCAGATGTTATGGTTGTGACTGAAAACTCGCTTAAAGTTGTCAACGAAATCTTAACTAAATAAGGAATAGAGCCATTATGGGATATATTATCAAACCGTTGGTCACTGAGAAGATGACTGCAATTACAGAGAAGCAGAATAAATTCGGCTTCATTGTTCGTCCTAAAGCTAATAAATTGGAAATAAAGAAAGAAGTCGAAGATTTGTATAATGTTACTGTAGTAGCGGTGAATACTTGCAGATATTCAGGTAAATCTAAGAGCCGTAATACCAAGTCTGGTCTTATTAAGGGTCGTACGAATGCTTACAAAAAGGCAATTGTGACTTTGAAAGAGGGCGAAACCATTGATTTTTACAGCAATATTTAAATAAAAGATGGCAGTACGTAAATTCAAGCCCACGACGCCGGGGCAGAGACACAAGATTATTGGTACTTTTGAAGAGGTTACTGCATCGGTACCAGAAAAGTCTCTTGTATATGGCAAACGTTCAACTGGTGGTCGTAACAATGTCGGTAAGATGACAATGCGTTATTTAGGCGGCGGCCACAAGAGAAAGTTGCGTTTGATTGACTTCAAGAGGGACAAAGATGGTGTACCAGCCGTAGTGAAAACGATTGAATACGATCCGAACCGTTCGGCACGTATTGCCTTGTTGTTTTACGCGGATGGTGAAAAGCGTTATATCATTGCTCCTAACGGCTTGCGGGTGGGCAGTACGTTGATGTCGGGAAAGGATGCGGCACCTGAAGTCGGCAACGCACTTCCTCTGGAGGATATCCCGGTGGGTAGCGTAATCCACAATGTGGAATTGCGTCCCGGCCAAGGTGCCTTGCTCGTCCGTTCTGCGGGCAATTTCGCGCAGTTGACTTCGCGTGAGGGACGTTATTGCGTAATCAAGTTGCCTTCTGGTGAGTCTCGTCGGATTCTCGGCACTTGCAAGGCTACCGTGGGTAGCGTAGGCAATCCGGATCACGCGTTGGAAAGCTCCGGCAAGGCCGGACGCTCGCGTTGGCTGGGCCGGCGCCCCCATAACCGCGGAGTAGTGATGAATCCAGTGGATCACCCGATGGGTGGTGGTGAAGGCCGTCAGTCCGGAGGACACCCACGTTCTCGCAAGGGATTGTATGCGAAAGGGCTGAAGACAAGATCCCCGAAGAAACAGTCGAACAAGTATATTATCGAAAGACGTAACAAGAAGTAACAATCAAATCCGATTGAATTATGAGTCGTTCATTAAAAAAAGGTCCATATATCGAAGTAAAGCTCGAGAAGAAAGTCCTCGCTATGAACGAGAGCGGCAAGAAGAGCGTGGTAAAGACTTGGGCGAGAGCTTCAATGATATCTCCTGATTTCGTAGGCCATACAATCGCAGTGCACAACGGAAACAAGTTCATTCCTGTTTACGTTACCGAAAACATGGTAGGACACAAGTTGGGCGAGTTTGCCCTTACCCGCAAGTTCGGAGGCCATGCCGGCGACAAGAAGAAGTAAGTGTATCGGTCGTTTGAAACAACAAAGTAATTATTCATACAAATGGGAGCAAGAAAGAAAATAGCGGCTGAAAGAAGAAAAGAGGCTCTGAAGACCCAGTATTTCGCCAAGTTACGGAATGTGCCTTCCTCTCCGCGCAAGATGAGATACGTGGTGGACATGATACGTGGCATGGAGGTGAACAGGGCACTTGGTACCTTGAAGTTCTCTTCGAAAGCCGCTTCTGCCGACGTGGAGAAATTGTTGCGCTCCGCCATCGCGAATTGGGAACAGAAGAACGAGCGCAAGGCCGAAGATGGCGAGTTGTTCGTGACGAAGATTTATGTGGACGGTGGAGCCACGTTGAAGAGAATGAGGCCGGCTCCACAAGGCAGAGGCCACAGGATACGCAAGCGTTCGAACCACGTGACTTTGTTCGTAGGTGCTAAAACCAATGATTAATCGAAAGCAGTATGGGACAGAAAGTAAATCCGACAAGCAACCGGTTAGGAATCATCAGAGGTTGGGATTCCAACTGGTATGGTGGCAAGGACTTCGGTGATTCCTTGCTGGAGGATAGCAGGATTCGCAAGTACCTGAAAGCACGTCTGGCTCAGGCCAGCGTATCAAGAATAGTCATCGAACGTACGTTGAAACTCGTGACGATTACGGTCTGCACCGCGCGTCCGGGACTGATAATCGGCAAAGGCGGTCAGGAAGTGGACAAGCTGAAGGAAGAATTGAAGAAGATTACGGACAAGGACATCCAAATCAACATCTTCGAGGTGAAGAAGCCGGAGCTTGATGCCGTGATTGTGGCAAACAACGTGGCTCGTCAGGTGGAAGGCAAGATTGCTTATCGGCGTGCCATCAAGATGGCTATCGCCAATACGATGAGAAGTGGTGCCGAGGGTATCAAAATCCTAATATCGGGTCGTCTGAATGGTGCCGAAATGGCGCGTTCGGAGATGTATAAGGAAGGACGTACTCCGTTGCACACGTTCCGCGCGGACATAGACTATTGTCAGACAGAAGCCTTGACGAAAGTGGGCCTGCTGGGCATCAAGGTGTGGATTTGCCGTGGCGAAGTGTATGGCAAACGTGACTTGGCTCCGAATTTCGCGCAGGCGAAAGAGAACGGTCGTGGGGTCAAGAACTTCCACAAGAAGAGAAATATCAACCGTTAGAAGAAAACTTTAACCAGAGGAATCATGTTACAACCGAAAAGAACAAAATACAGAAGACCTCAGAAAGGTCGCCTGAAGGGCAATGCGCAGCGCGGCAACCAGTTGGCTTTCGGAACGTTCGGCATCAAGTCGTTAGAAACGCATTGGATTACTAGCCGCCAGATAGAGGCTGCCCGCGTGGCCGTGACCCGGCGCATGCAACGTGAAGGCCAGATTTGGATACGCATATTTCCCGACAAACCCATAACGAAGAAGCCGGCCGACGTGCGCATGGGGAAAGGCAAGGGAGACCCCGTGGGATACGTGTTCCCCATTACTCCGGGGCGTATCATCTTCGAGGTGGAAGGTGTCTCGTACGAGACAGCGAAAGAGGCCTTACGCCTTGGTGCACAGAAGCTTCCGGTGACAACGAAGTTTATTGTCAGACGTGATTACGATAAAAATGCTTGATTATGAAGATAGCAGAAATAAGAGAATTGGCGACCGACGAACTGGCGGAGCGTATTCGGACGGAAAAGGCGAGCTACACCCAGATGCTGTTGAACCATTCCGTCTCTCCGTTGGAGAATACCGCACGGATTAGGACTGCGCGCCGCGACATCGCTCGCATGATGACCGTATTGCGAGAGAGAGAACTTAACAATTAACAAGGGTCAGACAATGGAAGAGAGGAATTCAAGAAAGACGAGAACGGGTGTCGTGACCAGTGACAAGATGGATAAGACGGTGGTCGTGGCCGCCAAGTTCAAAGAGAAGCACCCGATTTACGGTAAGTTCGTTTCGAAGACGAAGAAGTACCATGCCCACGATGAGAAGAACGACTGCCGCATTGGTGATACGGTGTTGATTATGGAAACGCGCCGCTTGAGCAAGACGAAGAGCTGGAGAGTCGTAGAAATCGTAGAAAGAGCCAAGTAACCATGATACAAGCAGAATCGAGATTAGTAGTGGCGGACAACAGCGGCGCGCGTGAAGCCCTTTGTATCCGCGTGTTGGGCGGAACGGGAAGGCGTAGTGCTTCTGTGGGCGACGTGATTGTTGTCGCTGTCAAGAGCGTCATTCCAGGGAGTGATGTCAAGAAAGGTGCGGTGTCGAAAGCTTTAATCGTACGTACCAAAAAGGAAATCCGCCGTGCCGACGGTTCGTATATCCGTTTCGACGACAACGCTTGCGTCCTCCTGAACAACGCGGGCGAGTTAAGGGGAAGCCGCATCTTCGGTCCGGTGGCTCGCGAGTTGCGTGCGACGAACATGAAAGTCGTTTCGTTGGCACCTGAAGTACTTTAACGTAAGAAATGAGACAATGAGCAAGTTACATATCAAAAAAGGTGATACGGTTTACGTGAATGCCGGCGATGACAAGGGGCGGACGGGCAAGGTACTGAAAGTGTTCGTGAAGGAGCGCCGTGCCATAGTGGAGGGGCTGAACATGGTCACAAAGAGCCAGAAGCCGACCGCAAAGAATCCGCAGGGAGGCTTCGTGAAGCAGGAGGCATCCATCCATATTTCGAACTTGAACGTCGTGGATCCGAAAACCGGAAAGCCGACACGTATCGGCAGGAGAAGGAACGCTGAAGGCAAGCTGGTGCGTTATGCAAAAAAATCAGGAGAGGAGATTAAGTAATGGGAAATACTGCGAGCCTTAAAAAGGAATATGCGGAGCGTATCGCTCCCACTTTGATGAAACAGTTCAATTATTCTTCTTGCATGCAGATTCCGGTACTCAAGAAGATAGTGATTAATCAGGGATTGGGCATAGCTACCACGGATAGGAAAATCATTGACGTGGCCATCAACGAGGTTTCGGCCATCACCGGCCAGAAGGCGGTGGCTACCATTTCGAAGAAAGACGTGGCGAACTTCAAATTGCGCAAGAAGATGCCTATCGGTGTAATGGTGACTTTGCGCCGCGAAAGGATGTATGAGTTCTTAGAGAAGCTGATTCGCGTGGCTTTACCTCGTATCCGTGACTTCAAAGGCATCGAAAGCAAGATGGACGGTCGTGGAAACTATACCTTGGGCGTGCGGGAACAAATCATCTTCCCTGAAATCAACATCGATTCGGTGGACAGGATTCTTGGCATGAACATCACGTTCGTGACTACCGCCAAGACTGACGAGGAAGGTTATGCCTTGCTCAAAGAATTCGGCCTGCCTTTCAAGAACGCTAAAAACGATTAATAAGACATGGCAAAGGAATCAATGAAGGCCCGTGAGGTCAAGAGAGCCAAGATGGTGGCCAAGTATGCCGAGAAGCGTGCGGCCTTGAAGAGAATCGTGAAGACGGGGACTCCCGCTGAAGCATACGAGGCATGCAGGAAGTTGCAGCGGATTCCGAAGAACGCGAGTCCTGTCCGCCTGCACAACCGTTGCAAGCTCACGGGACGTCCGAGGGGTTATATGCGTCAGTTCGGGATATCACGCATCCAATTCCGAGAGATGGCTTCAAACGGCCTGATACCAGGCGTGAAGAAGTCGAGCTGGTAAGTTTATCATCCAACATCGCCGGGGGAGTCCCGGTTGACCAATACTCATAATGAAATGACAGATCCAATAGCAGATTATCTGACGCGCCTGAGAAACGCCATCCAAGCCAAGCACAGGGTGGTAGAGGTACCTGCGTCGAATTTGAAAAAGGAAATCACCAAGATCCTTTTCGAGAAGGGCTATATCCTGAACTACAAGTTCGTCGAGGATGGCCCTCAAGGCACAATCAAAGTGGCACTGAAGTATGATTCGGTGAACAAGGTCAACGCGATTAAGAAACTGATCCGCGTATCCAGACCGGGCTTGCGCAAGTATACCGGTTACAGGAATATGCCGAGAGTGATCAACGGGCTGGGTATCGCTATCATATCCACACCCAAAGGCGTAATGACTGACAAGGAGGCTTCAGACCTGAAGACAGGCGGTGAAGTGCTTTGTTACGTATATTAAACAGGAGGGCATGACATGTCGAGAATAGGGAATTTGCCGGTTAACATTCCCGCAGGTGTCACGGTGTCCGTGAATGACGGGAATGTGGTCTCCGTGAAGGGGCCGAAAGGAGAGTTGAGCCAGGCCGTGCATCCTTCAATCAAGGTGGGGATTGCGGATTCGAAGATTGTCTTTGCCATTGACGAAGAGAACGATTCCGTGGAGATGAAGCAGAAGCAGGCTTTCCATGGCTTGTACCGCGCCTTGGTGCATAACATGGTGGTGGGCGTTTCGGAAGGCTATGTGAAGAAACTGGAACTTGTGGGCGTGGGTTTCCGTGCCAGTAATCAAGGCAATTTGATTGAGCTGGCGTTGGGGTACACGCACAATATCTTCCTTCAGTTGCCGGAGGAAATCAAAGTGGAGACGAAATCCGAGAGAAATCAGAATCCTCTTATCATATTGGAGTCTTGCGACAAGCAATTGTTGGGGCAGGTGTGCGCCAAAATCCGTTCTTTCCGCAAGCCTGAGCCATACAAGGGAAAAGGTGTCTTGTTTGTCGGCGAGCAGATCCGCAGGAAGTCTGGCAAGTCGGCCAGTGCGAAGTGATTTTAAAAACGGTAAGATTATGATAACGAAATTAGAAAGACGAATCAAAATCAAGCATAGGATACGCAATAAGATTTCAGGCACCGCTGAACGTCCGCGTATGTCAGTGTTCAGGAGCAACAAGCAAATTTATGTCCAGTTAATCAACGACAGGACGGGGACTACTTTGGCGGCGGCTTCTTCGTTGGGCATGGAAACGATGCCGAAGAAGGAACAGGCGGCGAAAGTGGGCGAGCTGATTGCCAAGAAGGCTTTGGAAGTGGGTATCACTACCGTGGTATTTGATCGCAACGGTTACTTGTATCATGGTAGAGTAAAAGCGGTGGCGGATGCCGCACGTGGCGGCGGACTTAAATTTTAAAGGGTTATGGCAATTAATAGAGTAAGGTCAAGCAGTGACATTGAATTGAAAGACAGGTTGGTCGCTATCAATCGTGTCACGAAGGTGACGAAAGGCGGCAGGACGTTCACTTTCGCCGCCATTGTCGTGGTCGGCAACGGCAACGGCATCATCGGCTGGGGTCTTGGCAAGGCCGGGGAAGTAACGGCGGCTATCGCGAAAGGCGTGGAAGCCGCCAAGAAGAATCTGGTGAAAGTCCCCGTCTTGAACGGTACCGTGCCTCATGCGCAGGAGGCGAAGTTCGGGGGTGCGAAAGTGCTCATCAGGCCTGCATCGGCGGGGACGGGCGTGGTCGCGGGTGGTGCCATGCGCGCAGTGTGTGAGAGCGCGGGCATAAGGGACTGTCTGGCCAAGTCAAAAGGTTCGTCCAATCCCCACAATTTGGTGAAAGCCACGATTCTGGCCTTGGCCGAGATGCGCGATGCCAGGATGGTAGCACAGTGCCGGGGCGTGAGCTTGGACAAGGTATTCAGAGGATAAGGAGGTTTTTATGGCAACTATGAAAGTGAAGCAAATCAGAAGCAGAATCGGTGCCCCGAAAGATCAGAAAAGGACACTTGACAGCTTGGGATTGAGAAGAATCAACCAGGTGGTCGAAGTGGAAGATACTCCCTCGACTCGCGGTATGGTCAGGAAATTGCACCATCTGGTAATCGTCGTGGATTAATCATTTACTATTAAACAGATACGGAATGAAATTAAATACTTTAAAGCCGGCTCGCGGTTCGGTCAGGACTCGCAAAAGAATAGGGCGCGGTGTCGGTTCGGGGCTGGGCGGCACTTCGACGCGCGGACACAAGGGTGCGAAAGCCAGGTCTGGTTATAAGAGAAAAATCGGTTTCGAAGGCGGTCAGATGCCTTTGCAACGCCGCTTGCCGAAATTCGGTTTCAAGAACATCAACAGAGTGGAGTATAAGGCTGTGAACCTTGACTCCATCCAGAAATTGGCTACTGCCAAGAATTTAGAGAAGATTACCTTGGCTGACATCGTGGATGCCGGTTTGGCTTCTGTCAGGCAGTTGGTGAAGATTTTGGGGAGAGGCCAGCTCACTTCCAAGGTCGACGTGGAAGCGAACGCATTCTCCAAGAGCGCGGAGGAAGCCATCAAGGCTGTTGGCGGAAACGCTACAAAACTTTGATTCGATGAAGAAGTTAATAGAGACCTTTAAGAACATATGGATGATTGAAGATCTCAGGCAAAGGATTCTCACTACCATCTTGTTTGTGGCAATCTACCGCCTGGGGTCGTTCGTAGTCCTGCCGGGAATTGACCCCTCCCAACTGGAAGCGTTGCGCACGCAGACTGAGGCCGGACTGATGTCCTTGCTGAACATGTTCTCCGGAGGCGCATTTTCCAACGCGTCCATATTCGCGTTGGGAATCATGCCTTACATTTCTGCGTCCATCGTGATACAGTTGCTGGGGATTGCGGTTCCCGCTTTCCAGAAGATGCAACGGGAGGGCGAGAGCGGCCGGCGCAAGATGAACCAGTACACGCGTTATCTGACCATACTTATCCTGTTGGTGCAAGCACCCGCGTATCTGACGAACCTGAAGATGCAGTCTGCCGGGGCGTTGAGTCCTGCCGTCAGCTGGACTGTCTTCATGATTACTTCGACGATTATTTTGGCGGCCGGCAGTATGTTCATCCTTTGGCTGGGCGAGCGTATTACGGACAAGGGGATTGGCAATGGCGTGTCGTTAATCATCATGATTGGCATTATCGCCCGTCTGCCGGAGGCGTTCGGACAGGAGTTCGTCGCACGTTTGAATAATTTGAGCGGCGGGGGGCTTCTGATGTTCCTTGTGGAGGTGGTGATACTCCTGTTCGTCGTTTGCGCGGCGATACTACTGGTGCAAGGTACGAGGAAAGTCCCGGTGCAATACGCCAAGCGAGTAGTAGGCAGTCGGCAATTCGGAGGTGCCCGGCAGTACATTCCCTTGAAGATTTTCGCGGCGAACGTGATGCCGATTATCTTTGCGCAGGCTTTGATGTTCATCCCCATTACGCTGATTGGCTTCACGTCTGTTGACCAGGCCAATCCGTTCATGCAGATGATGGTAGATCACACGAGTGTGTTGTATAACGTGATTTTCGCCTTGCTAATCATCGCGTTCACATATTTCTATACTGCCGTCACGTTGAATCCCACGCAGATGGCAGAGGACATGAAGCGTAACAATGGTTTTGTTCCCGGTGTCAAGCCGGGCAAGGCCACGGCTGAGTACATAGACCAGATCATGTCGCGTATCACTTTGCCGGGCTCGTTGGCCTTGGCGGCCATAGCTTGCATGCCTGCGTTTGCCGGGTTGCTGGACGTGAAGGCGGAATTCGCGCAGTTCTTCGGAGGGACTTCGTTGCTTATCCTGGTAGGTGTGGTTCTGGATACCTTGCAGCAGATAGAGAGCCATTTGTTGATGAGGCACTATGACGGGTTGTTGAGTTCGGGCCGGATTCGCGGTCGTTCAGGTATGTCTGCCTATTAAGTTTTACCCGGCATGATATTTCTTAAGACGGAGGACGAAATAGAGCTGATGCGTGCCGCCAACCTTTTGGTGGCCGACACGCTGGCGGAAATTGCCAAGAATATCCGCCCGGGGGTAACGACAAGGCAGTTGGACACCTTGGCCGAGGAGTTCATCAGGGATCATGGGGCGTTGCCTACTTTCAAGGGTTTTCCGAACCCGTTCGGAAGTCCGTTCCCGGCTTCGATTTGCACATCCGTCAATGACGAGGTGGTGCATGGCATCCCGAATGACAGGCCGCTTGAAGACGGGGACATTGTCTCTGTGGATTGTGGTGTCTTGTTGGACGGGTATAATGGTGATTCTTGTTATACCTTTTGTGTGGGGGAGGTTTCTGAAGAAGTCAGGAGGCTCCTGAGAGTGACGAAAGAGTCTCTTTACCTGGGAATTGAGGCGGCCTTGGCTGGAAAGAGGATAGGCGACATAGGCTATGCCGTGCAAAGCCATTGCGAATCCAACGGCTACGGGGTGGTGAGGGAGTTTGTCGGGCATGGCATCGGGAAGGAGATGCATGAGGATCCGGAAGTCCCGAATTACGGCAGGAGAGGCAACGGCAAGTTGATCAAGAATGGCTTGTGCATCGCCATCGAGCCGATGATTGCTTTAGGATCGCCCAAAATAAAGATGATGCCGGACCGTTGGACAATCAAGACTTGCGACGGCAAGTGTGCGGCACATTTCGAGCATACGGTGGCCATCCATCACGGGAAGGCTGACATCTTGTCTTCGTTTGACGGAATAGAAAGGACAGAAGCGGAATCATATAAAGTAGACGGAACAGCGGGCAATAGGGCAGGAAATCGTGATTACGGAATCTTTTCCGGGCGCGATGCCCGGGGCTGAGCCCGGAAAGACGGGCATGAGATAGCGGCCCATATTCCCGGGAAAACGAGGAATCGTGATCTTGTCTTCGTTCGACGGAACAAAAAGGATAGAAAGAAAGGAAATCATATCGAGTATGGCGAAACAGTCGGCAATAGAGCAAGACGGCGTGATTATGGAAGCTCTTTCGAACGCAATGTTCAGGGTAGAGCTGGAGAACGGACATGAGATTACGGCCCATATATCCGGGAAGATGAGGATGCATTACATAAAGATCCTGCCGGGCGACAAGGTCCGGGTGGAGATGAGTCCTTACGATCTTTCGAAGGGCCGCATCGTATTCAGATACAAATAAAAAGGCAAGAACATGAAAACAAGAGCATCTTTGAAGAAACGTACCGCGGAGTGCAAGATTGTACGGCGGAAGGGACGTTTGTATGTTATCAACAAGAAGAACCCGAGGTACAAAATGCGTCAGGGCTGACATTTTATGGCAAAAAGAAACAGGAGAAGCATATGGCAACAAGAATCGCAGGTGTGGATTTGCCTCAGGACAAGCGGGGCGAAATCGCTTTGACTTATATTTATGGGATAGGTCGGAGCAGTTCGGCAAAAATCCTTGCAAAGGCGGGTGTCGACAAGAGCATCAAGGTGAAAGACTGGACTGACGAGCAGTCGGGGAGCATACGTGCCGTGATAGGCGCGGAATACAAAGTGGAGGGGGATCTCCGTTCGGAGGTGCAGCTGAACATCAAGCGTCTGATGGATATCGGCTGTTACCGGGGCATCCGCCACCGTTTGGGCTTGCCGGTGCGGGGGCAGAGCACGAAGAACAATGCGCGTACGCGCAAGGGGAAGAAAAAGACAGTGGCAAACAAGAAAAAAGCTACCAAATAAACAATAGGATATGGCAAAGAAAACAGTGGCAGTGAGGAAGAGGAGCGTGAAAGTGAGTGCCGTGGGGCAGTTGCACGTGCATAGCTCTTTCAACAACATCATCGTGTCGTTGGCGAACAGCGAGGGGCAGGTGATTTCATGGTCGTCTGCGGGCAAGATGGGATTCCGCGGCTCGAAGAAGAACACTCCGTACGCGGCTCAGATGGCGGCCCAGGATTGCGCGAAGGTGGCGTTCGACCTCGGCTTGAGGAAGGTGAAGGCATACGTGAAGGGACCGGGCAACGGGCGGGAGTCGGCCATTCGCACGGTGCATGGGGCGGGAATAGAGGTGACGGAGATTATAGACGTCACCCCGTTGCCGCACAACGGCTGCCGTCCTCCGAAGAGAAGGAGAGTGTGAGAAGAGAGAACGCATAACAAGAGCGGGGATTCCGGCGGGCGTGAGGGGCTTCGCCGCCTTTCGGGGGCGTGGAGGCCGCGATGCGCGGGGATTCCCTCATGGAACCTTTAAAAACAAGAAATCAAGATGGCTAGATATATTGGACCAAAATCAAGGATTGCCCGCCGTTTCGGCGAGGCGATATTCGGACCGGACAAGGTGTTGTCGAAGAAGAACTACCCTCCGGGCCAACACGGGAACAACAGGAGGAGGAAGACTTCGGAGTACGGGGTGATGCTGGCGGAGAAGCAGAAGGCGAAATACACCTACGGGGTGCTGGAGAAGCAGTTCCGGAACATGTTCGAGAGGGCGGTGCGGAAGAGCGGCATCACGGGGGAAATCCTGTTGCAGGACTTGGAGTGCCGTCTGGACAACGTGGTGTTCCGTTCGGGAATCGCCCCCACGCGGGCTGCGGCGCGGCAGCTGGTGGGGCACAAGCACATCGTCGTGGACGGCGAGGTGGTGAACATCCCCTCGTATGCGGTGAGGCCGGGCCAAGTCGTGGGCGTGCGCGAGAGGTCGAAGTCGCTGGAAGTGATTGCGGCGGCACTGGCGGGGTTCAACCACGGCAAATATCCCTGGATAGAGTGGGACGAGGATAGGAAGTGCGGCAAGCTGCTGCACAGGCCGGAGCGGGCGGACATCCCGGAGAACATCAAAGAACAGCTGATAGTGGAGTTGTATTCCAAATAAAACCAAAGACGATGTCGATATTAGCATTTCAAAAGCCTGACAAGGTATTAATGTTGGAGGCGGACGACAAGCACGGCAAGTTCGAGTTCCGTCCGCTGGAACCGGGTTTCGGCATTACGATAGGCAATGCGTTGCGCCGTATCCTGCTGTCCTCGCTCGAGGGATATGCGATTAACACGGTGCGCATAGGGTGCGTGGAGCATGAGTTCGCCTCGGTCCCGGGAGTGAAGGAGGACGTGACGAACATCATCCTGAACCTGAAGCAAGTGCGGTTGAGGAGGATAGTGGAGAAATTCGAGAGCGAGAGAGCGAGCATCACGGTGGAGAACACGACGGAGTGGAAGGCGGGGGACATCGGGAAGCGGCTGACGGGCTTCGAGGTGTTGAACCCGGAGCTGGTGATATGCCATTTGGACGCGAAGGCGACGATGCAGATCGAGCTGTCGGTGAACAAGGGCCGGGGGTGGACTCCGGCGGAGGAGAACCGCGAGTACTGCACCGACGCGAACATGATCCCGATAGATTCCATTTACACTCCGATAAGGAACGTGCGTTACGCGGTGGAGGACTACCGCGTGGAACAGAAGACGGACTACGAGAAGCTGGTGCTTGAGATTTGGACGGACGGTTCGATTCACCCGAAGGAAGCCCTGAAGGAGGCGGCGAAGATACTGATATACCACTTCATGCTGTTCTCGGAGGAGAAGATCACGTTGGAAAATTCGGATGGAGAGGGGAACGAGGAGTTCGACGAGGAAGTCCTTCACATGCGGCAGTTGCTGAAGACGAAGCTGGTGGACATGGACTTGTCGGTTCGTGCGCTGAACTGCCTGAAGGCGGCCGATGTGGAGACGCTGGGCGACCTGGTGCAGTTCAACAAGACGGACTTGCTGAAGTTCAGGAACTTCGGCAAGAAGTCGCTCGGCGAGCTCGACGACCTGCTCGAGAGCCTGAACCTGTCGTTCGGGACAGACATTTCGAAGTACAAATTAGATAAAGAATAGGGAACGATGAGACATAACAAGAAATTCAACCATCTGGGGCGCACGGCGTCGCACAGGCATGCGATGCTGGCGAACATGGCCATTTCGTTGCTGATGCACAAGCGGATCACGACGACGCTTGCAAAGGCGAAGGCATTGAGGAAATACGTGGAGCCGTTGATCACGAGGGGGAAGAATGACAGCACTCATTCGCGGCGCATGGTGTTCAGGCGTTTGCAGAACAAGTATGCGGTGACGGAGTTGTTCAAGGAGATTTCGGCGAAAGTGGGCGACCGTGCGGGCGGTTATACGCGCATCATCAAGACAGGCTTCCGGCAGGGCGACAACGCGGCGACGTGCTTCATAGAGCTGGTGGACTATGACGAGAACATGGCCGCGCAAGGGACGAAGAAAGTGCGCACGCGCCGTTCGAGGAAGCGGGGAGCCAAGGCAGGCGAGGCTCGTGCGGGCGAAACGCCGGCAGGGGACGCTGCGACAGGAACGGAGGCAAGCGACTGACAGTCCGGCTTGCCATGAGTCAGGAGCCGCACGGGATGCCGTGCGGCTCCTTTTGTGCCCGCCCTCCCGGCGCGC
>CAYPMY010000031.1:0-19304 GCA_964412085.1 uncultured Paraprevotella sp. | reverse complement strand
GCCGGACGGCTTCCCGTCCCCGCCCAAGCAGGAATGCAACCAAGTTGCACGCCGGACGGTTGTGCACCCGGCATTTTTCCCCTATCTTTGCCCGCACGGAAACAGGAACTGCCGAAACGATGAAGAAACGACACCATGCCATCATCTTGTCATGGCTCTGCATGTCGGTGCAGGCCGTCCCGGCCTATCCGCATCACCATCGCTCCCAGGCCCTCTGCCCGGGAGGGGAGGCGGAATCCGCCCGTGCGGCCGGGGGCGTTCACGCCTGCACGCCGGGGTGCGTCACGCATTTCCTGTCGGCGACGTTTCCGCCCGGCCCCCGCCTTTCCCATAAGAAGGCCGCATGCCGCCCGCCCCGCACGCCTCGGGCGGCCTGCGGCCTGCGCGCCGCCCGCGCCACACGGACGCCGCGCAGGCCCGCAGGCGCTTGCCGGCTCCGCCCATGCCTTTCCCCGCCCGCCGGCGGAAAAGGCATGAGGTCTCCTCCCCGCGCCTGAACGGAGAGCGTACAGCCTTTTGTCTTATCCATTTCAAATCCCGATGTCCCTATGAAGAAGACATATTTCTTGGCGGGCGCCCTGGCCGCGAGCATGCTGGGCGCCTGCCACGGCCAAGACCACGGAAAGGAAAACGCGGGCGGAACGGAAGGAGCCGCACGGGAGAGCAGCCACGCAGGACGCGCGGACGAAATCATCCTGACGGCAGAGAAAGCCAGGGCGGCGGGCATCGCCACAGAAACCGTGGAACGCGGAACGTTCCGCCAAGTCATCAAGACCGGCGGAGAGATACTGGCCGCACAAGGGGAAGAAACGACGGTGGTGGCCGGCACGTCCGGCGTGGTGAGGTTCGCACGGACGCTGACCGCCGGCGCCCCCGTGGGACGCGGCACCGTGTTGTTCCGTTTGTCCTCGGACAGAATACAAGGCGGGGACCCGGCGGAACGCGCATACGTGGCTTACCGAAACGCCAAGTCCGAGTACGAACGCGCCAAACCGCTGGCCGAAAGGCGAATCGTGACGCGCAAAGACTTGGAGAGCCTGAAAGCGGCCTACGAAGACGCGCGCATCGGCTACGAGGCGCTGGCGCACCGCCATACGCGGGAAGGGGCGGCCGTCACGGCTCCCGCGGGCGGATACGTGAAGGACGTGGCGGTGAAAGAAGGCGACTACGTGGCCGCGGGACAACCGTTGATGACCCTGGCCCGGAACCGCCGGCTGCAGCTGCGTGCCGACGTGTCGGAACGTTACTACGGGGCACTGGGGCAAATCGTCTCGGCCCGCTTCAAGACCCCGTACGACGACACGGTCTACGCCACGGAAGACCTGCACGGGCGCGTCCTGTCCTACGGGAAGTCCCCGTCCGGGAACGCTTCCCGCATCCCCGTCCTGTTCGAGTTCGACAACACGGGAGGCATCGTGCCGGGAATCTTCGTGGAAACCTACCTGACAGGGGCTCCGCGCGCCGGAGTGATTTCCCTGCCCGTCTCGGCGCTGACCGAGGAACAGGGGCTGTACTTCGTCTACTTGCAGGAAGGCAGGGAAGTGTACCGCAAACAGGAAGTGAAAACAGGAGCGGAGGACGGGCGGCGCGTGGAAATCCTCTCGGGACTGAAGCCCGGCGACCGCGTGGTCACGCAAGGGGCTTACCGCGTGAAACTGGCGTCGGCCTCGAACGCCATCCCGCCCCACGGCCATTCCCATTAACCCGCGAAGGAGAAGGAGCCATGCTGAACAAGACCATACGGTTCTCCCTGCAGAACCGCCCATTCATATTGGCGGCCTCCGTCCTGCTGACGGCGGGAGGGCTCTACCAGGCCTTCCATACGGAAGTGGACGTGTTCCCCGACCTGAACGCCCCCACCGTCGTCGTCATGACGGAATCCGGGGGCATGGCGGCCGAAGAGGTGGAACGACTGGTCACTTTCCCGATAGAGACGGCCGTCGCCGGCTCCGCCGGCGTTCGCCGCGTGCGCTCCTCGTCCACTGCGGGCTTCTCCGTCGTATGGGTGGAATTCGACTGGGACACGGACATCCATCTGGCGCGGCAAACCGTATCGGAAAAGCTGTCCGCCGTGGCGGGAAGCCTGCCCGAGGGCGCAGGCAACCCGACACTGGGGCCGCAGTCTTCCATCCTTGGGGAATTGCTTATCGTGGGACTGACGGCCGACAGCACGTCCATGCTCGACTTGCGCACGACGGCCGACCGGGTGGTCCGCCCTCGCCTGATGTCCGCCGGAGGGGTGGCCCAGGTGTCCGTATTGGGCGGCGACATCAAGGAATACCAGATCCTGTTGCACCCCGAACGGATGAGGCACTACGGGGTGACGCTGGGCGAGGTGATGGACGCCGCGCGGAACATGAACGTCAACGCCGACGGCGGAGTGGTTTGCCAATACGGCAACGAGTACATCGTGCGCGGGGTCGCCTCGACCGGCGACGTGCGGGAAATGGGACGGGCTGTCGTCAAAACTGCGGGAGGCTTCCCCGTCACGCTGGAAGACATCGCCGACGTAAGGGCCGCCAGCCGGCGGCCCAGGCTGGGCTTGGCCTCGGAAAAAGGCAAGCCAGCCGTGTTGCTTACCGTGACCAAGCAACCGGACACGGATGCCGTCGAGCTGACCGGGAAGCTGGAAAAAGTCTTGCAAGACCTGCAAAAGAGCCTTCCGCCCGACGTGCATGTGTCCACCGACGTGTTCCGCCAGTCCCGCTTCATCGAAAGTTCCATCGGCAACGTCCGGGAGTCGCTGTTCGAAGGCGCCGTCTTCGTGGTCGTCGTCCTGTCGCTCTTCCTGGGCAACGCGCGCGCCACGGCCATCTCGCTGGCCGCCCTCCCCGTTTCGCTGCTGGCCGCCATTTTGGCGCTTCACTGCATGGGGCAGACCATAAACACCATGAGCTTGGGCGGCATGGCCATCGCCATAGGTTCGTTGGTGGACGATGCCATCGTGGACGTGGAAAACGTATGGAAACGTCTGCGCGAGAACCGAACGTTGCCGGAAAGCCGACGGCAGAGCGTGCGCGATGTCGTGTTCGCCGCCTCCCGGGAGGTGCGCATGCCCATCCTGAACTCCACGCTCATCATCATCGCCAGCTTCGTCCCGCTGTTTTTCCTGAGCGGCATGGAGGGGCGCATGCTCGTACCGTTGGGCGTGGCCTTCATCGTATCGCTGTCCGCCTCCACCGTCGTGGCCCTGACGCTGACGCCCGTGCTTTGCAGCTATCTGTCGGGGCACGAAGCCGAAACGGGCGGACAGCCAAAAGAGGCGTTCCTGGCCGTGTATTTGAGGAAGCATTACCGGAACGGGCTGTCCTGGGCCTTGTCGCACGAGAAAGTCGTGCTGGGCGCCGCCCTTGCGCTTTTCGTCGCGGCCCTGGGAAGCCTCCTCGCGTTGGGCCGCAGCTTCCTGCCCCCGTTCAACGAAGGTTCGCTTACCGTCAACATCAGTTCCCCTCCGGGCATCTCCTTGGAGGAATCGGACAAAATCGGACGGCAGGCCGAGGAGCTGTTGCTCTCCATCCCCGAAATCAAAACCGTGGCACGCAAAACGGGACGTGCGGAGCTGGATGAGCACGCTCTCGGCGCGAACGTGTCGGAAATAGAAGCGCCGTTCGAGCCGGAAGGCCGCGGCCACACCGAAATCTTAGAGGACGCCCGGCGTAAATTGTCCGTCATACCGGGAGCGAACATCGAGATAGGACAGCCCATCAGTCATCGCATAGACGCCATGCTGAGCGGTACGCAGGCCGGCATTGCCATCAAGCTGTTCGGCGACGACCTGGACGAAATGTATCGGATCGGCAACCAAATCAAATCGGCCGTCGGCGACGTGGAGGGCGTGGCCGACCTGAACGTGGAGCAACAAATCGAACGTCCGGAACTGAAAATCGAGCCGAAACGGGAAATGCTGGCCCGATACGGCATCTCGTTGCCGCAGTTCAACGAGTTCGTCGCAGTGAACTTGGGAGGGGAAGTCGTGTCGCAAGTGTACGAGAAAGGGGGCTCGTTCAATCTCGTCGTCCGTTCGGCGGAAGAAAACCGCGGCACAATGGAGGGCATCCGCAATCTGTTGATCGACGACGCGCAGGGCAACAAGGTCCCCCTCTCGTATGTGGCCGACATCCGGTCGTCCGCAGGCCCGAACACCATCAACCGCGAAAACGCGAAGCGCAAAATCGTCATCTCGGCCAACGCCAGCGGGCGCGACATGCGCAGCGTGGTGAACGACATCCGCGGCCGGATAGAGGAAAGGGTGGAACTGCCCGAAGGTTGCCACATCGAATACGGCGGCCAGTTCGAAAGCGAAGAATCGGCCAGCCGGGTACTGTCGCTCGCTTCGTCCATCAGCGTCGTGGTCATCTTCCTGCTGCTCTGCTTCCAATTCCGCGACGCGGTGCAGAGCGGGGTCATCCTGCTTAATCTGCCCTTGGCATTGATCGGCGGAGTGTTCGCCCTGCTGCTGACCACAAGGGAAATCAACATCCCGGCCATCATCGGATTCATTTCCCTTTTCGGCATCGCGACGCGCAACGGGATGCTGCTCGTCAGCCACTACGACACACTGCGCGGAAAGGGGATGACGTTGCGGGAGAGCATCCTGCACGGGTCGCTCGACCGGCTGAACCCCATCCTGATGACCGCGCTCTCATCGGCCCTCGCCCTCATTCCGCTGGCCGTCCGGGGCGGCCTCCCGGGCAACGAAATCCAAAGCCCGATGGCCAAGGTGATATTGGGCGGCCTGCTGACCTCCACTTTCCTGAACGCCTTCGTCATCCCTGTCGTATACGAACGGATGAACCGCAAAGGCGCACGTTCCTGAACAAAAACTACAGTCATGAGAAGAATCGTCATCATCACGGTCGTCTGCGCCTGCGGCTTGCTCCCTTCGCAGGCCCAGAGCGTGGACGAGGTGCTGCGGAGCGTGGCACGGCACAACAAGTCCATCCAGGCACGGCAAAAAAGCGGAGAGGCCGAAAAGATAGGCATCCAAGCCGAAAACGCCCTGGAAGACCCCACGGTGGAATACAGCTCATTCTTTTGCAAAGGAGCCGACGGACAATCGGGCTCCGAACTGGTCGTGTCGCAAGGATTCGACTTCCCCACGGTATATGGCAGCCGCAACCGTGCCGGACGCGACAAGAAAGAGGCAGTGGACTACCGTGCCGAAGCCTTGCGCCGCAACGTGCTGCTCGAAGCCGAGACCCTTTGTCTGGACATGATACGGCTGAACCGGCAAAAAGACCTGCTGGACAAACGCATGCAAAATGCCGACGAGCTGTTGGCCTTGTACGAAGAGCGGCTGGAAGCCGGCGACGCCACGGTCATCGAGGTGAACAAGATCAAGATGGAGCGCATGGACATACAGACCGAGATCCTGCAAAACCATTCCGACCACCGCACGGCCTTGCAGTCGTTGCTGGCCCTGAACGGCGACATGCCGCTCACTTTCGAGGGACGGGAATACCCCACGGTCCCGACGATCCCCGACGTCGAGGCTTTATGCGACGAGGCCCTCGGCCAGGACGCCGAGCTCAAAGCCGCCGAGGCCGGCACACGGGCAGCCGAACGCGACCTTGCGGCCAGCCGTCAGAAATGGCTGCCTAAGCTGGAAATCGGCTACCGCCGGAACACGGGAGAGGGCGGCACGGAACACGGCTTCCTCGTGGGAGGCTCCATCCCGTTGTTCTCCAACCGCAGGCAGGTGAGAATGGCACAGGCGCAATCCGCCGTCGCACGCCTGCAAGCGGACGAGATGCGCCTGAAGGCGGAAGCCGCCCTGCATTCCGGCTTCAACGAACTCCAGCAACTGGGACGAGCCATGTCGGTCTACGACCGGACCCTGATGGCACAGACTCTCGAACTGCTGGAAGAAAGCGTGAAAGGAGGCGAGCTGTCCGTGACGGACTACTTTGTGGAAGCCGACCGGATTTACCGCAACCTGCAAGCCTACACGGAGCTTGAGTGCCAATATCAGAAAGCGGCCGCCAGGCTGTTCAAGAACAGGTTGTAGGCGCAAAATCCGTCCGGCGGAAGAAAAGGGAGAAAATTCCCGTCAATTCGTGCGCGCATGTCGGTTACTTTCCCTAACTTTGCCGGAAAGGAAAACGCATTACCAAATCATAAAGGACATGGAAAAGGATTTTTTGCAGAATTTCTCTTTGGAGGGTAAGGTGGCTTTGGTTACCGGAGCATCTTACGGAATCGGATTCGGCATCGCCACGGCTTTCGCGCGATGCGGCGCCACCATCGTATTCAACGACATCAAGCAGGAACTGGTGGACAAAGGGCTGGCCGCATATAAGGAGAAAGGCATAGAAGCCCGCGGTTACGTGTGCGACGTGACGGAC
The DNA here is from genome assembly GCA_964412085.1 of uncultured Paraprevotella sp. GTDB lineage: Bacteria > Bacteroidota > Bacteroidia > Bacteroidales > Bacteroidaceae > Paraprevotella. Next base: position 12,960 of record CAYPMY010000031.1, on the reverse strand, counting down.
GAGGCGGCCGTCAACGCCTTGGTCGCCCGTATCGAAAAGGAAGTCGGCGTGATAGACATCCTCGTCAACAACGCAGGCATCATCAAGCGTATCCCGATGACGGAGATGTCGGCCGCAGAGTTCCGCCAAGTCATCGACGTGGACTTGAACGCCCCGTTCATCGTGTCGAAGGCCGTCATTCCCGGGATGATCAGGAAAGGGCACGGCAAAATCATCAACATCTGCTCCATGATGTCCGAGCTGGGCCGTGAAACCGTGTCGGCCTACGCGGCAGCCAAAGGCGGCCTGAAGATGCTGACGCGCAACATCTGTTCGGAATACGGGGAATACAACATCCAATGCAACGGCATCGGGCCGGGCTACATCGCCACCCCTCAAACCGCTCCGTTGCGTGAACGCCAGCCGGACGGCAGCCGCCATCCTTTCGACAGTTTCATCGTGGCCAAGACCCCTGCCGCGCGCTGGGGCACTCCCGAAGACCTGCAAGGCCCGGCCGTGTTCCTGGCCTCGGACGCTTCCAACTTCGTCAACGGCCTGGTCCTGTACGTAGACGGCGGCATCCTGGCTTACATCGGCAAGCAACCGAAATAAGGGAAGCCCCCGTTCCCCCTCATAAGTCCGGTATCTCTGGCATGGAGGTACCGGATTTTCCATGCCGACTCCTCCTCTCCCCGCCTCGTTTGCCGCAAAATCTGCAAAGGATTCCGCATTTGTGCCAAAACGCCAATTATTGAATCAAACGCGCATGTCCCCCGGGCGCGCATCCCTTATTTTTGGCCGTGACTAATCTAATTTTAATCCATCATGGGAAACTTAGCTTTACAGCCCTTGCTTTTCTGCTCCGCGCTGGCAGGAATGGCGTTGCAAGGCATGAAGATCAAGGCGCAAGTCATCACGTTCCGCGCGGCGGAAAACGAGGAAGCCGAGGCCATCGGGGTCAACACGAGCGACGGTGTGCCCGTCGTGGCAGACTTCGACAACAACGGCTTCATGGATCTTTGGGCGCCGGGGCAGACGTTCGAACAGCGTCCCTCTTCCGAAGTGGACGAAAAAGGCGAAACGGTATGGAATTGGACATGGTACGACGACACCAGGCTCTCCTTCAACAACGGCGACGGCACGTGGGACGTCAAGAACCGGGACAGCGGGACAGGCCTGCCTTTCGCCTATTGCGGAATCGGCAACAAAGCCTTCGACTTCAACCAGGACGGCTTGGTGGATTTCATCTACCCGAGCGTCAACGTGGGCTGGACGTTCGAGTCCCGGAAAGCGCTGCTCTTGGCCGTCAACAACGGCGATGGCACCTTCACCGTGAAAAACGACCCCGCCCTCGCGGAAATCAACCCACGAATCGAAGAGAACAAATGGAACCAAAAGATACAAAACACCATGACCTCCATCGCCGACTATGACAAGGACGGCTACCCGGACTTGCTGATACAGTTCGAGAACGAGGAACCGTGGGAGCGTGCCGTATGGCTGTTCAGGAACGTGGAGGGCGACCATTTCGAGCGGGTGACCGACCCCTTCATACCCGAGTTCGGCAAGCCGTTCGTCCCCCAGTGCGCCGGCAGCGTGTCGTTCGGCGACTTCGACAACGACGGATGGCCGGACATCGTATCCGCGGGATGGGGAGACGGCAACGACGAGTTGGGAATCCACGGGGGAGGACAAGTGCACTTCTACCGCAACATGAAAGACGGCACGTTCCAGCTTGCCGACACCGATTTCGGGGAAATCAACGCCATCTCCGACAAGCTCGGCAATCCGTACTCGGAAGAACACGCCATCTTCGTCGTGGACTACGACCAGGACGGCAGGCAAGACATCCTTGTCTTCGGAGGGACGGGCTTCCAGGGAGAAGCATTATACGCCCAGAACGGGAAGGTGGCCTTGATGCTGCGCAACGTCTCGACCGGCGAGAAGTTCGCTTTCGAGGAAGTCGAGACCCAGCTTTACCCCTTGTCGGGCGCCAATGTGCGCCTGGCTTCGCTGGCAGACTTCAACGGCGACGGCTGGCTGGACTTCGTGGCAAGGGGATGGAACGGCGACTGGCACACGGCCATCTCAAGCAGCACCGGCTCGTACGACGGCTACTACATCACCGAGGACGTTCCCGACGCGGAGGACGGCACCGATCCTATCCGCATCAAGGAAGGCTACATGGCACACGGCGACCTGAACAACGACGGCCTGCTTGACCTGTTCGCGCAGGAAAACTGCGACCGCCTGTCCTGGACCATCAACACCACCGAGCCGGATTACGGCATACAAGTACCCGGGATGCCCGAAGGCGTGGAAGCCGCATACGACCCCGGCACGAAACGGCTCGCCGTGACCTGGGCCGAAAGCCACACCCCCGACACGGAGAGCAAGGCTTTCTACAACGTGTACCTGAGGAACAAAGCCACGGGCAGAACCTTCATGACAGCCCCGGCCGACCCGGAAACCGGCAAGCAACTCACATACACCGCATTCTCGGGCTACGTGAACCCCGCATCTTACACTTTCGAGGGAGTGGAAGTCGGCAACTACACCGTCGGCGTGCAGGCCGTGACTTATTCCTGGCAAGCCTCGGCGTTCGCCACCGCGGATGCCGACCTGAACGGGGACACGAAGCCCGCCCTCTCCGTGGCGTCCGCCACCCCGTCGGGACAGAAAGCGATAGAGTCGCTCTCCTCCATAACGCTGGACTTCAACGAGGAGATATACCCTAACGCGATGGAAGGCGCGCCGGCCATCACCCTGACCAACAGCTCCTCCGAGGCTTTGGACATCGTCGTGAAGAAAGCCAGCGGGCGAGCCGACAGGATACAAATCATGCTGCCGCCCACGACCGACGCGGACACCTACACGCTCGTCGTTCCCGAGAAAGCAATCTGCCGCCCCAACGGGGACTGGAACACGGCGTTCACGAAGACGTTCACAACCACGGGAATAACCGCATACGTGCCCTCCGGCATCGAGGGAGACGAGGGGAACTACGGCTCCCTGCGGAATTTCACATTGACTTTCCCCGAGCTCACGACCGCCCTCGTCAACCCCGGGGCCGGAACGCCGGCCTACATGGCGAACAACGACGACGGAAGCCGGACCACGGCCACGCTGTCGCAAGGCGGCAAGCCCAACCAAATCAGGCTCACGCTGGACGAAGAGCTGAATACGGAAGGGGCTTACACGCTGGTCATCCCGGCCGGCCTGATCCAACGTGTCGCCTTCGCGGGGACAGGCGGGGAAGAAGAGGGGAAAGACACCACCGTGCTGCTCAGCTCGCCCGAAATCAGGTACGACTACACCATCGGGATGGACTTCGCACCCGCAGGAGTCACGCCGGCCCCGGGCAAGGTGCTCTCCCTGAAAGACTTTTCCATCAACTTCGCCGAAGGCACAACGCCGCAGCTCGAAGCGGAACCCGCAAGCCAAGCCTACTTGCTCGACGTCAAGGACAGCAGCCGAGTGGCCGCCACGCTGGCCATCGGCGCCGGCGCCGGAGAGGTCAAGGCCACGCTGGCTGAGGAGGTCGACGCGGAAGGCCGCTACACCTTGGTCGTCCCGGCCCGCATGATACGGCAGGCAAGCACTGCCGGCGGAGAAGCCGGCACAGGGCCGTCCGCCGGCGCGGAATACGCCCCGAACCTGAAGTACGACTACGTGATCGAGCACGCTTACGAGCCAGTGTCCGTCACGCCGGCGGAAGGAACCGTGGAGTCCCTGCGCGGGTTCGTGCTCCGGTTCGCGGAAGGCACCTGCGCGACGTTCGACCCCGGGGACGGGAACAAGCCCCGCCTCGCCGACGGCGATACGGGGGAGAGCGTCGTGGAAGCCGCCCTGGCGGCGGGCGACGCCCCCAACGAAGTCAAGGTCACGCTGGCGGAAGAAGTACGTGAGAAAGGCTCCTACACCCTGTTCGTCCCGGCCAAGGCAATCCGGCAGTCCGCCGGCGAGGACGATCCCACCATCGTGGACTACGCTCCCCGGCTGTCGTACTCCTTTGCCATCGAAGAGGGGCAAGGCGCGGGAAGCGTCCCCGGCGAGGCGGGCACGGCCGACGTCTACACGCTCGGCGGCGTGTTGTTGAAGAAAGATGCCGGACGGGACGGCCTGAAAGGGCTGAAGAAAGGCGTCTACGTCGTCGGCGGGAAAAACGTGCTCGTGAGGTAGCCCCGCGTTCCGGCCCGCGGGGCCGACAAAATCGGAAAGGGCCGTCCCGACATCAGAACGGGGCGGCCCTTCCCGCATGCTTCCAAAGAAATGTCCCGGAAATTCATTCCCGGGAAAGTCCTGCGGCGACTGGTTTCCCGTTCTCGGCAGAACGGAAAACCGATCTCAAGAGATCGGAAAATCGTTTGGCGCAGAAAAAAGTCCCCATCTCGGCAGAACGGCAGGCCGCTGTATGACAAGGACATGGAAGAACGGCGCAGGGGAAGGACTCGTCCTTCCCCTGTCAACATTCTTCCTTCCCGCGGCCGGAGCCGCGCTTCCGGCACAGCTCCTCCAGAATCTCCCGGAAAGTCCGTTTCAACACAGGATGCACCGCGTCCGGCGCCACTTCGGCCAGAGGCTCCATGACGAAACGTCGTTCATGCATCAGCGGGTGGGGCAAGGACAAGTGCGCCTTGCCCCCTTCCGCCCCGGGTACGTCGAAGTCTTCCTCGGCCACCGCGTCGCCGTACAAAAGCAAGTCGATGTCGATCGGGCGGTCGGCATACGCCCCGCCCCCGCTCTTGCCACGCCGCCCCAGTTCCCGCTCGGCCTCCTGCGTGATGCGGAGGATTTCTCCCGGCGTCTTCTCGGTGCGCAACACCGCCACGGCGTTCAGGAAAGGGTGTTCGGAGCTGAAACCCCAGGGCTCCGTCTCATAGAAAGCGGACAGGCTTTCCAGACCGCCTATCCGCCCCGCCAGGATCTCCACGGCCCTGCGCAACAGTCGCCCGCGGTCGCCCAGGTTGCTGCCCAAGCCCAAGTACAAGTCCGTCATCAGTCGTTCAGTATGAGCATGGCGTCGCCGTACGTCCCGAAACGGTAGCCCTCTTTCAACGCCTCCCTGTACCCCTGCATCACCAGGTCGTAACCGCCGTAGGCCGCCGTCAGCATGAGCAGAGTGCTATAAGGCAGATAAAAGCCCGCCACCATGCAGTCTGCCACGCTGAACTCGTAAGGGGGGAAAATGAACTTGTTGGTCCAGCCCGCGTATTCCTTCAGATGCCAGTCCGTGCCCACCGCCGTCTCCAACACCCGCTGCACCGTGGTGCCCACGGCACAGACGTGATGCCCGCCGTCCTTCGCCGCATTGACGATGCGGCAGGCGTCGGCCTCCACAGACATTTCCTCGCTGTCCATCTTGTGCTTGGACAGGTCTTCCACGTCGATGTCGCGGAAACAGCCCAGCCCGCAGTGCATCGTGACGTAAGCAAAGTCCACGCCCTTGATCTCAAGCCGCTTCATCAGCTCACGCGAGAAATGAAGCCCGGACGAGGGGGCCGTCACCGCTCCCTCCTTGCGGGCGAAGATGCACTGGAAACGCTCCAGATCCTCGGGCTCGGCCGGGCGCCTCACGATATGCTTGGGCAGGGGAGCCTCGCCGAGCGCGTACAGGGCTGTCTTGAACTCGTCGTGCGGCCCGTCGTACAGGAAGCGGAGCGTCCGCCCCCGCGAGGTCGTGTTGTCGATGACTTCCGCCACCATGGAATCGCCTTCGCCGAAATACAACTTGTTGCCGATGCGGATCTTACGGGCGGGGTCGACCAGCACATCCCAAAGGCGCAAGTCTTCGTTCAGTTCCCTCAACAAGAACACTTCTATGCGCGCGCCCGTGTTCTCCTTGTTGCCGTACAAGCGGGCGGGGAACACCTTGGTGTCGTTGAACACGAACACGTCCTTGTCGCCGAAGTAGTCGAGGATGTCCTTAAAGTACTGGCGATGCTCGATGCCCCCGCTCTTCTTGTGCAACACCATCAAACGGGATTCGTCACGGTGGCGCGCGGGATACTGGGCTATCTGCTCTTCGGGCAGTTTGAATTTGAATTGTGACAGCTTCATAATGGAATGTCCTTCTTATATTGGTTGGTTGTCTTCCGTTGTCTCCATGGCCCGGCGGTCCAGCCATTCGGCGAAGCCGTCCGGTCTCAGGCAGTCTTCCACCCTGACCGCCCCGACCCGCGTGCGGCGCAAGGCCGTCAGGTGGGCGCCGCTGCGCAAGGCCATCCCGATGTCGCGGGCCAAGGCGCGGACGTAAGTGCCCTTGCCGCACACCACCCTGACGACGATTTCCGGCAGTTCGTACCGCAACAGCTCCATCTCGTCGATGACCAGCGTCCTGGCTTTCAGTTCCACCTCTTCCCCCCTCCGCGCCAAGTCGCACGCCCGGCTCCCGTTCACCTTGCAAGCCGAGAACGCGGGCGGCACTTGTTCTATCGTGCCCACGAAGCGGGACAGCGTCTCCTCCACCATCCCACGGGTTACATGCCCCGTGGGATACACCGCATCCACGGGTTCCTCCAAGTCGAACGACGGCGTGGTGGCACCCAGGCGGAGCGTCGCCACGTACTCTTTCGCATGAGCCTGAAGCTCCTCTATCCGTTTCGTCGCCTTTCCGGTGCAGACGAGCAGGACTCCGGTGGCCAAGGGGTCGAGCGTGCCGGCGTGCCCCACTTTCAGCTTCCTCAAGCCCAGCCTGCGGCACAGCAGGCCACGCACCCTCGCCACCAACTCGAACGATGTCCAACGGTAGGGCTTGTCGAAAGCCAATATCTCTCCTCTCACGAAATCCATCCGGTCGAATCTTAAACGGTTAGAGGCAATGGTACACGACGAGCGCGGCGCCCGCCACGGCGCAGTAAACGGCAAAATACACCAACTTGCCCTTCTTGACAATGTCAATCATCCACTTGCAGGCGGCGTATCCCGACACGAAAGCCGCCATAAATCCCACGGCAAGCGGCCACATCCCTACGCCCGCGGGAGCGGCTTCGGCCCCATGGGTCACTCCCTTCGCGACATCGAGCACGGCCTCCCCCAAAACGGGAGGTATCACCATCAGGAAAGAAAACCGGGCCAGCTTGGCCTTGTCGTTCCCCAAGAGCAATCCCGTGGCGATGGTCGTGCCGGAACGGGACAGGCCGGGCAAAACGGCGCAAGCCTGGGAAAGCCCGATGACGAAAGCGTCGCGAAGGGATATGCATTCTTTCCGGCGGGGACGGGCATAGTATGAAAAGGCCAGCAGCAAGGCCGTCAGCAGCAGGCAAATCCCCACTACCAGCAGGCCGCCGCCGAATATCCTTTCCACGTAGTCCTTGAAGAAAACGCCGACGACGCCCACGGGTATCATGGAGACTAAGATGTTCAAGGCGTAACGCTGGGATTCGTTCGCCCCCCGCCCCTTGAAGTCAAACAATCCCTTGAATATCCACGCGACGTCTTTCCGAAGAACCACCAACGTGCTGAACACCGTGGCCACATGGACGGCCACGGTAAACGCCAAGCCGGCCTCGCCCTCTACACCGAAGAAATGGGAGGCGACGGCCAGATGCCCGCTGCTGCTCACGGGCAGGTATTCCGTCAGGCCCTGCAAAAGGCCCATTAAGAGCGCTTCCGTGGCATCCATGCCTGATCGTACCGGACATTCCGTCTTTCTTCCGCCCCGCCGCCATCGTCCTCTTCCTCCGACGGCTTGCATGCGGGCTTCCGCAAGATGGCATAAATCATGAACAAGAAGCCGGACAGGCAAACAACCGGGGCCGCCTTGACGCGGCGCACGCTGAATATGTCCGGATTGAATACCGCCTCCGAGCTCCCGGCCCCTGACATAAGGATGAACCCGATTACCACGATAGCCATCCCGACGGCCAGCAAAATCAAATTCACCTTGTCGAAAGCAAAATTCCTTTTATCCATAAAACTCCGTTTGTTATATATTTCCTCATTTAATATAAGTCACCGGCCTTCATCCGCAAGTACTTGCCGACGGAAACATACGTGCATCCCAACGTGAGCAGGAGGCCGAACAACAGCACAGCCGCCCCCACGGCGAGCAACATGTCGGCACGGACATACCGGGAAAGCGAAGGGTCGTACTGCAAAAGGGAATGCACGCCCCCCCACAACACGGCGTCGGCCAGCAAGCCGGACAGGCATCCGAGACTGAAACTCCGCGCCATGAACGGCTTTCGGATGAACCCCCAACCCGCCCCTACCAGTTTCATGGTACGGATGACGAAGCGGCCGGAATAGACACTCAGCCGCACGGTATTGTTGATGAGCGCGAAAGAGACCAAGGCTAAAAGCACGGCCAATCCCAAAAGCACGTAACTGACACGCCGCAAATTGTCGTTCACCGCGTCCACAAGTTCCTTTTGATATATCACGTCTTCCACCAAAGGATGTTTCTTCAACCTCGCGGCAATCCGCGTCAGGCTGTCGGAATTGGCATAAGACGCGTTCATGCGCAGTTCGAACGAGGCCGTGAACGGATTGGCGCCAAGGAACTCGGACGGGTCGCTTCCCATGGCCTTCACTTGCTCTTCCAATGCCTGTTCCTTGGACACGTAATCCAAAGCGTACACATAACGTTCCCCCTCCAACGCCGCCCGGAATCCACGGATGTCCGAACCGCTTGCTTCACCGTCGAGCAACACCGTCACCGTCAGGTTCTCTTTCACGGAGTCGGACAGACGCCGGGCAAACAGTATGAAAAAGGACACGATTCCCAGCAGTATCAACACCAAAGTGGTGCTGACACCAGTCGTGAACCACTGCATGCCCAGCGAACCCCTTGCTTTTTTCTTCTTTCCCATGGCTTCCAACCGACCGTATTAGCGCGTGGTGCAAAAATACAACGAAAGACGGGGAATTGGCTCTTCCTTTAACAGCATTTAACTTGATTGTCAGTATTCTATCACCTCTCCCTTCAGCGTAGCCGAGGAACTTTCGCTAATCCTCACCCTTACGAAATCACCGGCATGATGCTTTCCCCTGTCGAAAACGACCACCTTGTTCTGCTCCGTGCGCCCGAACAACTGCTCCTTGGAACGTTTGCTCGCGCCCTCTGCCAGCACTTCATAAACCCGTCCTTCGCAACGGCGGTTGCTCTCGGCGGAGAGCTCGCCCTGCAGAGCTATCAGCTCGTTCAGCCGCCGCACTTTCACGTCCTCCGGCACGTCGTCCGGCAAATGCCTGGAAGCATACGTCCCCGGACGCTCGGAGTACTTGAACATGAAGGCGCTGTCGAAAGCGCATTCCCGCATCAGCGACAAGGACATTTGATGATCTTCTTCCGTCTCGGAGCAGTAGCCCGAAAAGACATCGGTGGACAGGCCGCAATCCGGCACGATCCGCCTGATGGCCGCCACGCGGCCAAAATACCATTCACGGGTGTACTTGCGGTTCATCAGTTCCAGGATGCGGTTGCTCCCGCTCTGCACCGGCAGGTGGATGTGGCGGCACACGTTGGGTTCTTCCGCAATGACACGCAGCGTGTCGTCGCTCATGTCCTTCGGATGAGACGTGGTGAAACGCACGCGCATCCCGTCGGCCTCATGCGCCACCAGCCGCAAAAGTTCCGGGAAAGAGACTGCCTTTCCGTCGGCTCCCTCATGAAGATAAGAATTCACGTTCTGCCCCAAGAGCGTGACTTCCTTGTACCCGCGCCCCCTCAAGTCGCGCACCTCGTTCAGGATGCTCCCCGCGTCCCGGCTCCGCTCCCGCCCTCGAGTGTAAGGCACGATGCAATAATGGCAGAAATTGTCGCAACCCCGCATGATGCTGACGAAACCTGAAACGTGCGAGCCGCATAAGCGTTGCGGAATCACGTCCTTATAAGTTTCCGTCACGGACAATTCCACGTCGACTGCCTTTTGCCCCAGCTCCGCCGAGGAAATCAAGTCGGGCAAGGACAAGTAAGCGTCGGGGCCGGCCACCACGTCCGCGTGGTGTCTTTCTATCAGCTCTTCCCTCACCCGTTCGGCCATGCAGCCCAGCACGCCGACGATCAGACGCCGGCCCTTCCGTCGCAGAGCTTGCAAGGCCTCCAGCCGGTTGATGATTTTCTGTTCGGCGTTGCCGCGCACGGAACAAGTGTTCAGGAAAACGGCATCCGCCTCATCCAAGGTCTCGCACGTCTCGTATCCCGCCATGCGCATCACCGAGGCCACCACTTCGCTGTCGGCCACGTTCATCTGGCAACCGTAAGTCTCTATAAAAAGCTTTTTCATGCCGTCCTTTCAATTCAGGTTGCAAAGATAGCCAAAATCACACGTATATATATGACATTTGCTTCCGCAAAGGGACAAAAGAAAGGACAGGTCTTCTTAAAAAGACTGAAAACAAAGTTAAATTGGCGCACAAGCCGTCATTATCACAGGGATAATCCCGATATTTGCTCCCAAATGGAGACATTGGATTTTTTCATAGTTAAGGTTTAGTTGAGCAAGCGGGATTTGTGAAAACCCCGCTTGTTTTTTCGCCGTCTCCATGCAACGCGGGATCATAACGGAACAACCTATCCCCGGGCTCCCCGCGAGCCTGTCTTCGACGGCATGCGCCGTTGTTTTCACTTCGAGCTTCCTGCCGGTGGCCTTCTTTCTGTGCCTTTGGAGCGTGCCGGCGACTTTTAAGACACGCGATTATGAACGTCACAGGAATCACGGGACTCTGCCGAACCGTTTCACTGCCCGTCTTTCTCTGTCCGTCCGGCAGCAAAATGGACGGCAACATTCATACAAGGTTCATGCGGTACATGGCAAGAGCAAGTCGGAAGAACTCCTCTGCGTCAATCCCCAACCGGCCATCACGGACTTGTCCCAAGCCACCGGCACGAACCGCACCCACGTTCCCGAGCATCCGAACAAGGTGCCGGCCACGACGTTCTTCGATTACGCCGGCCAACACCGCCTGTCATGCGCCGAACGACTTCTTCGCCAGACCGAAATGCCTACCGAAGGAATGGCCGGCCGTTCCGGCCTTGATTCACGGAGTACCTCCCGTCGCGCCGTCCTCAAAAGGCTCGGTTGCGCCCCAAGCCGCTACCGCCCTCAACGACTTCCGAAAGGAACAGGAAAGGAAATAAGCCTGACACGGTAACACCTTTCAAAAAAAATAGCTAACTTTGCGCCATATAATATAAGGTATAACCATTAAGCAACCAACTCTATGGGATTCAACAAAATCACAGCGGCAGAGGCTGCTGCCCTCATCCAAAGCGGGGATACCATCGGACTAAGCGGTTTCACGCCGGCTGGCGTACCTAAATGCGTACCGGCAGAGATAGCCCAAAAAGCCGGGAAAGAACACGCGGAAGGCAAAGAATTTAAAATCAACGTCCTCACGGGAGCCTCCACAGGACAAAGCTGCGACGGCTTGCTGGCCAACGCCCATGCCATCCGGTTCCGCGCCCCTTACACCACGAACAGGGACTTTCGCACCCACGTCAACAATAATGAGATTTCGTATTCCGACCTCAACCTTTCCAACATGGCCACCCAAATCCGCCAAGGTTATCTCGGACACGTGGACTGGGCCGTCATCGAAGCCTGCGAAATCGAACAAGCAGGGGATAAGGCACGCATCTACCTGACCGCCGCGGGCGGAATCAGCCCCACAATCTGCCGGCTCGCGCGCAAGGGCATCATCGTCGAAGCCAATGCCTTCCACAGCAAGAAGTGCATGGGCATCCATGACGTGTACGAAGTAGAGGACCATCCCTTTCGCACGCCCGTCATGATCATGAAGGCGAACGACCGCATCGGCAAACCCTACGTGGAAGTGGATGCCGACCGCATCAAAGGCATCGTCGAATGCGACATCCCGGACGAGGCACGCGCATTCAAAGCCCCCGACCCCGTCACCACACAAATCGGGAACAACGTGGCCGATTTCCTGTTAGCCAACCTGAAAAGCGGGGAAATACCACCGTCCTTCCTTAATTTGCAAAGCGGGGTGGGTAGCGGGGCCAACGCCGTGCTGGGCGCGTTGGGCGAATGCCCGGACATCCCGAATTTCAGCATTTACACCGAAGTGCTTCAGGATGCCCCGGTGCAACTGATGCGCGAAGGCCGCGTACTCTCGGCATCAGCCTGTTCGCTCACCGTGACGAACGAATGTCTGCAAGGCATTTACGACGACATGGACTTCTTCAAGGACAAGCTCGTACTCCGTCCTTCCGAAATCTCGAACAGCCCCGAAGTCATCGCCCGCATCGGCGTATGCTCCCTGAACACGGCCATCGAGGCAGACATCTACGGACATGTGAATTCCACCAAGATTTGCGGCACGAAGATGATGAACGGCATCGGCGGCTCGGCGGACTTCACCAACAATGCCTATCTGAGCATCTTCACTTGCGGTTCTACCACCAAAGGAGGAGCCGTCAGCAACATCGTGCCGTTCTGTTCCCACATCGACCATACGAGCCATTTCGTGGACGCCGTCGTCACGGAATACGGCGTGGCCGACCTGCGCGGGAAATGCGCTATGGAGAAAGCAACCGAGCTTGTCAAGGTGGCCCATCCGGACTATCGTCCGATTCTGCTCGACTACATGAAGTACGCGGCCCGAAACGGAGGGCACACCCACCACTGCCTGTCGGCCGCATTCGCCATGCACGACACTTATCTGCGCAAGGGGGACATGCGGCTGACCGACTGGACAGAATACGTAAAATAACACCAGAACTTTATGAAAAGGACATCTTTGTCATTATGCCTGGCCCTCTCGTTCTGCGGCGGCGTTTCTTTCGCCCAACAGGCGCTCACCCCCGATATCCTGCAGACCTTGAAAGAGAGCTGCCCGCACGGCGATGCCCACAAGGCTATCCGGAACGCCGTGAACGCCAATTCCATCAAGAAGCTCGCGGCCAACAGCGAACAGGCGGCCGCGCCCGACACGTGGTTCAGCCACAAGGTGGAAAGCTCAGGCATCAGCGACCAGAAAGGCAGCGGACGCTGCTGGCTGTTCACGGGAATGAAC
>CAYPMY010000030.1:0-20102 GCA_964412085.1 uncultured Paraprevotella sp. | reverse complement strand
AGAACTCGCGCACGGTGTGCATCTCGCCCGTGGCGATGACGAAGTCCTCCGGCGTGCCGTGCTGCAGAATCAGCCACATGCACTCCACGTAGTCCTTGGCGTAGCCCCAGTCGCGGCGGGCGTCCAGGTTGCCCAAGTACAGCTTGTCCTGGAAGCCCTGCACGATGCGGGCGGCCGCCAGAGTGATCTTCCGCGTCACGAAAGTCTCGCCGCGGCGCTCGCTCTCGTGGTTGAACAGGATGCCGTTCACGGCGAACATGCCGTAGCTCTCGCGGTAGTTCTTCGTGATCCAGAAGCCGTACTGCTTGGCCACGCCGTAGGGCGAGCGCGGGTAGAAGGGAGTGGTCTCCCGCTGAGGCACTTCCTGCACCTTGCCGAACAGCTCCGACGTGGAGGCCTGGTAGACGCGGCAGGTCTTCTCCAGCCCGCAGATGCGCACGGCTTCCAGCAGGCGGAGCGTGCCCACGGCATCGGCCTCGGCCGTGTATTCCGGCACGTCGAACGACACTTTCACGTGGCTCTGCGCGGCCAGGTTGTAGATTTCCGCCGGACGCACGTCGCTGATGATCCGGACCAGCGAGCTGCTGTCCGTCATGTCGCCCCAATGCAGGTTCACGAGGCGGCTCTTCTTCATGTCGCGCACCCACTCGTCCAGATACAAGTGTTCGATGCGCGCGGTGTTGAAGGAGGAGGAGCGGCGCATGACGCCATGCACTTCGTACCCCTTCTCGATGAGGAACTCGGCCAGGTAGGAGCCGTCCTGCCCCGTGATGCCGGTAATCAATGCTTTCTTTCCCATGATAAGTCCGATTTTGCCGCGTCATCCGGCGCGGATGCCGCAAAGTTATAAAAAAATCGGATACGGGGACACGGGAAGCCGGGAAAAAACGCGGGACGGAATCGCCTGGCAACAAACAGGCAAGCGATTCCCTTGAATCGGGAAAAAAATCTGCGCCGAACGGAAAGACAATCGCAAGAGATCGTTTTTCCGTTCGGCGCAGATCGGCGCGCCGTCCGGCGCAGGGAAAGACGGCGGCTCCGGGATGTCCTGGCTTCGTGCCGCCGGGCCGTCAGTCGCGCACGATGTTGGTCACCAACGAGGCTATGGACACGAGGATGCTGATGGAGCTTACCCAGTAGCTCGTGCTCGAGCCGATGTCGGAGTTCTTGGCCTTCGTCTTGTTGGGCGTCACGTACACCACGTCGTTCTGCTGCAGGTAGAAGTACGGCGACTTGATGATGTTGGCGTCGTTCAGGTTCAGCTCGTGGATGGACTTCTTGCCCGTGGCGTCCTCGCGGACGAGCTTCACGTTCTCGCGCCGCCCGTACACGGTCATGTCCTTGGCCAAGGCCAACGCCTCGTAGATCGTGATCTTCTCGGAAGACACCGTGTAAGTGCCGGGGCTGTTCACCTCGCCCAGCACCGAAATCTTGTAATTGCTCAGGCGCGCCGTCACCACCGGCCGCGTCTTCAGGTAAGTGCCCTCGATGCGGGAGGCTATCAGGTCTTCCACCTCGTTCACCGTCATCCCTCCCACCTTCAGCGTGCCGAGGACGGGGTAGTTTATGGTGCCCTCGTTCGTCACGAGGAAAGTCTGCAGCGTGGGCTGCGAGGACAGCACGCCGCGCTGTCCCATGGGCTGCGAGGTCGTCAGGTTGAAGGGGATGACCGCTTCGGCGTCTTCCGGGCAGTTCACCGTGATGGTCAGTTCGTCCTTGGGCATGACGCGCGCCTCGTAGAGCACGGCGCTCGAGTCGAGGTCGGCCTCCGCGCTGTTGATCATGTAGGGCACGGTCTTGTAGGAAATGCAGGATGTGGCGGACCACATGGCGGCCACGGCCAGCGCCGCAGGAAATTTCATGATAGTTCTGTACATAATGGGATAGAAATGTTTTTTTTGGTTACACGTATGATTCCAATATCTCTGCCTCGCCTTCGGGCGCGAGCGTCACGCTGCCGGCCTCGGCCGACGCCAGGAGCGTGTGCCCCGCCGCGAGCCTCGCCTCTTCCCCGCCGCACGACACGCGGCAGGCCCCTTTCGTGCAGACCAGGACGACGAAGCTGTCCAGCCCGGCGTAATCGCGCGCCGCGGGCTTGGTCAGCCTGCAGGCCAAGGTCGTGAAGAAAGGGGTCCTCACCAGTTCCGACGGCACGTCGGCCTTCGCCTCGCGGCGCCTCTCGGGCTCCGCCACGGCATAGTCTATCGCCTCCCTCGCTTCTTCCACGTGGAGGCGGCGCGGACGACCCTCGCCGTCCACGCGCCCGAAATCGTAGATGCGGTAGGTCACGTCGCTGCTTTGCTGTATCTCGCAGACGAGGCAGCCCGCGCCGAGGCTGTGCACCCGCCCGGCGGGCAGGTAGTACACGTCGCCCGGGCGCGCCTCGCAGCGGCGGAGCACCTCGGGCAGGGTCAGGGCAGCCACCCTCGCCGCGTACTCGTCCGGCGACACCTCGCGGCTGAACCCGTCCAGCACGCAGGCTCCCGGCGCGCTGTCCACCACGTACCACATCTCCGTCTTGCCCGGACAGCCGTGGCGCCGGCGGGCAAGCTCGTCGCCCGGATGCACCTGCACGGAGAGGGGGCGCGCCGCGTCGATGAACTTGACGAGCAGGGGGAAGCGTGTGCCGAAGCGTTCGAAGTTCCTGCCGCCCAGCAGTGAGCTTCTTCCCTCAGCGGCCAGTTGCGTGAGGGTCAGCCCGTCGTAGGCGCCGCCCGCCACCGTCGACTCGCTCCCCGCGATGCCGGACAGTTCCCAGCTCTCGCCTATCGGGCGGCCGTCGGGCTCAAGCCCCTTGAACGGGAGTATGCGGTGCCCTCCCCACAGGGTCTCCTTGAAGATGTCCGTGAAACGGAACAGTTTGTTTTCCATGCCCCATCCGTGAAAAATCGTCCAAAATTACGAAATTCACGCAACACGAGCAAATAAAAAGGGATATTTAAAGTCCCGCCGCGCGCGGGGCGGACGACGCGCCCGGCGGGGACGGCCGACGCGCCCGGTCCGGGAGGGCCGGGACTTATGACAATTTTACTAACTGCAAAAGAAAGGTTTTTATCATGAAAAAGAATCTGTACGACGTGACGAGGCTCGCCACACTGTATTTCCCCGACTCGACCGAAAGGAACGCGAGGCGGAGGCTCTTCAAGGTGCTGAGGGCGGAGCGGGACTTGTGGGCGCGCCTCACGGCATTGCACTTCGGCTCCTGGCAACGGAGCTTCACGCCCCGGCAGTACGCGATGGTCATCGACGTCCTGGGCAAGCCGGAGGAGGAAGGCGGCGACTTCGGCGAATGGCCCGGCGGGGAGGACGACGCCGGGTGACGAGGCGGAGGGGGCGGCGCCAAACCGGCGCGAACGCGCGTTTTGGCGCGGCAAGCGGCGGAAACGTGCGCGGACGTGCGGCAACGCGCGCACCCCGCGGCGGGACGGCATACCTTTGCACCGTCGTCCGGACGACAAGAGAGTTCAAAAAACAAAATGTCAAACGTTCAAAAACAAAACATCATGAATTACAAAGTCATCGAACGCAGGAACCCGCGCAACCCGGGGGCACCGGGCAAGTACTACGGTTTCGTCGTCAACCTTTCAAAAATCGGGATCGAGGAGATTGCCGCGCGCATCAGCGGCACCTGCACCGTCACGCGGCACGACTGCCTGGCCGTGCTCTCGGCCTTGCAGGAACAAATCATCTATGCCCTGCAGGAAGGAAAGCGCGTGAACCTCGGCGACATCGGCAGCTTCCGGGTCGTGGCCAACGGCATGGGGAGCGACACGGCCGAGGCGTACGACACGGCCTACATCTCGCGGCTCCGGGTCTGCTTCACGCCCAACCCGAAACTCAAGAAGGCCATGTCGCTCGACAACAAGGACTTCACGCTCGAGAGGGTGGACTTCCTGCCCGGGGAAGGCGAAGAAGACGACGGAATCTAACCTGCGGAAAGGTATGGAAAAGCTGAACAAGCAGAGGGGGTTGCGCAACCGCAACCCCCTCAACATCCGGCGGACGGCCGACCTGTGGCAAGGGCTGGCCGAACGGCAGCCCGACCCGGAGTTCTTCACTTTCAGGAGCATGCCCTGGGGCTACCGGGCGGCCTTCATCGTCCTGCGCACCTATTGCCGCAAGCACGGACTGCGCACGGTGGGCGACGTCGTCGCGCGGTGGGCCCCGCCCGAGGACGGCAACGACACGGGGGACTACGTCCGGAAGGTCTGCGCGCTGACAGGCTTTCCCCCGGACAAACGCCTCAACCCGTTCGACCCCTCCCACATGGCCCCGCTGGTGGCGGCCATGAGCCGGGTGGAATGCGGGGTGAAGCCCGACATGGGCCAGATAAAGGAAGGCTGGCTGCTCTACATGGGCACGGACCGGACACGGCAGTCCGACTTCTAAAACTCGACGCCTATGGACAAGTCTGTCTGGAAAGCCTTGCTTAACGTGATCATCGCCGTGGCCAGCGCCATACTCGGCGCCATCGGCGGCTCGGCGATGTAGGCCCTGCACTTCCGAGGGGAGCCTCCCGCCGCGTGCGGGAAGCTCCCCTCAGTCCGCCGTCCGCCGGGGGCGGCGCCTCCGGCCTCGTCTGCCCGCCGCCCTTGGCGGGACGGGGACGGCAAAAAAAGGGAGGACGAAAAAGCTTCGTCCTCCCTTCCTGTCTATCGACCTGTTCCGGTCGCCATCCTGCGGCGGCGGGTCAACGCACCATTACCTTCACGGTCCTGGACGTGCCGTCGCTCATCTTGTCCTGGCGGATGTAGACGCCGCGCTGCTTCGGCCCTGCCACGCGCACGCCGCCGATGGTGTACCATGCGGTGCTTGTCACGGTGGCGGCGCCTCCGGCTACCGCGTCTTCCACGGAAGAGGTGAAGTCATCCGGCTTGTTGGAGTCGCCCTCGCCGTAGTACCTCAGCCTGAAGTTGTCGAAACACGTCCAGTCATTCTCGGACACGCCGGTCTTGCGCACGCCCAGCACGGGCTCCTCGCCTTCCTCCACGCGGAAGCTGAAGCCGCCCTCGTACGCCCCGTCCTTGAAGGCCGCGTCCGCGCCGGCCACCTGGTCTACGATGCAGTGGTAAAGCAACTCGGGCATGTCGGGGAACAGGGAATCCGGCATCACGACGTCGCTCTCATCGTACTTGAGCTCGCGCACGTTGTCGAAGATGGAGCCCAGTTTCTCGCTCCACTTGGCCTTGTCGTTCGCCTCAAGGTAGACTTCGGCGTTCAGCGTCTGCATGCTGTCGCGGCGAATCAATGCTCCCGGTATCGGGCCGTCGCCTCCCTCGCGGTAGAACCCGTTGTAGGCCACGTGGTAGTAGCCGGCAGGCATGCCGTAGAGCTTCTGGTAGACCGAACTGCTGTCCTTGTAGATCTCGAAGACACAAGCGCTCGTCACCTTGGTGTGGCTCACGTCCTCGCCCGCGATGGTCCATCCGTCGGAGGTGGGATTGTCCACGGTCTCCCCCGCGTCGTTCAGGCCGGCGAACTGGAAGCTCGGGTTGACGATCAGGGCCGTGGCGTCTACCGGCGCGGACTTGCTTGCCGCACCGAAGTCGACGTTGCTGCACAGCATCTTGGAATAAGCCTTGTCCAGTTTGACGGAATAGTCTTCGATTTCGGCCAGGGAGGCGAATATGCCCTCTCCGCCGATCTTCTCCTCCAGGATTTCGATGACCAGTCCTTCCAGCTCGTTGAACCCGTCGGTGCCTGTGTACTCGTCGTAGCTGTCATCGCCCCCGCCGGTCAGCTTGTTGTCGTGGTTCGTGGCCTTGGTTTCCAGCGCGGAAGCGGCGGCGACAGCCTCGTTGTAGGCTTCGATGGCCGCCGTCAGGCCTTCGCTGACCTCCTTGAAAGTCTCGGAAGTCAGGCTGCCTGCGGCCTCCGAGGCCGCCTGTATGGCCGCGTTCAGGCCGTCCTTGGCCTCCTGCGTGGTCACCACGCCCTCCTGGGCCAGCAGCTCCTGCGCGCTCGCGATGAGCGCTTCGAGTGTGGACGTCGCGCCGCTGAAGTCGTCGGCACCCAAGTACGTCAGCCGGAAGCTGTCGAACGGCACCCACGCCACGTCGAACGTCACGCCCGACATCTTCATGCCCAGACGGAGCTTCCCGTCGCTGCCCACGTAGCAGACAGTCTCGTTGAGGTAGTTGCTCGGGTCGGCCTCGAAAATGGCCTGCACGGCGGTCGTGTTGTCGGGCAGCCACTTGCCGAACAGGCTCGCGTCCTCAGTCCAGGCTATTTGCAGGCAACCGTCGCCCACGTTCTCCTCCTGCGGGAAGTCGACAATATGGTGGATTGCCTTGGAACCGTCGTTCCCGAAGACGTAGGCCCGCACCTTGTTCAGCTCGTCGCCTTCCTGTCCGTAGGAGGTCTGCCATTCGGTAATATTCTCAGCATCGCCTCCTGCGCCCGGCCTGTAGAAGGCTTGCGCGGTAATCTTGTACGATCCCTCGGGCAGGTTGCCGATTTCCTGGTAGATTTCCCAGTCTCTCCCGTTCCACGATTCGCCCACGGAATGGTTGTAGTTGTTGGTGCCTACCGTGCCCGTCGCGGTCCATCCCGTTCCTCCGTTCTCGAAGTCGGGGTTCGTCAGCAGGCTGGTCGCGTCGGACACGTCGCCGTTCAGCAGGGCTTCCCTCACGCACTCAGCCCATATCCTGTCGGAGCGCGGCTGTATGCTGTCCAGCTCCGCCGGGTCGAAGGTTCCGTCGCCGTAGGCGGTCTCCAGATTCCCGAGGAACTCGTCGTAGGCGGGGAACTCCTGGCTCGCGAAGGCGGATTCCTCCCATGCCGTGTTCAGCTCCTCTATCTTCTGCGACAGCGTCTCGTAGTCGGCCACGTCCTGCGCCAGGCTGTCCATGCACAGCTGCAGGGACTCGAGTGCCGATCTCAGGGCATCGTCGCCGAGCGCGCCGTCGGCATGGGCGGCCTCGGCGGCGGCTATCATGTCCTGGTATTTCTTATCTGCGCTCTGGCTGTGCTTCTTGGGCTGGATGTCCTCGGCGTACTGCGTTTCCGCGTCCGAGATGCCCTGGGCCAAAGCGTCGCGCATCGTGGTGCTGCCCTCCTTGCCCATGTACTTCAGGGTGAAGTTGCCCACGGCGGACCAGTTGTCCGGAGCTCCTTCGGAGCGCATACCTATGGTGGCCGTGCCGCCGATCACGGAGAAGTCAACCGTGTAGGGCGCCGCGTAGGCTTCCCCGCCCGTCGAATACTGGTCGGCCTCTTTCTTGCTCTCCCCGGCCAGCGTCTTGGCGAACAGGAAGAGACCCGTGGGCGCGGCCGTCTGCCTCGTCATGATGTAAGCCCCGAGGCGGTATTTGCCGTCGGGCATGCCGCTCAGCTCCTGCTGGATGTACCAGTCTCCCTGGGGAGTACCATCCGGTACCCATCTCTCGAAGAACTTGACGGAAGTCCCGTCGGACACCGTGACTTGGCTGGCATCCGGCATAATCTGGAAGTTGTTGTTCGTGCTGGCTCTCCAAGTCTCCCATCCCGTAGTCCCGTCGCTCAACGACGCGTTCGCGATGAGGCTCGTCACGTCGGCGGGATTCCCCTCGGAAGCGCCGCCGTGCACGTAGTCGAGCACTGCGTTTTTCAGCTTCTCGGCCGCGCTCTCCACTTCTTCCACCGTGGCGGAGGATTTCTCGTACACGCCCTTGTACTCGGCGTAGTCCGTGAAGCCCGCCGCGTCGGCGGCTTCCAGCTCCGGCTTCAGCACGTTCTTCTTGGCTATGTACACTTCATACACCTGCGGGGTCACGAACTGCCAGTCGAGCCCGATGGAGTCCCGGTCGTAGCCCGCCGTCCCCGGCTTGGCTAACGGATAGACCACCTGGTCCCAGCCGCCTGTCTTGCGGACTGTCATCATCCACGTCTCGAGATAGTCCGGGTTGCCGCTGTTGGTGCCGTAGGTGGGGTCGTCCGCGTTCACCCGGATGTGGTAGACACCCCCGTCCTGCGGCACGATGTCCCACAGCATGTGCCCCTGCTTGTTGTGGTCCACGTAACATACGGAGCCGTTCGTCCACACTTCATGGAAGCCGCCGTTGGTCAGCGCGTTCATCATCGACAGGCGGTAGGACTTGGCGTCCGAGAAATCGGCTTCCCCCTCGTGGGCGACCAGCTCGTAGTCGGAGCCGTAGCTCACCGTAACGTCCTGCCCCGTGTCCAGGACGACAAGCTGGGTGCCGTACTGGCCGCCGTCGGACATGAACTTCCCGCTGGCCACGTTGTAGATGTAATACACCTGCTTCTGCCCCGCCTGGATTCCCTCCAAGTCCGGCTGCGCGAATTCCAGCGTCGGGTCGGCCCACTCGGCCGCCCATGATGGCGACGTGCATGGCGCGAAGCCGCACAATGCCATCAACGCAAGTAATCTGTTCTTCATTTTTACGGAAATTAAGTTAATACTAATGTTTTGCTTTTGAATGGGAAGCTCCCACGGGGGCGAATTTACGACAAATAATCAAAACGGGAAAATAATTCGGATAAAAAAAAAGGATATTCCTCTTTTTTTTAACACAAACGCGGCAGGCCGGCCCCCGGACGGCGGGAAGGCCCGCTCCCGTTTTGCCGTTCCCCCGCCTTTCGCTATCTTTGCCCCCGGAACAAACCAAACCGACGAACATGACAATAGCCGTAGACTTCGACGGGACCATCGTGGAACACCGTTATCCCGAAATAGGGCGCGAGATACCTTTCGCCCTGACGACGCTGAAGAAACTCATCGAGGACCGCCACCAAATCATCCTGTGGAGCGTGCGGGAAGGCCGCCTGCTGGACGAGGCCGTGGAATGGTGCCGCCAGAGGGGCGTGGAGTTTTATGCCGTGAACAAGGACTTCCCGGAAGAGGACGCCTGCAAGAACCTCCACTACAGCCGCAAGCTGAAGGCCGACCTGTTCATCGACGACCGCAACCTCGGCGGACTGCCGGACTGGGGCGTCGTCTACCGGATGATCAAGGAGGGGAAAAGCATGGAGCAGCTGTTGCGGGAGGAGTGGGAGGAAGAGCGTCCCGCGGCGCGGAAAAGGGGGAGGGGATGGTGGTTCTGACCGCCATCCCCTCCCGGCGCGCCCCGCGCGCACGTATATAATAAGGTGTCAGTCCTTGCCCCCGTGCCCGCTTTCAGGGGAATAATAACGGGCCGCCCCCCCGTGCCGTCGGGAAGACTTGCCGTGCCGGGGCACGTCCCTGCCGTAGCCTCCGTAGTGCCCGTAGCCGCCGTAACGCCCGTAGGAGCCGTAACGCCCGTAGGAGCCGTAACGCCCGTAGCGGCCGTAGGAACCGTAGCCGTAGTAATAGCCGTACTTGCGCTGCTGCA
Organism: uncultured Paraprevotella sp.; assembly: GCA_964412085.1. GTDB lineage: Bacteria > Bacteroidota > Bacteroidia > Bacteroidales > Bacteroidaceae > Paraprevotella. The sequence continues at coordinate 10,788 of CAYPMY010000030.1, read as the reverse complement.
GGTCCACCCCGTTGAGTACAAGGTTCATCTTAGGCAGCTTCCCCTCGTCGTGGAGCTTGTTCACGACGTCGAAGTTGCGCTTGAGCGAAAAGTCGCACCGGCACACGACGAGCGTCGCGTCGGCCAGCCGCCCCAGCAACAGGGTGTCGCTCACCAGCCCGACGGGCGGGGTGTCGATGACGATCATGTCGTACCAGCCCCGGATGCGCGCGAAGGCGTCGTCCAGCCTTTCCGAGGTGATCAGCTCGCCGGGGTTGGGCGGGATGAGGCCTGCGGGGAGCACGTCCAAGTTGGCGTGCATGCCGGAGCTGAATATCTGCTCGCGCAGGAACCCGTCGGAGCATTCGTCCCCTATCAGGTAAGTCGTGATGCCGTGCTGTCCCGTGTCCAGCCCGAACAGCTTGGCCAGCTGCGGCTTGCGGACGTCAAGCCCCACCACCAGCACCTTGCGCCCCATCAGGGCCATGCTCATGGCCAGGTTGGTCGAAACGAAAGTCTTGCCCTCGCCGGGTATCACCGACGTGCAAAGCAGTACTTTCTCGTCCTTCTTCATGACGAAGCCCAAGTTGGTGCGCAGGTTGCGGAACGTCTCCTCCATCATGTCGTTGGTGTTCTCCCTCACGACGATAGCCCTCTTCCCGCCTTTCAGCTCGCCTGCCACGAAGATGTCGCTCAGGACCGGCAGGCCGGTCAGCTTCTCGATGTCGCCCCGCCCCTCGATGCGGTAGCGCAGCAAGCCCAGCAGGTAAATAAGGCCGGAGGGGACGGCCACGCCAAGAGCCAGCGCGGCGAGGGCCACCAGCTTCTTCTTCGGCGAGACGGGGCGGATGGTGCTTTCCGGAGCGTCGATGACCTGGGCCTTGTCCACCGTGGAGGCCAGGGAGATGGCGTTCTCCTCGCGCTTCTGCAGCAGTATCTGGTAGAGGGCCGCCTTGACGGACTGCTGGCGTCCTATGTCGGAGAGCGCGCGTTCCTGCGTGGGCGCGTTGGAGAGCCTCCCGAAGAACAAGTCGCACTGCTCGTCGACCTTGCGCTTCTGCACCCGCAGGTTGTCGTACACCGTGGAAAGGGAGTGGAGGATTCCCGGGTAAAGGGAAGCTATGGCGTTCGTGGCCGAGACCACGGCGGGCGATGACTCGGGCGCCGTCTTCATCAGCCGCTTGCGCTCCACGGCCTTTTCGTTGTAGTCCGCTATGGCGTCGGTGAGCGCATGGTCGGTCAGCCCGAGGTTGGCCGGGATGACCTCCATGCGGTTGGCGGGGTCTTCGACGTATTCCTTCAGCGACTTCACCAGGAGCATCTGCGTCTGCAGCTCCACCTGCCGCGTCTGGTAATTCTCCACGCCCTTGTAGGCGGCCTCCGCGTCCGACACGAGGTCCACCAGCTGGTTCCTCTTCTTGTACATCTCCAAGTCCGACTCCGTGGTGCTAAGCTCCTTGTCTATTATCTTGATGCGCTTGTTGACGAAGGCTTCCGTCTTGAGGGCCACCTCGTTCTTCACCTCGTTGGCGTCCTCGTTGTACACGCGTATCAGCTCGTTCATGTAGTCTTCCGCCCGCTCGCGCCTCGTGTCGTTCATCGTGATGAGGGCTATCGTCGTCACCTTGCTGACGGGCTCGAAGGAGGTGGCTCCGAGGAAAGCGTCCGCCATGACGGCGGGGCGGTAGATGTAAATGCGCAGGACGCGGTCGAAGGGCACGCAGTCGGGGTCGGGGTTGGGGCGCAGCGTCACCCATCCCGACAGCGTCTTCACCCTCACCGGGAGAGACTCGACGTCGGCCTCGAAGCGCTCTTCGCGCGCCTCGCCCGCTATGTGGTAGCCGCCCTCCCGCGAGGCCTTGATTTCCAGGGAGACCGCGGTGTACAGCGTGTCCAAGTCTTCCGGGGCCATGTCGGCCAGGACGGGCGACGTGCGGTAAAGCTCCTCGTCGCGCACCCTGCCGTCGCGCGCGTAGCGGACGTAGAGCTTCAGGTTGGTCACGGCGCGGCGCGCCAGCGTCTTGCTGCTCAGGATTTCCACTTCGTTGTCGAAGCCGTTGCTGTTCGTCAGTATCCCCAGTTGCGAGAAGTCGGCCAGCACGCTCCCGCTCATGCGCCTCTGGTAAGAGTCGTCTTCCTTTATGAGGATTTTCGCGTTGATCGAGTAGACCGGGACCTTGTACCTCAGGTAGAGGAAGGCGGCGACGACGAAGCAGGCGAGGGAGACGGCGAACCACTGCCAGTGCAGGATGACCGCGTCCAGAATCTCGCGATAGTTGAAACCTGTGCTTTGCTCTTCCGCGGGGTCGCTTGTTTGGAATGTCTTGTTGGGCATATCGTTCCTTATTGTTTTACGGGTTGTTCGAAATCAGTGCGCAAAATTAGGAATCTTTGACATACATTCCAAATAAACGGGCGAAATAGTTCCTCTTCCCGGTTTTTTTGTCCCACGGACGATTTAAAGGCGCCTTATCGTTGCAGGTTTCGCCGAAAATACATACATTCGCGACCATGTAACCAACCTTTCGAAGAGACGAATCATGAAAATCAAGGACTTGGAAGAATCCGGCATCGTGAAATCCGCCGTCATCTGCAACGACATCGTCCTGCTGACGGCCAGTTACTGGCTCGCCTTCGCGCTGACCCACGGCTTCGGTTCGGCTTGCGCCTTCCCCTACGCCTTGAAGGCGGAACTGCTCATCGGCGCGCTGACGGTGTTCCCGGCCTTTTACATGGCCCCGCCCGTGTTCCTGAAGCGCGGGGTGTACGGCAACGACATCCTGGGGCGTTCGGTCTACACCGTATGCCTGCAGACGCTTTTCATGATAGTCGCCGTCAGCCCGATACGGCGGATGAACGTGGCCGGGGAGGAACTGCTCGCGGGGGCCGCCATATTCTTCTGCCTGCTGTACACGGAGCGGATTGCCATACACAACGCGCTGAGGCGAAGCCGCTCGAAGGGGCACAACCTGCGCTACGTCGTCCTGGTGGGGGACCCGTGGGACTTGGAGGACATCTACCACACGCTGAACGACCACAGCCTCGGGTTCAAGGTCTTGGGAATCTTCACCGAAAAGGAGCTCCCCGGCGGCATGGACATAGAGAGGCTGGGCGACCGGCGGGCGGTGATGGACTACCTGCGGCAGCACCGGGAGGTGACGGACTTGTACATGGTGCCGGCTCCCGGCTACGCGGCGGAAACGGGCGAGATATTCCGCCACTGCGAAGACCACATGGTGCGCTTCTACGCCCTGCCCGTCTTCATGGAGTTCCTCACCAAGCGCATGGAGCTGTCGCACCTGGGCAGGACCATGCTGCTGAGCGTGCGCAACGAGCCGTTGCAGGACCCGGTGAACCGCGGCATCAAGCGGCTCTTCGACATCGTGGCGTCGGGGCTGTTCCTGCTCACCGTGTTCCCCCTCGTGTACCTCGTCGTGGCCGTCGTCATCAAGGCGCAGAGCCCCGGGCCCGTCATCTTCAAGCAGAAGAGGAACGGGCTTGACGGGAAGGAGTTCTGCTGCCTGAAGTTCAGGAGCATGCACGTCAACAAGGACAGCGACCGCATACAAGCCACGAGGGACGACCCGCGCAAGTTCAAGTTCGGCGACCTGATGCGCAAGACCAACGTCGACGAGTTCCCGCAGTTCGTCAACGTGTTCATCGGCAACATGAGCCTCGTGGGGCCGCGCCCCCACATGCTGCTCCACACGCAGGAATACTCCCGCCTCATCCGCCGCTACATGGTGCGCCACTGGGTGAAGCCCGGCATCACGGGGTGGGCGCAGGTGCAGGGCTTCCGCGGCGAGACGAAGACGCTGGAACAGATGGAGAACCGCGTGAAGGCCGACATCTGGTACGTGGAGAACTGGAGCTTCGGGCTCGACCTCCGCATCATGTGGCGCACGCTCGCGAACATGCTGAAGCACAACGAGGAGAACGCTTACTAACACACGCAACACAGATAACGTCATGAAAGGTATCGTTTTGGCCGGGGGGTCGGGCACTCGCCTCTACCCCATCACGAAGGGCGTGAGCAAACAGATGCTCCCCGTCTTCGACAAGCCGATGATTTACTATCCCGTGTCCGTCCTGATGCTGGCCGGCATCCGCGACATACTGGTCATATCCACGCCCGCCGACCTGCCGGGGTTCCGCCGCCTGCTGGGCGACGGCGGCGACTTCGGCGTGCGTTTCGGGTATGCGGAGCAGCCCTCGCCCGACGGGCTGGCCCAGGCTTTCCTCATCGGCCGCGAGTTCGTCGGGAGCGACAGCGTCTGCCTGGTGCTGGGCGACAACATCTTCCACGGGGCGGGGTTCACCGGCCTGTTGCGCGAGGCCGCCGCCGATGCCGAGCACGGCGGGAAAGCCACCGTGTTCGGCTACTGGGTGAACGACCCGGAACGCTACGGCGTAGCCGAGATCGACAAGGACGGCAACTGCCTGGGCATAGAGGAGAAGCCCGCCGTGCCGAAGAGCAACTACGCCGTGGTGGGCCTGTACTTCTACCCCGGCGGCGTGGCGGACGTGGCGGCGCGCGTCAGGCCGTCGGCCAGGGGCGAGCTGGAAATCACGTCGGTGAACCAGGCTTATCTGGCCGAGGGGAAGCTGAAGGTGAAGACCCTCGGCAGGGGATTCGCGTGGCTGGACACCGGCACGCACGACAGCCTCTCCGAAGCCTCCACCTTCATCGAAGTCATCGAAAAGCGGCAGGGGCTGAAAGTGGCTTGCCTGGAAGGCATAGCCTACCGCCAGGGCTGGATCAGCGCGGAGAAGCTGCGCGAGGAAGCGCGGCCCATGCTGAAGAACCAGTACGGGCAGTACCTCATGCGCCTGAGCGAGGAGAATCCCGGACGGGAGTGAGGCTCCCGCCCCCTCTCCCGGGCCCGTCCGGCGCGCGGCGGGAGCCCGTCGCGCTTTCAGAAAGACGCCGTTCCGGGCTTCAGGCCGACAAAAGGAAAGCCGCGGCCCCGTCCGCCGGGCGGTGGGAAGGCCCCGTCCGGACGGAAACACGCGCGTCCCGGCCGGTTTCCGTACACATATTTTAACTTCAGAAGCCCTTTTTTCCGGTTTTTTAAGCCCGGACGGCCGCCGATCTCTTGCGAACGGTTTCCCGTCCGGCTGAGAAAACACTTTTTTTCTCCCCATGTCGCCCCGCCGACGTCCGCACTTCCGCCCGGAACCCGCCCGGGAACGGGGCCGTGACGTGCCTTTCCGGCCCGGCGCGCCTCTATCCGGAGCGTCCCGGCGCGCGAGGACGGGAAATCAAAATGTCACGAAAAACCGCCCCGCGCCTGCGGGTTCCCGCCCGCCCAGCGGCAGGACGCGCCCCCGGCGCGCGCGCCGTGCCATGCGGAAGCCCCGTCCGGGCGACAAACTGCTCCGGCCGCGTCGCGCGAGAATCGCGTATTCACGGGCCTCCCCGCGCCCGGACGCGTACAAGGGATTCTCGCGAGGCGCGGACCGACAAAATGTCAAAACGTCAGGACGGGACGGGCGCCGCCCCGCGCCCCGGGAGGAAGCGGGGAGGGGAGGGCACGGAAGGCCCGCGCGCCCCGGCGGGACGGACGGGGACGGCCCCGGGTGCGCGCCCGGGGAGGCGCCCGCTGGCGAGCCGCCGCCGCGCGCCTCCCCGAAAAACTTCGCCTTTCGCTTGCCTCTGCGCCCGCCTTTCACTATCTTTGCGGACGGAACCAACCGGACAAGGAGGAACACGATGGGCATAATGGCAATATTGTCGGGCAAGGCGTCGAAAGGGGAGACGGCGCGGGCGGGAGGAATGGAGGACTTCATGACCCTCATCCGCGTGTATTTCCAGGCCGCGATGGCCGCGCAGACGGGCATCAGCAACCTGGCCGCGCTGCCCGACCTGCGCGTATTCAAGCAGACGCTGCACGTCCCCACGGTGAACAACAAGCTGGGCGTGGGCGAGAAGAAGCGCTGCCGCGCCATGCTGGCGGACATCTACGGGATGGGGGACGGCTTCTTCAAGGAAATAGACGCGAGCGTCAGGCGCAACTGCCGCAACGCGAACGACATCAGGAACTACCTGCTCATGCTGCAGGGATTCAGCCAGGACCTGATGATGCTCATGGGCAACCTCATGCAGTGGAAGTTCCGGATGCCCTCGGTGTTCCACAGGGCGCTGCGCGGCATGACGGCCAAGACCATACACCAGATCATGACCAAGGACGACTGGCGCGACGACAACGTGCGGCGCACGTGCGTCGGCATCCGCCAGTACCAGAGGCGGCTGGGCTACAGCGAGGCGTGGATGACGGAATACGTCCACCGCATCGTCCTCCTGGCCAAGAAGGAGCCCAAGCCCAAGGACGCGGACGAGAAAAAAAACGGGAAAAGCTTGGGACGTTAGACGTTTTTTTCCTAACTTTGTAACGGGAAGGCAGAAATGACGGCAGAAGAAGACGCCCTGTTGCGGACATTGGAGGCGCGCGTCGTCCAGGTCGCCCTGGAACACAAAGCCCTGACGGACCGCTGCGCCGCGTTGTCGCGCGCCATGGAAGAGAAGGACGACGCCATCGCCGCGCTGCATTCGCGGATAGACCGCCTGCAGGCAGACTATGCCGACCTGAAAACGGCCAGGATGATCGACATCAGCAGCGGGGACATGAGAACCGCCATGTCGAGACTATCGAGGTTGGTGCGTGAAGTAGAGAAGTGCATCGCGCTCCTGAACGCGTAAGAAGGCATCATGGAAGCAAGCGAGGACTTTACCATAAACCTGAGACTGGGACGGCGGACTCTGTCCATCACCATACGGCGGGAAGAGGAGGAAGCCTACCGGGCAGCCGAAAAGCTGGTCAACCAAAGGTACAACGGCTACGCGTCCCGGTATCCGGACGAGGACGACGGGACTTACCTGTGCATGGCGGCGTTCAGCATCGCGCTCTCGCTGAAGAAGAACGAATCCCGCAACGACACGCGGCCGCTCGCCGACGGGATGAAGCGCATGCTGGACACCCTGGACGAGGCTCTGGGGACGAAAGCACGGTAGGGACATCCGCTCCACAGGAAAGGACACACGCACTGTTCCCCTTTCTCCGCGCCATGCGGAGGGGCGGGCGGCGCGTGGTTTTTTATATACATTATTCATCATAAAAGGAAAAGACATGGTACTTGTAATCTCTGCGGCGTGCCTCATCGCCGGATGTGCGGCGGGATACGCTTTGTTCCGTTACGTGGCGACGGGCAAATACCGGCAGATCATCGACGAAGCGAACAAGGAAGCAGAAGTCATCAAAGAGAAGAAACTGCTCGAAGTGAAAGAAAAGTTCCTGAACAAGAAGGCGGAACTGGAAAAGGAAGTGCAGCAGCACAACCAGCAACTGCAACAGCACGAGACCCGCCTGAAACAGCGCGAGCTGGGCCTGAACCAACGGCAGGAAGACCTGAACCGCAAGAAAGGCGAGATGGAAACCGACCGCAAGCGGCTGGAAAACCTGCAGCAGGGACTGGCGCACCGCGAAAAGGAACTGAAGGAACTGGAAGCCAAGGAACGCGAAAAGCTGGAGACCATCAGCGGGCTGAGCGCCGGCGAGGCCCGCGAGCGGCTGGTGGAATCGTTGAAGGACGAGGCCAAGACCGACGCGGCGAGCTACATCAACGAAATCATGGACGAAGCCAAGCTGACGGCCAACAAGGAAGCCAAGCGCATCGTCATACAAAGCATACAGCGCGTGGCGACGGAAACGGCCATCGAGAACAGCGTGACCGTGTTCCACATCGACAACGACGAAGTGAAAGGGCGCATCATCGGCCGCGAGGGGCGCAACATCCGCGCGTTGGAGGCCGCCACGGGCGTGGAAATCGTGGTGGACGACACTCCCGAAGCCATCGTCATCTCGGCGTTCGACCCCGTGCGCCGGGAGACCTGCCGCCTGGCCCTGCACCAGCTCGTGGCCGACGGACGCATCCATCCGGCACGCATCGAAGAGGTGGTGGCCAAGGTGTCCAAGCAAGTGGAAGACGAAATCATCGAAACGGGGAAACGCACGGCCATCGACCTGGGCATCCACGGCCTGCATCCGGAACTGGTGCGCATCGTGGGCAAGATGAAATACCGCAGCAGCTACGGGCAGAACCTGCTGCAGCACGCCCGCGAAACGGCCAACCTCTGCGCCGTGATGGCCTCGGAACTGGGACTGAACCCGAAAAAGGCCAAGCGCGCCGGCCTGCTGCACGACATCGGCAAGGTGCCCGACGAGGAGCCTGAACTGCCCCACGCCGTCTACGGCGCCAAGCTGGCCGAGAAATACAAGGAGAAACCAGACATCTGCAACGCCATCGGCGCCCACCACGACGAGATGGAAATGACTTCGCTGCTCGCCCCCATCGTGCAGGTGTGCGACGCCATCAGCGGAGCGCGCCCGGGAGCGCGCCGCGAAATCGTGGAAGCCTACATCAAGCGGCTGAACGACCTGGAAAACATCGCCATGAGCTATCCGGGCGTGACGAAGACCTACGCCATCCAGGCCGGACGCGAGCTTCGCGTCATCGTGGGCGCAGACAAGATAGACGACAAGCAGACGGAAAGCCTGAGCGGGGAGATAGCCAAGAAAATACAGGACGAGATGACCTATCCGGGACAGGTGAAAATCACGGTCATCCGCGAGACCCGCTCGGTAAGCTATGCGAAATGAGGACACCGCCATCCAAGGACGGCAAGACGACGGCAAAAGCCTTCCAGTCCGTTGGCTGGAAGGCTTTTTTCCTTCCCGCGCCGCGCCGAGCCGGGCATGTCAGGCACGGCATCGGGAACACAGGCGCGCCGCCGCATGGAACAGCCCGCAGGACAGCACGTCAGGCACGACTGTCCACGTGCCGGAAACGCCCCAGACGCAAAGGGGCGCGTCCAACCCGCAAAAGGAAAGGAACAGCCCCATGACGAGAGCCCGTGCCCGACGCATGGAAAGACCCGCCGCCATCGCCAGGTGGCGGACGCGGGTCTCGTCCGCCCCGAAGACGGGCTTGCCCCGGCATGAACGGGAGAGGGCTACCCGTACGGACATCGGACACCGGCACAATCAACAAAGTGCGGGAAACCGACAAGGTGTCGCCGCGACAAGGCAACACCGCGGGATTGTCCCGTCGCGTATTTGACGGACAGGCAAGCGACGGCATATCCCGGGAACAGGCTCCCGGAATCTCCCATGAAGGTATTTGTCCCTTACTCCGCTTTCCCCCACATGTCGGAACAGAAAAAGGCCGACAGCGAACCCGACAGCCCCGATGCCGCCAAGGCGTAAACGAAGGTGCATTCCATCCGCATGTACAAGGACACGCATTCCGCAAGGACGCAGAGGCACAGGCCGGACGCAAGGCCGTCAATCAGGTTCATGGAGTCCACGACCAACAGAATGACGAACACCGCGAAAGGACAGCCGAACCACAAAGGCGGCTCGTGCAAACCGGACAGGCCGTAGAAGTCGTCGACAAGCAGCCCGCAAAACGGCATCAGCATGGCCGCCGCCGACTGCACGGCGGACTTGTGGTTGGGCTTCATCCCCGCCACGTCGTCCATTACACCTTATTATATATATATAAGGAAAGCCCCGACGGCCATCGCCGCGGACGAGGCTTTCAAGACCGGCTTCCCCCTGCCGCCCCGAAGACGAAAAATCAGGACCGAAGCCAACGCCACCGCATGGAAGGCATGAAAAGCAAACCGCGCCTCGCCGCCACTTCCGATTCCCGGAAGCGGCCTTTCCGCAAAGGGAACGGAAAAGCCCCTGCCACCGGCGAAAGCGAGGGGAATCCCCCGGCACCCCGCTTTGCCCGTATGTCAAAGAAATATCTCCTTGAACTTGCTTCGTACGACAAAAAGGATTATTTTTGCGTCACAGGCACAATCATCGCATGAATGCGAACGACGATGATGGGAAAGAAGATATTCAACGAGGACCGTTACGTAAACCCGTACACCGACTTCGGCTTCAAGAAGCTGTTCGGCACGGAGATAAACAAGGACTTGCTACTCAGCTTCATCAACAGCCTGCTTCACGGCAAGGAGAAGGTTAAGTCGCTTACCTACCTCAACACCGAACACCTCGGCATCAGCGAGGCAGACCGGAAGGCGGTGTTCGACGTGTACTGCGAGAACGACCGGGGAGAGAAGATGTTGGTGGAGATGCAACGCGGGGAGCAGCAGTTCTTCAAGGACAGGAGCCTTTACTATTCCACGTTCCCCATACAGGAGCAGGGGAAGAGGGGGAACTGGGACTACCGCCTCAAGGCCGTGTACGTCATCGGCATACTCAACTTCACCTTCGACCCCAACCACGACACGTACTACCACCACGAGGTACAGCTGACAGACCGCAAGACGCACGAAGTGTTCTACGACAAGCTGACTTTCATCTATCTTGAGATGCCGAAGTTCAACAAGGGGGAGGGCGAGCTGGACGGCATGTTCGACAAATGGCTTTTCGTGCTACGCAACCTGACGCGCCTCATGGAGAAGCCCGCCGCCCTGCAGGAGCGCGTCTTCACCAAGCTGTTCAAGGCCGCCGAAATCGCCAAGTTCACCAAAGAAGAATACGACCGCTACGAGGAAAGCCTGAAAGTGTACCGCGACTGGCAGAACACCATAGCCACGGCAGAGCACAAAGCCTTGGAGCGGGGAATGAAGCGCGGTTTGGAACAGGGAATGCAAAAAGGATTCGAGCAAGGCGAGCAGCACAAGGCCAAGGAAATCGCCCGGCAGATGAAGGCCAACGGGATACCACCGTCCGTCATCGCGCAATGCACCGGACTGGACGAGGCGGAAATAGGAGGACTTTGACAGCATGCATG
>CAYPMY010000029.1:0-20247 GCA_964412085.1 uncultured Paraprevotella sp. | reverse complement strand
AATAATTTCGCGAATCAAATACTTTCTACTATTCATCAATGTATGGTTTAGGGACGACTATATGTTCTTCTTTTGCTCAATCCTTTAAATCAAGTGTCAAATTCAGTTCATTTAACTGCTTCGAGTCTATATAAGAAGGTGCATCCAACATCACATCGCGTCCACTGTTATTCTTCGGGAAAGCAATGCAATCGCGGATGCTGTCGAGTCCGGCAAACAAGCTTACCCAACGGTCAAGCCCATACGCCAAACCTCCATGAGGAGGCGCACCGTATTCGAAAGCATTCATCAGGAACCCGAATTGTTCCTGTGCACGTTCTTCCGTGAAGCCCAATATCTTGAACATCTTGTCCTGAAGTTTCGAATCGTGGATACGGATAGACCCCCCTCCCAATTCTATTCCATTGCAAACCATATCGTAAGCATCCGCACGCACAGCCACTGGATTGTCGTCTAACAACGGGACATCCTCTTCTTTAGGATGCGTGAACGGGTGGTGCATTGCTATCAAGCGCCCTTCCTCTTCGCTCCATTCGAACATCGGGAAATCCACGACCCACAACAAAGAGAATTTATTTTTGTCGCGCAATTTCAAACGGGAACCCATCTCCAAACGTAATTCACACAGCTGTTTACGCGTCTTCATGGCATCCTCTCCACTCATTATCAATATCAAATCGCCCGGCACAGCATTCATCGCCTGCTTTAGACGCAACAATACTTCCTGCGTATAGAATTTATCCACACTGGATTTTACGCTACCGTCTTCCAGCACGCGGACATAAACCAATCCTTTCGCCCCGATTTGACTGCGCTTCACGAAATCCGTCAGTTGATCCAATTGCTTACGGGTATATGAAGCACATCCTGATGCACAAATACCTCCGATGTAGGACGCATCATTGAACACGGAAAACTCTCCTGTACCTTTCAATACGTCCATCAGTTCCACGAACTTCATACCGAAACGAGTGTCTGGCTTGTCGCTACCGTAAAGCCGCATGGCCTCGCTCCAAGGCATGCGAGGGAACGGTTTCGTGAATTCTATACCCCGTATCGTACGGAATAGGTATTTGGCCATCCCCTCAAAAAGATCTATCACATCCTCCTGTTCCACAAAACTCATCTCACAGTCTATCTGTGTGAACTCGGGTTGGCGGTCGGCACGCAAGTCTTCATCTCGAAAACACTTCACAATCTGAAAGTAACGGTCTATACCAGCTACCATCAACAATTGTTTCAAAGTCTGCGGACTTTGCGGTAACGCATAAAACTGTCCTGGATTCATGCGGGAAGGCACCACAAAGTCACGGGCTCCTTCCGGAGTAGACCCGATTAGCATCGGTGTTTCTATTTCCAAAAAACCTTTGTTGTCCAGATAACGGCGAATTTCCATCGTCATCTGATGACGGAGTTCCAAATTCTTCCGTACGCAAGTACGCCGCAAGTCCAAATAGCGGTATTTCATGCGAATATCATCCCCTCCGTCCGTATTGTCTTCTATCGTGAAAGGTGGTGTGTCGGATTCGTTGAGGACGGTCAGTTCCGACACGATGATTTCAACCTCCCCTGTCGGCAAGTCTCTGTTCTTGCTTTCACGCTCGTTCACTTCTCCCTTTATCTGAATCACGTCTTCGCGTCCCAACTTATTGGCCTTGACACAAAGCAGTCCATTCACATCTTCGTTAAAAACCAATTGCGTAATCCCATAACGGTCACGCAAATCTATGAAAGTCATTCCTCCCATCTTACGTACACGCTGTACCCACCCAGCCAGCGTCACGCTCTTTCCCGCATCGGCAAGTCTAAGCTCACCACAAGTATTTGTCCTGAACATGTCTTGTCTCTCTGTTTAAAGATTCAATGTGCAAAGTTACTCTTTTTTAATGAGGAATATAACGTAACATGAAAGTTTTCGTTCCAGTTTTATCTTTTTCCACACAAAAACTTGTATATAAGAAATAAGCATCGTATTTTTGAACTCGCAAAACATGGGAAACCATATTATATATAATAACTGATTTCTATGATGGATTTAATAAACAGAAGCATTAACCACGTGTTCAAGGCATCTTTGCTTACGGCTGGATTGTTCCTTTTCACTCCAACAGAAACCGTGTCCAAGACAGGAATATTCGGAGTTGGAAACAAGACCTTTCTCCTTAACGGCAAGCCTTTCATCATTAAGGCCGCTGAATTGCATTATCCTCGCATTCCCTGCCTTTATTGGGAACAACGCATTAAGATGTGTAAAGCCTTGGGTATGAACACACTTTGCCTGTATGTGTTTTGGAACGTACACGAGCAGGAAGAGGGCAAATTCGACTTCACGGGCAACAACGATGTGGCAAAATTTATCCGCATAGCACAAAAGAACGGGCTTTACGTCATCGTGCGCCCAGGTCCCTACGTATGCGGAGAATGGGAAATGGGCGGTCTGCCTTGGTGGTTGCTCAAGAAGAAAGACATTCGCTTGAGGGAATTGGATTCCTATTTCATGGAACGTTACCGTATCTTCGCACAGAAACTGGGGGAGCAGATTGGAGACTTGACCATTGAAAAAGGCGGACCGATTATCATGGTGCAAGTGGAAAACGAATACGGATCGTACGGCGAAGACAAACCGTATGTTTCGGCCATTCGCGACATCATCCGCGATTCAGGGTTCGACAAAGTAACTTTGTTCCAGTGTGACTGGAGTTCCAATTTCACCAAAAACGGACTGGACGATTTAGTATGGACTCTGAATTTCGGTACGGGAGCTAACATCGAAAATGAATTCAAGGAGTTGGGCGAACTGCGTCCCGAATCCCCTCAAATGTGTTCCGAGTTCTGGAGCGGATGGTTCGACAAATGGGGCGGACGTCATGAAACGCGCGACAGCAAGGAAATGGTCAGTGGACTGAAGGAGATGTTAGATAAAGGTATTTCTTTTTCACTCTACATGACACACGGAGGTACCAGTTGGGGACATTGGGCTGGTGCCAACAGCCCGGGATTCTCGCCCGATGTGACCTCGTATGACTATGATGCTCCCATCAACGAGGCCGGACAAGCTACTCCTAAATACATGGAATTGCGCGAAATGTTGGCCGGATACAGCGACAAAAAATTACCTTCCATCCCCGAGGCTTTCCCGATAATCAGCATTCCCAAAATACAATTCACAGAAGTGGCTCCCTTGTTCGGGAATCTCCCTACCCCTCATTCATCGATGGACATTCAGACGATGGAGGCTCTCGACCAAGGATGGGGAGCCATTCTTTACCGCACCCAGACTCCAGTAGTACCTACCCAAAGTGTGCTGACCATAACAGACGGACATGACTTCGCGCAAGTATTCCTCAACGGGAAACTGATTGGTTCCATTGACCGTCGCAACCATGAAAAGACTATATTGTTGCCAGCCATGAACGAAGGAGACCAACTGGATATCCTTGTAGAAGCCATGGGACGAATCAACTTCGGTCGTGCCATCAAGGACTTCAAGGGCATCACGGAAAAAGTGGAATTGAGCTACACTATGAATACTGGTAGCCAAGTGACCATCAACCTGAAGAACTGGCAGATTTATACCCTCAGCGACAGTTATCAGATGCAGAAGAACATGAAATATGTTCCGCTGAAAGACCAGAAAGTACCTGGATGCTACCGCGCTACTTTCAACTTGAAAAAAACAGGTGACACGTTCCTGAATTTGGAAAAATGGGGCAAGGGACAAGTTTACGTAAACGGACACGCTATCGGACGTTTTTGGAAAATCGGGCCGCAACAGACGCTTTACATGCCTGGATGCTGGTTAAAGAAAGGTGAAAACGAGATTATCGTACAAGATATTGTAGGTCCGCAGGAAACCGTGGTCGAAGGTCTTTCTATACCTATCATCAACAAACTGAACGTTGATGCACCGAACACGCACCGCAAGGAAGGACAAACCCTGAATCTGACTGGAGAAACGCCTTGTAAAACTGGTGAGTTTGCCGCAGGCAACGGTTGGCAGGAAGTTCGGTTCGACCAACCCGTAACAGGACGTTACGTGTGTATCGAAGCCTTGAACTCCCACAATGACCGTGAATATGCATGTATCGCAGAATGGTATATGCTCAATGAGAAAGGTCTGCGCATTAGCCGTGAGCCATGGACGGTAACATACGCCGATGACGAGGACATTTCTTCGGGCAACAAAACAGCCGACAAGATTTTCGATCTTCAGGAGTCTACGTATTGGAGTACCAATAAAGACGTAAAGTTCCCCCATTACATCGTATTGGATTTGGGTGCAGAGCAGACATTAGGCGGTTTCCAATATTTACCTCGTGTGGAACAGGGAGCACCCGAAAGTATCAAAAGTTACAAAATTTATGTAAAGAGTCAGCTTTTCAAATTCTAAACAGAATAGACTGGCATTTATCAGAAAGCGGCATGCTTCTCAAGAGAAGTATGCCGCTTTTTTGTATTTAGTCGTCCCTCAAAAAGTCCGATTCTACGGTGGAACTAAGCATCGTACAGAAATTCACCGAGTTTTTGATAAGGTACAAAAGAGCTTTCATGGCTCTTTTGAAGTTGTATGCCGTTTCCGCAAGAAGCATGTTCCCGGCATCCCCGGTCACGCTCTTGTAAAAGTTGCAACCAAGCGGTAATCTGTTAATCAAGACTGCTCTGACAATTGTTTTCTATCGGACAAAAAACTGTCAGATGTTTGTTGCAAAGTTACACAACTTTCTTTACTCTCACGATCGGATGAAGTTTTAATCGCCAAATTTATAGATACTTAATAATTCATCGAACTCACGTTATTTACCTTTCTAAAGCACCGATAATTTCACATACACTGTGACAACCATGTCGTTCTAAATATTCGTCAATCCCTCGGGCCACCTTTACCGTTACTGTCGGATCTATGAAATTAGCTGTTCCGATTTCTATGGCCGAAGCTCCCGCCAAAAGAAATTCTATGGCATTACGCGCATTCATAATTCCCCCTAATCCGACTACGGGTATCTTCACCGCTTTGGCTACTTGCCATACCATACGTAAAGCCACGGGCTTCACGGCAGGGCCGCTCAGCCCTCCTGTGGCAATGGACAACACCGGATGGCGTTTTTCAATGTCAATAGCCATTCCCACCAACGTATTGATAAGACTCACGGAATCTGCCCCAGCATCTTCCACGCTACGGGCTATGTCTGCCACATTCGTTACATTCGGAGACAGTTTGACGATCAAGGTCTTATCATACGCCTTGCGCACAACTTTTACCACAGTCGAAGCCCCCTCGGCAGTCACGCCGAAAGCCATCCCTCCTTGCTTCACGTTCGGACATGATATGTTCAATTCTATAGCTGGAATGTGCTCCAGTTCGTTAATCCGTGCGGCACACTCCGCATAGTCTTCGTAGCACGAGCCAGAGATATTCACGATCATATTCGTGCGGATGTCTTTGATTTGGGGATAAATATGCTTACAAAAATAATCCACGCCTTTGTTTTGCAAGCCCACGCAGTTCAACATTCCTTGAGGTGTCTCTGCCATACGGGGATAAGGATTACCTTCACGAGGCATCAGTGTTGTACCTTTCATAATGATTCCGCCGATATCTTCCAGATTCACAAAGTCTGCGAACTCAAGACCGTACCCGAAAGTGCCGGAAGCGGTCATCACGGGATTCTTCAACTGCAACTTTCCTATGCTTACACTTAAATCTGCCATAACAATCTATTCGTATTGAAAACGGGACCCTCTTTGCACACACACAAATGTCCTTCCGTAGTATTCTCCACGCAACACAAGCAGGCTCCCACCCCACAAGCCATCACATTCTCCAGCGAAACTTCGCACGGTATACCTTTTGACTTTGCATATCGTGCCACAGCTATCATCATCGGCTTAGGACCGCAGGTGATTATACGGTCAAAACTTTCACGCTGTAACACGGGATGTTGCGTTACAAAACCTTTCTCCCCCTCGGAAGCGTCCTCGCTCGTGATATACACATCGCCCAATGCTCTGAACATATCCAACTGCATCAAGCCTTCCGCTGAACGACAGCCCAATAAAAAAACAGGCCGACAGCCAAGCCTCACCATTTCTTTCCCCATGAAAAGCAATGGAGCCGTACCGACACCACCTCCTACCGACAGCACTTTCTCATCACTGGACGAAGGCATCGTAAAACCTTTCCCTAAGGGCATAACAACATTGAGTTTGTCTCCTACTTTCAGAGTTCCTAAGTTACGGGTTCCGTCTCCTATTTCATGAATCAGAAACCAAACCTCATTTTTCTCTTCATCTACGTAATTGATAGAAATAGGACGCCGTAAGAAAGTGGTTCCCGAACCGTCTACCCTCAACTCGGCAAATTGGCCAGGACGCATTTCCGGCAGAGGTTGCTCGTGTGTAAGCTTCAATAACGCGTATCCTGCCCGTAAATGCCCATTAGCCGTCACCGTCAAATCCAAAATATATTTTTTCATCTTATTAAAATAGGTATATACCAAAAGGTATATCAAATTCTTGCAAAGATAGTAAAATAAAAGGTCAGTGTAGAAACAAATGAAAAACGAAGTTCCTCAAATTGGCAATGCTGAACCGAATCCAATATTCGCTTCAGTAAAGATGACGCAAGGTGAGTGCCGGAACAGATGAAAAACAAGGATTGAAATGCGATCTTACCCCAAAGCAGAAGTCACAACAAAGAAAAAAAACGTACAACGCCGCAACCCTGTATGGACCGAAGAGGATGCGAAAGCCGTCCGCAGGCATGTTTCGGGAAACCGCTGGCGGTTGAAGTCGGCCAAGGCCGCATGGGAGGAAGAGACGGGAAGAACCGCCGGATATTCTGCGCTGAGACGTTTTTTTTAGAAGTTCTGGCGCAAGATGATGTAACCGAACAAGACTTCGGGATGCCTTGGACAAGCGTGATGAACGCAGCCTGCCCACCGGTCGGGTGAAACCGAACAAGGGTTTCTTTACCATCGAGTTCCCGGAGGACAGACAAGGGAAACGAGCCGCTGAAACGTGGACACAGCAACCGAAAGAAAGCCAATGTCCTTGTCATGGCCGGAAGCGCACCATCCAAGAAGAGTCTCAATAAAGGAAGACCTTCCAGGAACGGTGGGACATCCCAAGATGCAGGTCATACCCGACCTAAAATCGAAGACAATCACTGACATTGTGGGTGGGCAACTGAAACCATCCGTGGAACTGGGCACGGAGGATTCCACTTCTCATGTCAAATTACAAACACATCGGTTGCCACAAGACCATCACTTCCGGCAAGGAAACTGTCAAAGCTCCCCCACTCCACCGTGGATGCGCATTGCCATAAGCAACGCCAAGAGGATGCTCGGTGGCCATCATAAAGTCGAAGGCCAATACCTACAATTATACCTCAACGAATCCTGTTACAAGTTCGACAGACGTTCCTTCGATGAAAGGCCGTCCGACAGTATGGCGGCTATCACCTGCACAACTAATTTCAGGGCGAGAACTTACAGACGGACATTGTACAGGCAACATTTGATAAAAGAATGTTAATTTTTGATATTCTCTCATATAAAACAACACTTATATGCGAAAAAACAATTAAATTTGCGGCTAAAATTACATAACGAAAGGTTAAAGAGACAAAAGACCGCGTTTCCGCTGTCCGGACTATGCGTCAGGAGGCGGACGTTTCCGAAGAATCAAGGAGTTTTTCAAATGACATCGGCTGTATTTTCAAATCGGGTTTTGCACGGAGCGTTCGCGTTACGCGTGCGTATATGCCTGCTATTCGCCGTGTGGTGTTGCGGAGGGCTTCAAGCCCAAACGGCAAGGTCGAGGATAACCTTGTCGTGCGACGGCGAGCGGCTTGCGGACGCGTTACGGGAAGTGGAACGCCAGTCGGGCTATTACCAAGTCCGTTTCGCGGACGGGGAAGTAGCACCATACAAGGTGACGGCAGACTTGAAAGGCGTGTCCGTCCAAGAGGCCGTGGAAACACTGTTAAAAGGGACGAACTTGCGTTTCGAAGTGAACGGACGTTCCGTTCAGGTGTTCGCGGTGAAGTCGTACAGGAGCAAGGGCAGCGTGCACGGGATGGTCACGGACGAAGGCGGCGAGCCTCTCCCGGGCGTGGCAGTGCGCGACAAGAGGCACAACAAGGCCACCGTGACCGACCCGGACGGGAACTTCACCCTGCCTTGTACCGAAGACAGGATTACCCTCGATGTCTCCTACATCGGGAAGCAAGTCCGGACAGTGGATGCCCGCAACGGGGAGACGCTGAAGATAGTGTTGCAGGAAGACACGAAAATGATGAAGGACGTGGTGGTCACGGGCTATCAACAGTTGGATCGGCGCAACCTGACGAGTTCCATCGTGTCGGTGGACATGAAAGATATCGAAATCCCGGGAATCTCGTCGGTGGACAAGATGCTGGAAGGCAAGATTCCCGACTTGGTAATCGCGGCCAACAGCGGGGAAATCAACGCCACGCCGCGCATCCGCGTGCGGGGAACTTCCACGCTCATCGGCAACCGCGAGCCGCTGTGGGTGCTGGACGGCATCATCCTGACCGACCCCGTGGACTTGTCGCCCGACGTGCTGAACGACCCCGACTACGTGAACCGCATCGGAAACGCCATCGCGGGCATCAACCCGCGGGACATCGAGCGCATCGACGTGCTGAAAGACGCGGCGGCCACAGCACTTTACGGTACGAAGGCGGCAAACGGCGTAATCGTGGTGACCACGAAAAGCGGGCGCGAGGGCAAGCCGCTGGTCTCGTACACGACCAACCTCACCGTGCGCAAGCGGCCTTACTATTCCGACCGCAAAATCGACTTGATGAACTCCAAGGAGCGCATCGAATTCTCGCGCGAGTTGGTGGACATGCATTTCGTCTACCCCACCAACATGCCCGTCGTGGGATATGAGGCGGCACTCCGAAACCTCTACACCGGCCTCTATACGGAGGAACAGTTCAAGGCCGAGGTGGCGGCCATGGAGACGCGCAACACCGACTGGTTCGACATACTCTGCCACAATTCTTTCTCGCACGACCACAGCGTGAGCGTGTCGGGAGGGTCGGACAAGGTGCGCTACTACACTTCCGTGGGGTTCACGGACGAAGACGACGTGATAAACAACACGACGAACCGGCGCTACACGGCGATGGCGAAAATCGACATGAAACTGAACTCGAAGATTGACTGGGAATTCAACCTGAACGGATACCTGAACGAGCGCGAATACGCGCAGTCGGAAATCAACCCCATCAACTACGCCTACAACACAAGCCGCACCATCGCGGCCTACAACGCGGACGGCACGTATGCTTTCTACGACCGTCCTTTCATGGTCATGAACCAATATGGGAACAATGTCTCGGCGAACGCGAAGTTCAACATCATGTCGGAACTTGAGAACAGCTATCGGAAGCAGACGGTGAGCGCGGTGACGGCAACGTCGAACTTGCGCTACAAACCTTTCGAAGACTTGTTCTTCAACTGGGTGATGTCGGTCAACACGTCGAATTCCGAGATAGAGGGATGGTGGGGCGAACGGACAGCTCACGTCGCGCTGATGCGCGGCAGCAATTACGGCGAAGCACCCTCCGCCCAAGCCACCGTGCCATACGGGGGCATCCTCAACACAGACCGCAACCGGGGCAAAGGGTGGACTGCGCGTCTGCAAGCCAATTACAACAAATGGCTGGGCAGGGAGCGCAGGCACAACATCAACGTGGCGGCCGGCGTGGAAGCGAGTTCCTCCACTTATTCGGGATACAGCCGCGAAGACCGAGGCTACTTTGCCGACCGGGGAAAGACGTTCATGGAAAACGTGCCGGAAAACTATACCTTATATTATAGCTGGCTGCAAGCCAACCATCCGACCATCACGGACACGAAGGACAACATGCTGTCGGCATACGCCACGTTGTCGTACAGCCTTGGCAATTACTTCACCTTGAACGCCAACGGACGCTACGACGGTTCCAACAAGTTCGGGAACCGAAGCAACGAGAAGTTGTTGCCGATATGGTCTGTGTCGGGAAACGCGCGTCTCGTGGACATCTGCGGAATCCGCGCCTCGTGGATGGACGAGCTGACGTTGAAGTTCTCCTACGGGGAACAAGGCAACATGCTCGACGGGCAGACACCGGTGATGATACTGAGAAAAGGCAACCTGAACTCCACTTTCAACGAGTTCGAATCCTCGCTGGTGAGCTTCGCCAACCCTGACCTGAAATGGGAGAAGACGCACTCGGCCAACGTGGGACTGGAAAGTTCGTTCTTTGGCGGACGCTTGCAGATGGGTCTGGAATATTACCACAAGAAGACGACGGATGCTTTCATGGACAAGACCATCTCGGACATCAACGGCTATACCTCGTATGTCGTGAACTCAGGCACCATCGTGAACAAAGGCTTCAACGTGTCGGCCACCGCGATGCCGGTCAAAGCGGGCGACTTCTACTGGATACTTTCCGGGAACGTCTCCAAGGTCTGGAACAAGGTGAAGACGGCACCGGGGCAGGACACCTACGAACTCAGCGACTTCAAGAACGGCACGGCGGTAGTGGACGGCTATCCCGTGGGGACGTTCTGGTCGTACAAGTTCGCGGGTCTGAACCCGATGGACGGAGGCCCGACGTTCGAAGACTGGGAAGACCGCGCCCCGGAACTGGACAACAAGGACAACTATTACGGCTACACGCGGTTGCTGGTGCCGACGGGCAAGCGCGAACCCGACTTGACGGGGAGCATCAACAACACGTTCAGCTACAAGGAATGGCGGCTGGGCTTCACCCTCCTCTACAACTTCGGGGCACGCACCCGGCTGTTCCGCATCTTCGACGGCTTCGTGAACGGTTTCTCGGCGGAGAGCAACTTCAACCGCGCTTTCCTTTCGCGCTGGAAGAAGCCGGGCGACGAGTACCGCACGAACATCCCCGCATTGCTGTCGCCCTACTCGGACGCTTACGCCTTTTACAGTTGGCATTACACCAACGACGGCGGTGTCTACAAGGGACCGATGGTGGACGATGATGCGTACACACGCTACGACTATTCCGACGTGCGGACGGTGAACGCGGGCTACGTGAAGCTCTCGTCCTTGTATCTCACTTACGAGTTCAACGCGAAGTTGCTCGAACGCCTGCACATGAGCCGTCTGGCTCTGACGTTGAATGCCTACAACCTGTACACGTTCTGTAACAAGCAGTTGAAAGGTCAGACCCCGATGCAGGGCGGCTTTACCGAAGTGCAGCTCTCGGACACCCCGTCGTTCACGCTCGGCATTTCCGCGGACTTTTAATGCAGGAGGAGAAGTATGAGGAAGATGTTAGGATATGTCATGGCGGCAGGCCTCGGTGCCTGTCTGGTTTCATGCTCGGATTTCTTGGAGGAATATTCGCAGAGTTCGTATTACGCCAAGTCGTGGGAAGACCTGAACGAACTGCTCGTGGGTAGCGGTTACCTACAACCGCAGGACGCTTACGGCATGATGTCGCACGCCAATTTCGGCTCGTTCATCCATTACTTGGCCGACGAACTGGAAGAGAACAACTTGTCGTATAACCCGGAGGACGCTGTCGTCATGATGAACTCGAAGCCTTTCACGTTCGGCTACTACACGTGGCAGCAGCGTTCGGGGCAGAACCCGGAATACACGGACTACTACGACGACAACAAGGAATGGACGAATTGTTATTTCGGCATCAACGTGTGCAACAACATCCTGGCGGCACTGGAGGAAGTGCCGCACGACACGGACGATGAGGTACGCGGTTGCGGCAAGGTGAAGGGAGAGGCTTGCTTCCTGCGTGCCTTGTATTATTTCTGGTTAGTGAACATGTACGGGCAACCTTACGACGCACGGACTGCGGACGAAGCCCCGGGTGTCCCGCTGAAGACTTCTGAAGACGTGGAAGACCGCAAGTTCACACGCGCCTCCGTGGCGGAGGTCTACGACCAGATTCTGTCCGATCTGGAGGCTTCGCGCGAGGGCTTCCGCGTCTACGGGGCGGAAAAGAACTCCATCTACCGGGCGGATTCCACGGCGGCAAACCTGCTCCTGAGCCGCGTGTACCTTTACATGGGTCGCTGGCAGGAGTGCGTGGATGCCTGCCGGCGCGTCATCGATGCCCATCCCGCCCTGTTGCAATTGAACGGGAACGGCGGCGCGTTCGCCGTGGCATCGAACGCGGAGAACATCTTCAGCATGGGCGGGAGCGACCTGCCTTGCCAGATGGGATACATGCTTCAGAGCTACCGGGTGGCCGCCGGGCTGTTCGACCTCTTCAGCCGCGACGATCTGCGCCGGGAACAATGGTACTGGCATCGCGGCATCTTCACGGGATGCGTGAAGAACGAGCCTTCCACGTGGCTGAACACCACGGTGACACCGGAAGACGCGGGCTATTACTGGTATTGCTATAGTCAGGGCTGGGAGGGAATGATTATTCCAGTGTCAAGTGTGATTATCTTCCGTTCGGCGGAAGCCTGGCTGAACATGGCGGAAGCGGAAGCCTACATGGGACGGGAAGCCGAGGCACGCGATGCCTTGCACCATCTGCGCTCGTTCCGCTACCGCAACGGGGCGGACGGCGCGGAAGTATCGTCGTCGGGCGAAGACTTGGTGAGGGACATACGGACGGAACGCCGCAAGGAGCTGGCCTTCGAGGGGCATCGCTGGTTCGACCTGCGCCGTTACCGCGTATGCCCCGTCTGTCCGGAGAAAATCTCGCTCACGCACGACTACACTTACTACGAGGATGACTTGTCCGACACGATGACGGAGTGCTACCGCTTCGTGCTGGAAGAGAACGACCCGTCGTGGACGCTACCGATACCGTTCGAGGTGTTGCAGTTCAACACGGGCATGGAGGGCAACGGCAACCCGTTCCGCCGGGGGACGAGCATACCGTTGCCGGTGAATTGAACGGAAACCAAAGGAATCAAGCGATGAAGAAGATATTCAGATACGGCCTGTACGGGGTTTGCCTGTGGGCGGCCGTGTGGACGGCTTCCTGCGGGGAGGACGAACTCGCCTCAAGCGAAGAGAACCGCACGGACATGTTCATGCCATCCCCGGAAGCGGAGGATTCCACCTCCGCCCTGCGCAGGGAATTCCGCGAGAAGACGGGATGTTACCTGCTCTTCAACGACACGTTGAGGCACGACCTGCTGGGATACGACTACAACGGGGAGCCTGTGTACTTCACAGAATTGGTGGACATAGCCTACGAGCTGGGGACGAGCACGGGGTCGCGTGCGATGTACCGCTACACGCTACTTTCCGGAATGGACGACCGGAAGGCGGCTGTCGGTTTCGTGGAAGATTACGTGCTGGCGCATTTCAAGGAAAGCCTGCGACCGTTCTCGTGGTTGCTGGTGTCGAGGATAGAGGGTCGTCCCGTGGGGTCGCTTACTTCCGTCTATCCCGATGCCGTCAGCGGGCAGCGGTGTGTGGCCGTGGCTTGCAACTACATCCTCGCCGACAGGACGGAAGAAGAACTCGAACTTTACGCCACGCGCGTCATCAACGTGTTCCTCTTCGACTTGGTAGAGGCCCGCGCGGAAGAGTTCGAAGAGTTCCGGCGCGTGAGCCGGGATTACTACGGAGGGACTTTCACTTCTTCCGGGTCGGCGGACAACATGCGCCAACTCTGCGAGGCGGGCTTCCTCGCCAGGGGACACGGCTCTTTCGGCGAGGCCGACGGCTATTATCCGGACTTCGACAAGGACTTGTCGAGCTACGTCACGTATGTACTGAACCTCGACGAGGAGACGATGGAGCGCAGCTTCGGGCAGTATCCTCTGGTCATGCAGAAGTACCGTCTGATAAGGGAGAAGTTGGAAGAGTTGGGTTTTATCTTTTAAGGGAAAAACGATGAACAAGTGGATGTCATGCTTGCGGTGCGCCAGCCTCGGACTTGTCCTCATGGGCTGTTCCGACGACGATGCGCCGGTGGCGGTCGCCCCGGACGGGGCAGGAACTTTCGTGGACGCGCGCGACGGCGCGGAGTACCATTATCTGCGCTACGGCGACCAGGAATGGACGTGCGAGAACGCCCGTTACGTCATCCGCGATGCCAACGTGTGCAGTTTCTACCAGCCCGCCGACTGGGAATGGGGAAGCGGGGCGTTCGAGGACTTCGACACGAGGTATTACGACAAGTTCGGTTGCCTTTATTCCTACGAGGCGGCGATACAGGCCGTCCCCGACGGTTGGCGTCTGCCCACCGACGAAGACTGGAAGAAACTGGAGCGTCATTTCGGCATGTCGGCGGCTGAGGCGGATGCCTTGGGATGGCGCGGCGGCGCGGCGCGGGCGATGAAAGAACGCACGGACGACTTTTCCACCTTGTGCATCCTGATGGGCGGATATTTCACGGACTACACGGCGGGAGGCACGCTGGGGTGGCGTCACATGTCGTTCTACGGCTATTACTGGACGGCCACTCAGGACACGTCGAAAGGGAGCGGGTATTATTTCGCCCGAAAGTTCGCTTACAATCAAGACGGGGTCTGGAGGCACAGCATGGAGAAAGACCATTACAAACTGTACGCCCGTTTCGTGAGGGACGTGCGATGAAAACAAAAAAGTACAAGAGATGAAAAGAATGAATGAAGTAGTGACGGGAAAGGACGGACACGCCGGGTTCACGCTTGCGACAGGCCGCCCCCGCACGGAGGAAAGGCAGACGGCAAGGAGCGACGGACGGGATGCCTGCCTTTCGGGTCTGATGACGAGATTGCGACGCATCCTGTCTTGTGCGGGCGGTGCGTGCCTGTTGCTCTGCATGTCGGCGGTCGTCCGGGCGCAGGGCGGAGAGGGCGTGTTCTCCGGCAAGATAGAGGGGTATGCGGGAAGCGACACCCTGTTCTGTTATTTCGGTGAAACGGCGGACTACGACACGGTGGCCATCCGTAGCGACGGCTCGTTCTCCCTCTCCGTACCCATGAAGGAAGAGAAGAGCGTGTTAGTGTTCTGGCAAGGGCGCAACGCCCGGAAGCACGACGCGATGTGCGTCACGATGTCTCCCGGCAAGACGCTCGAGGCCGACTTGCGCATCAGGCAGGTCAAGCCCGACAGCGTGGTGCTTGAGGCGGAGTTCAGCGGCGACTGCGCGGCGAAGTCGGAATACACGAACTTATACTATTATTACATGAGCAAGAGTTCGGACTTTACGGACGAGACCCTTGCCGCGTTGCCCGACTTCAAGGCGTGCGAGGAATACGTGGGGCAACGGTTCGGCAGGCTTTCCGGTCTCTTGGAACGAGTGGACGACAAGGCATTCGTGGAAAGGGAGAAGTCGGAAATGGCGCGTGCCGTCCCGCAGTTCTGCCTGAGATACGCGGAAGTGAAGGAAAAAGCCGGGACGAAGATGGAAGACGATGCCGGTTTCGACGCTTTCGTGAAAGGCATCGACGTGAACGACACGGCCAACGTAGAAGCCATCTGCGGTTATCTGGCGTGGGACTACGCCGCCCATCCCGGACGCTACAGCCCGCTGACAGGCGAAGCGGCACAGCTGAAGCACCTGAAAGTCGTAGTCACGAACCCACAGGCGCGCAACATGGTCGCCAACCGTTACATGCAGGGACAGCTCTTCCTGATACAGTTCGGAGCAGACCCCGCGACGGACGAGATGAAGGACTTTTACGAACAGTATGCGGACGTGTCCACGGATACGACTTATTCCGCGTTCATCAGCCAACAGATGGAAATCATCCGCAGGAATGCCCCCGGAGGAGAAGCCGTGGATTTCCCGCTCATGACCGCCGACGGACAGGAAGTGGGCTTCAAGTCGCTCGTGGGAAACGGGAAAGTCGTCTACGTGGATTTCTGGGCTACGTGGTGCGCCCCGTGCCGGGCGGAAATCCCCTATATGGAGAAGTTGGCGGAACACTACAAGGACAACGAGGGCGTATGCCTGATGAGCGTTTCCATCGACACGGACGAAAAGGCTTGGAAAGGCAAGATTGAAGCAGACCGCCCCGCCTGGGCGCAATACAACATACCGCGTCCCGACCAGTCCGAGGGGGTGAAGCATTACAACATCACCACAATTCCCCGTTTCATGCTCTTCGACAAGGAAGGACGCCTGTACAAGTCTTCCGCTCCCCGCCCCTCCGATCCGGGGATAAGGGAGACGATAGACAGCTTGCTCCGGTAAGATGAGCGGAGGCATGGCCGGGTTCGGAAAATGGATAGCGGCGGCATGGTGCGTCTGGTGTGTCCCTGCGTGGGGCGCGGCGCAGGAAGAGGGAAACGCGTGGGCCGACAGCACGGACTTCCTGACGGCCGGCTTGGTCGTCACCACTCCGGGGAGACCCGTGTACTCTTCTGTGGGACATGCCTCCCTGCGCATGCGGTGTCCCGCCTACGGGTTGGATTATGTATTCAGCCCGGAAATCACGGAACCGATGGCGGCGATATGGGGCTTTTTGTCCGGCACCGCGCGGGCGGGAGTTGTGATGGTGAAGACCGGGGATTATCTGGAAATGTGCCGCGCCGATCACCGGGGGATGACGGAATACCGCCTGAACCTGACCTTGGAAGAGAAACGCCGGTTGTGGAAACTGCTGGACGAGAAAGTGGCAGAAGGATTGTACATGTCGTTCGACTACCTGAACCGGGGGTGCTCCATAGAGGTGATTTCGTTCGTGGAGGGAGTGTTGGAAGACGGAGAGATAGTGTACGGCAGAGTGCCGGCACGGCTTTCGGGGTCGCGGCGTGAGATAATTTACGGGGTTTTGGATGACAGTCCATGGAACCGGCTTGCGCTGATGCTGCTCATGGGAAGAGAAGGCGACGCGGAAGTCGCCCTTGGGGAAAAGCTGATACTGCCCGCCGACGTGGCTCTCGTGTGGCGCGATGCCGAAGTGGCGGACACGGCGGGTCACCGCCGTCCGCTCCTGAAAGGGAATCCTGTCGTGCTGTACGAGGCGGGGACAAAAGTCTCGCGTCCGCAGGTCGCCTTGCACCCGCTTGCGATTGCGTCGGCCTTGTTCCTCTGGACTATCCTCCTGACAGGAGTGCAACTGCGCCGCCCGGACGGCTTCCGCCTCTGCGGACGGGCGACGGACGTGTTCCTCTTCGTGTCGCAGTCCATCGCGGGGGCGTTCATGTGCTATCTGTGGTGGTTCTCCGACCTGGCGGCCACTGGATGGAACAAATATGTCATCCCGTTCAACGTCCTCCCGGCGGCTGTGCGTGCGGTGGAGACCGTGCGCCCTTTCGGCACGGCTCTGCGGCGGAGGATTTACGGGACTTACGCCTTGGTACTGGCAGGTTTCACCGCGGTTTGCGCCTTCCTGCCTTGCCCCGACTACCCCTTGTGGTTCCTGTTCGGTGCGATGGCCATCCGCCTGTGTTACCATGCGTTCCTGTCGGAAAGAAGCATAAATGAAATAAAAACGAGTCAAACTCAAAAAAAAACAAGTCAAACTCAAAAAAAGTCAATCATGAGAAAGTTTACGATCAAGAGGGCTTGCAAACGGCTGTGCGCCTTTGCGGCAAGTACGTTCGTCTTCGCGAATTCTTTCGCCGGCGAGATGATGTACCATTATTTCTGGGCGAAGATGGAGACCCTTCCCACGGGGAAAGGCTTAATCTACTGCGACACCTTGGATACGCAGGAACCGGAAAACTATCTGGAACGGCAGGACTACAAGTTCATGCGACAAGTCTTAGACCAGCAACCGACGACTACGTTCACAGCGTGGGTCAAGCCGGCGGATGGGTATCTGTTCGCTGGGTGGTCGGCCGACGGCGAGACCCTCGTCTCTTACGACGGAAGCCTGAAACAGTGGCTGAGCCTGTTGTCCAAGACACCGGGACAAGAGAACGGTCTGGACGTGCCGTCGTTCTATCCCTTGGAGCCCGACTCGGTGTATTACGCCATGTTCGCGAAAGTGGTGACGCGCTACGTGCCGGGTGAAGAAGCATTGGGGACGGTGGAGAACTCGAAGTTGCTGAACGACACGGGGGACGAAGTTACGCTCACGGCCAAGCCGAGCGCACCGTACAACCGATTCGCCTTCTGGAAGAACGGCAAGGGCGAGCAATTTAAGGACAACCCGTTGACGCTCACCGTCTCCGAAGCCGACAACATCACGGTGTACTTCGACAGCGATTCCACGAGGCGTTTCTCTTTCCCCGAAGATGGCGGCTACGTGCTCTTCAGCTCTTCGCACGCGGCCTATCTGGCAGGGGACATGGAGGGATGCGTCGTCACACCTGATTCCGTCACCGACGGGGACGTGCGGCTGACGCGGTATGGCTTCTCCGTGAACGCCAACGAGGGCTACCTGCTTTACGGCAAGGGTGAATGCACCATCACGTTCTACGACGACCCTTACGAGTGGTTCGACGAGGAGAACATACTGATGTCGTCCGGCGAAAGCGGCAAGACAATCGACGGTTCGGAAGCGGACAAGAAATATTACCTGTTCCGGGACGGGGTGTTCGTCTTGGCCAAGGAGGGAGATTTCGTGGAGCCGAATTCCGCCTACCTTGCCATTCCCGACTCCTGCGGGGTGACAGCGGAGACGCTGACTATCGATGGCGGTTCGCTGGACACGGGCATCCGAGGGACGGAAGCCGCAAGGCCGGCTCAGTTGCATGCATCGGGAACCTACGATTTGGCGGGACGGCGCACGGCGACTCCGGACAAGAACGGCATTTACATTGTCGACGGCAAGAAGGTATTGTACCGGAAACGTTGAACTTTGACCGGGAGACTTTCAATCCGGCGCGGACGACTTCACTCCTCCTTGGAGCGAGGTCGTCCGTGCGGTCATAAGCAAACATTCAAAAAGAAAGAGGATATATGGTACGGTATTTCAAGGCGTTACTTTTCGCAGGACTGTGTTGCGCGACACGGTCGATCGGCCTGTATGCGCAGGATTTCGTGATTGAAGGCCGCCTGCCCGACATCAGGGACGGGGTGGAGGTGGCTCTGATTTCCGACGAGAACGCGGAGCCCAAGACGCTGGCGGAGGCCGTAGTGTCGGGCGGCAGCTTCAGGTTGCAGTGCCGTCTGGCGCACCCGCAACGTTGCACGCTCATCACGAACAACCTCTCGCTCGTGGAGCGGAACGGTTGGCCTGTGGACTCCGTCTGCTGGACTTACACCACCATGTTCGCCGACAACGTGCCGATGCGGGTAAACGCGAGCCGTTACGCCGACATGGTGCAGGATTGGGCCTGGACACCCGCCTTCAGCATCGAGGGAGACGGGGCACAGGCGGATTTCAACGAATACAACCGGCTTCTGTACGAACGTTCGGGAGGCGACCGGGAACGCGCGGCCGAATTGGACTCCGCGTTGCAGTGGGAGTTCATCGGGACGCATCCGCACTCCGTCGTTTCCGCATATTTTGCCAACGGATTGCTCATGCGCGGTTACCGCCTGACGGCTGAAGAAGTGGAGAGGCTGGCCTCTTCCATCGCCGAAGTACCCGGCGACACGGCGAGGTACGGCCTGTTCCGCCGCCGGATAGAGGCCGCACGCCGCACAGTGACGGGCGGTGCGCTGGTGGACATGGAGATGGCGGACGAGAACGGAAACATCTGCATGCTTTCCAAGGCCGTCGGGGAAACCAGGCTCGTGCTGGTGGATTTCTGGGCAAGCTGGTGCGGCATCTGTCTCGCCGCCGTCCCGAAGATACGAGAACTGTACGACCAATACAAACAGGACGGATTCGAGGTCATCGGGGTGTCCTGCGACAAGGACGAGAAGGCGTGGCGCAACGCGATGGAACGGAACAAGATGCCTTGGCGGCAATACCGCTTGACGGAGTCGGGCTACGACTGCCTGTTCAGCCTGTACCGGGTGGGCAACGGCGTGCCTTATTACCTGCTGGTAACTTCAGACGGACGGGTGTTGCAGGCTCCCGAAAGGATAGAAGACGTGTGTGCGGCGGTGAAAGGTTACTTGGCTTCGCCGGAAACAGGCCGCGCCCGGTGAGACTTCTTTTTTCCAAGGGGCGGGGCATGAAGTCCGCATTCCCTCCGTTCCGGACGCGGCTTGCAGACCTTTGCCGTTAGCTTCGCCCCTTTCCGGGATTCCCGAAAAGCAAAATGACACGGGAAACGCCTCTCCGCCGATAAAGGCTGGTTCCCGCGAGATTTCGGAAGCGCGTACAGCGGCTTCCGTAAGGTATCCGGGACGGTTTCTTCCCCGTTCCGGATACATTTTTGTTCGCCCGACCGGGTCTAATCCATCGGGGAGCATGCCCCGGGCGCATC
>CAYPMY010000028.1:0-20520 GCA_964412085.1 uncultured Paraprevotella sp. | reverse complement strand
TACCATCAAACTTTTCCATCTGTCAAACTTTCCTTAATCCGTTCCATAGGCAAGGGACGGCATTCCTGTTTCCCGCTTCCCTGTTGCCCTCATCCCGACATCGCCGAAACCGTGCGGCGCTTCCTTGAAGGTAAACAGCCCTTTCACCGGGTTCCGTTACCATGCGGTGTGTCCCGAAATTACAGTGAAAGAGTGGAATGTCCAAATGTCAGTGCTGTTTTTTTTGTTTTTTTATGAGGAAGCGTGATTTCCTTGGCGTTATTCTGCGGCAAATACGAGGCGGAATCTTTTTTATACTTATATTTGCGTAAGGAACGCGCCTTGATTGCGCGTAACGGTTCTGAAAGGATGGCAAGATGAAAAGGCGGACATTCATAGCGAGTTTATGCCTGATGACGGCAGTTGCGCAGGCTCAGTCGTACAAGGAATATGTACGGAAAGCCTTGGACGCAATGGCTATGGACAGTATGGAAGTGGCGGAGGAATTCTTCCGCGAGGCGATGCGTGTGGAGCCTGCTCAACGTTCCAATGCAATGATATACTATCAAATAGGCCGTATGCAGGAACACTGCGGGAAGTTGGAAGAAGCCTTGGAGAGTTATACCATGGGGTTGAACGTGACTCCTCACGCACTGCCGTTGCGTATGGCCCGAGCCAAGCTCTATATGCAGTTAGGCAACAAGGAGAAGGCTCGGGTGGATTATAGCGACGTGCTGGACTGGAAGGCTGACGAGCAGGAAGCACTTTTCATGCGTGCGTACATCTATACCGGGCAACGACTCTACGAGAAGGCGCGTGCGGATTACGGGGCTTTGCTCAAACTGAATCCGGCACACGAAGAGGCTCGCATCGGCTTGGTGCTGTTGAACGAAAAAGACAACCGTCCGCGAGAGGCCATGGAACAGATTAATGCCATGGTGGCCGCCGTGCCGGATCATGCCGTCTTGTATGCTGTCCGTGCCGGTTTGGAACAGGCGCGCAAGCAATACGAGGCGGCCGAGGCGGATTTCGCGAAAGCGATTTCCTTGGAGCCGGGAAATGTCGATTATTTGCTTAACCGTGCCGCGCTCTATATTGAGACGAAACGGAAAAGGGAAGCCCGTGCCGATTTGGACAAAGCCATGGAGTTAGGGGCTAATCCCGAGGATGTGGCTTCCATGCGGCACGAACTGCGTTAAGGGACAGGAGTGCGCAGGCTTCGAAGTCTCTTGTGGCAGAGAATGAGTGCCGTGCAACCCTCTTTCAAGGCTTTTTCCATGGGTTGAATGCATTTCCTTGATTGTCTCTTTCTTGAATGTCGCGAATTTGACGGATTTTCCCGGTACAAGGAGCCTGCAAGAAACCGCTTGTACGTTCACGTCATTGGTCATTCAAGCCTGCCGATAAATGGGAGGGAACGACGGGCGGCAATACTGTTTGAGGAATATTTGGATGTCAGGAAGGCATACTACCTGTGACGCTCCCTGCGGATAGTCTTTTCCAAAAACACGACCAAAGGATGCCGGATGAAAAGCCCTTTCTATTCCGATTGACTAAACTATACGCTTATCCACATTGATTTTCTACTGAGATAGTTTCTTTTTACAGGAATTGAGTTTTGACATACATTTATTCTTGTGTGATTATAGGTTAAGACACTCATCTGCAAACAAGTGGCCAGTAATTCGGTCGATGAAACGGGAAACATCCTCCGGGGAGTCTTCGGATTCTCCGATCTTAAGTCATCGCATTGAACATATCCGCGGATGCTATTTGCATTGACAGCGAATCCCTGCTCTTCGCCAAATTGTGGGAATACAAACATGAAATCCCGAATCTCATATTCCATATGCAACAGTACAATGACAGACATAAAAACCGCTTCATCCCCGTACAATGTTATTCGGGAGAGGATGGTGGATGGAATGGATGAAAGTGGAATTTATCTCCGCATTGATTCGAAGCCCATGGAGGCATGTCGTTTTTCCCGTTCCATAACTGTAGTATAGGGAAGAAAGAATTCGAAGAAGCACCGTCAATCGGATACCGTGTATCGCAGGGCATGTATTATTATGGAAATAAGCCGCACGCAGTCTGTGGATTAAGCGGGATTATCCATCCCTTTGACCTTGCCAATGGTGTACATGATATTCGTTAGCAAGAAAAAGAATAGAAACGCTATTCCCGCAACTATGTGACTTTTTATGTTTTTGAAGTGTAGATGCTATTTTATGACGCATTTATTTTATTAATCTTTATGATTTCAATAATATATTTGAAGTGAAATTTTGGAAGACATTAAAATAAGAACATGATAATACCCAACCAAATGAAAAATTTTTATTCAAAAATGTTTGATTTGTGCGTAGTGATATGCGGTTTGTCTGTTTTTTCCGGCTGTTCAGAGGTGGAAATCCGACACGATTACGGGCAGATGATTTATGTGAATGAACGTACATTGGAGCTGTTCTGCGGTGACACGCGGCAGTTGACCGTGAGTCCAACGGAGGACACTTTCCGTTGGGAAAGTGAGGATTCGGAAATCGCGGAGGTAGACGGTTCGGGTCTGGTCACGGCAAGAAGCGAGGGCGACACGCGCATCGTGGTGTATTCGGGAGAAAAGAAGGACTATGTGGAAGTATCGGTCAAGATTCCGTCCGCCAAGAGTGTCCAGACTCGTGCGGGCAACGGGCGCGTGGGATTCGAAATGGAAATCGACAATGCCTGCGTCCAGACGGTAAGGGTGGAATGCAATACCGATCGGACATCTTTGGAACAGGAGATCAACTGCCAGAGCGGTGTTTTCAAGTTCTTTTATAATGGTTTGCCAGAGGGTTGGCATGATTTCACCGTGACCTGCGTGGACAGGTTCGGCAACGTGTCCGACCCGGTGTCCCTGTCGGCAAACGTTTACGGGGAGGGTTACGCATCTACAGTGCGGAACCGTGGCGTGGAGATAGCTACGCGTTTCGGCAACGGACTTGTCATCCAGTGGAAGGACATCCCGGGTGACTGCGTGCTGAACTACAAGGACGAACAAGGCAAAGAGGTGGAAAGGAAAGTCCCGGCTTCCGAGGCGAACACCTATTTATACGATTACGACTTTTCTTCCGCTTTGACTTATACCAGCGAAGTTTTTCCCGAGGCCGGTGCAGTGGACGCGTTCAGCGCGGGTCCCGACGTGCTGGGCGACTATGAGGACTTGCGTCCCGTACTGACATCCTCGGCTCCTTGCGTGATTAACGCATTCAATTTTGACTTGGGCGGTGAAGGCATCGGTTACCATGACGATGATCCCGGGAATAGTGCCGGGAACAATTACCGTGAGACGAAAGGGGACGTGGACAGCAAGGGCGTGGACTTGGAGGGTGGAGGCAATATCGGCTACACCTCCCATGGCGAATGGCTCATGTACACAGTCCACGTGCAAGATGCGGGCACCTACGCCTTCGACCTTGAACGCTCGGTGAACAATGAAGGCCGGGGCGGTTATTATTCCTTGGAGATAGACGGTGAGTCTACTGGATATGTGTTCATGGAGGACGACAACGATTGGAACTCCTACAAATGGCAGCACGAGGCTTATCCCGAGGACCAGCCCCGGATATACTTCACGGAGGGGAAGCATACGGTGAAGTTTGTCTTGGGAAAAGACGGCGACCACGGGAGCGTGAACTTCCGCAACTTCCGTTTCGCTTTTGGAGGCGAATGACAGTGACAAATACGACCTGACCATAAAATATGATATACAAAATGAGAAGGAATGCAGTCTATCGGTCCCGTTTCCTGCCAGGTGTCGTGGGATGTGCCGCCATATGTGTCGCGGCGGTGTCATGCTCGGACAAGGAGGGAGGAGCCATGTATGATCCGAACGCTCCAGTGACAGTGACCGACTTCTATCCTGATTCCGGGGGCGTGGCCACGCAGATAATCCTGAACGGCAGCAACTTCGGGACGGACTTGAATGAAATCCAAGTGTACTTTAACAAGAAAAAAGCGGCTGTCATAGGGTCTTTGGGTGACAAGCTTTATGTGATTACCCCACGCCGGCCGGGTGACGACATGCCCGACGACGGGGATCCCGAACATGACCAGGTAGAGATTGCGGTACAAGTGGGTGAACAACGTGCGGTTTACGACAAGAAGTTCAATTACCGCATACAGACCCTCGTCTCCACATTGTGCGGTCGTCCGGGTACGACGGAATCCAAGGTCGGCACGTTGGGCGAGACGGAATTCAAGGGAGATGTGAACTATCTGGCCGTGGATGCCGAAGACAACCTTTTCGTTGCCACGGGCTCGTGGTACGGGGAGAACAGGCTGTTCATGGTCAGCAAGGAGACAAACCAGTCTTCCATCATAATAGACAATGCAGGGCAAGCGATGCTTAACCAGCCATGCGTGATAGACCACGGGGAGGGGCTGGTGTTGCCCACCGATGACGGCAACACCTATTGGATGGTTCATTCGTCCGACTTTTGGCAACCCAAGAGGCGTGACTACATGGCCGCGGAGGCGGAGGACATCGACAAGGTGCGTACCGAATACAAGCATTCGTTTGCCTACTGTGAGCTGGACGGACTATTTTATTGCAGGAAGAAGTATGCCAGCAACTATTTCCTGAAGATAGACGCGGCCACGGGCAAAGCGTGGGTGGTAGATACCGGCAACAACGACCTGAAAGGGGAGTCGGACTGCTTTATGACGTTCAGCCCCAAGGATCCCAAGAAGTTGTACATGGCGTTGACCAACGTGCATTGCATTGCGGTGTTCGAGGATATTACGGATCCGACACGCGAGGGGAACTTCAAGATATATGCCGGCATGAACGGGAAGCCCGGGCATGCGGACGGTCTGGCGGCCGATGCGCAATTCAACAACCCGCGACAGGTGGTTCTGGACG
The DNA here is from genome assembly GCA_964412085.1 of uncultured Paraprevotella sp. Lineage (GTDB taxonomy): Bacteria > Bacteroidota > Bacteroidia > Bacteroidales > Bacteroidaceae > Paraprevotella. The sequence goes on along the minus strand of CAYPMY010000028.1, from coordinate 15,638 downwards.
AGGAGGAGAACCTTTATGTGGCGGATTCAGGCAACAACTGCATCCGAAAGATTACGCCGGAGGGCGTAGTGAGCACGGTAATCGGCATTCCCGGCAAGAGCGGATATAAGGACGGTACGCCCGATGTCGCCTTGTTCGACGAGCCTTACGGCATGGCCATCGACAGCGAGGGTATCATTTATGTCGCGGACAAGCACAACCTCTGCGTGCGCGAGTTGTCAATAGAATAGAATCGTGGTTTCTTTAAATCGAACAATCATGAAACATACATTAATAGTCGTGTTGTCATGTTGCTTGGGCATCGGTTTGCCTGGGCGGGCGCAGGAAGGGGCGGGAATTACGGTGTCGGGCGTAGTGTTCGACGAGACGAAACAACCCGTTCCGGGTGTCAACGTGTATTTGAAGGACCGGGCGGGTGTGGGTACCGTGACCAGCGAGGACGGGAGGTTTTCCCTGAAAGGCGCGGAAGAAAACGATGTGCTGGTCGTGTCTTTCCTGGGGTATGAGAAAGAAAACATACGCGTGGGAAAGAATACGTCCATGCAGGACTTGCAAATAAACCTCCGCCCGTCTGAAAACACGTTGGACGAGACGGTGGTGGTCGGTCTCGGTTCGCAACGCAAGGTCAGCCTTGTGGGTGCCGTGACCACAGTGGACGTGAAGGATCTTCAGGTGCCGGCAACTTCCATTCCCAATATGCTGGGCGGACGTGTGCCGGGTGTCATTTCGTTGCAGACCAGCGGTGAACCGGGGAAGAATATTTCGGACTTCTGGATTCGCGGCATCGGCACGTTCGGAGCCAACCAGGGTGCCTTGGTGCTGATTGACGGACTGGAGGGCGACTTGAGCCAGATTGACCCTGCGGACATTGAGAGCTTTTCCATTTTGAAGGATGCTTCGGCCACGGCCGTGTACGGGACAAGGGGAGCGAACGGGGTCGTCTTGGTCACGACCAAGCGCGGTGCGGCGGACAAGCTGACAATCACGGGGCGGGTCAACTTCACGGTGTCCCACCTGCAGAAGATGCCGGAGTACTTGGGCGCATACGACTACGCCGTGCTGGCCAACGAGGCCCGGCTGGCCCGTGGGGAAGAAGAGCTGTATTCCCCGATGGCACTGGACTTAATCAAGTACCAGTTGGATCCGGATCTCTATCCCGACGTGAACTGGCGCGATGAGATCCTGAACAGGAATTCCCTGCAACAGACTTATTATGTGAATGCGAGGGGCGGGGGCAGCGTGGCACGTTACTTCTTCAGCCTGGGCATGTCGAACGAGCAGGCGGCATACAAGCAGGACAAGGATTCGAAGTACAGCGTGGACGTGGCTTACCGCACCTATAATTACCGTAGCAACATCGACGTGGACTTGACCAAGACGACCACGGTGTATTTGGGTACGGAAGGGTATCTCTCCCAGAAGGCGGAACCCGGGAACGTGTCCACGGATGCGCTTTGGTCGGCCCAGAAAGACTTGACTCCCCTGACCATCCCCCTGCAATATAGCACGGGGCAGCTCCCGGCCTGGGGTGCCAATAACCAGTATTCCCCCTATGTCATGCTCAACCATACCGGCACGTCGAAGTGGCGCCGTTTCACCAACAAGGTGACGTTGGCCGTGACGCAAGACCTTTCAGCAATTACGGATGGGCTGAAAGTCAGGGCGCAACTGGCGTACGACACGGAACAATACTTGAAGGAAGTCCGTAAGGTATTGCCCGAAATGTATTATGCCAGCGGGCGCACTATAGACGGGACGTTAATCATGCGCAAGGTGATAGATTCCCAGACGGCATCCTACAGCAAGGAAGAGAACCAGGATTACAAATTGCATTTCGAGACCACGGTGAATTACGACCGTCTTTTCGGGAAGGCGCATCGTGTCGGGGGATTGCTCTATTACTACATGAGCGACTACCATAACACATGGTGCGATGTCGACGGTTTCAACTGTACCAACAGCATGCACAACATCCCCAAGCGTTACCAGGGCTTGTCGGGACGACTCACCTATGGTTTCAAGGACACGTACCTGCTTGATTTGAATTTCGGCTATACGGGTTCCGAGAATTTTCAGAAAGGGCGGCGTTTCGGTTTCTTCCCCTCTGTGGCCTTGGGATGGATTCCCACGAATTATGAATTCATCCGCGAGAACTTGCCTTGGCTGGACTATTTCAAGATACGCGGGTCGTGGGGGCAAGTCGGCAACGACCAGATTAGCAACAAGCGTTTCCCTTACCTGACGCTCATGAACGAGAATGCGCCTGCGGGGTGGAACGGTTCGAGGGGCGTGACGGAGTCTTCCATCGGTGCCGACAACCTGCAATGGGAGAAGGCCACCAAGATGGATCTCGGCATTGATGCCAAGCTCTTCGGGCAGCGGGTGGACTTTACGGTCGATTTCTTCCGTGACCGCCGCGATGACATTTTCCAGCAACGCACGATGGTACCCGACTATGTGGGATTGGTGGAGCAACCCTACGGCAATGTGGGCAGCATGGTCAGCTTCGGTGCGGACGGGAACATCTCCTATATGCAGAAACTCGGGAAGGACTTCACGCTGACGTTCCGTGGAAACTTCACTTATTCGGCCAACATGGTGAAGACTTGGGAAGAGGCTTTCCAGAAATACGCGTATCAGGAAAGGGCGAGGAAGCCTTACAATTATTACAAGGGTTATATCGCGCTGGGATTGTTCCGCGACGAGGCGGACGTGAAATACAGTCCGGATCAGAGCAGCATCGCTGGGCGCAAGGTCTTGCCTGGCGACATCAAATACAAGGACGTGAACGGCGACGGTGTGATTACTTCGGACGACCAGGTGCCGCTTTCCTACCAGGCCAATTATCCCCGGCTGATGTACGGCTTCGGTGCGGAATTCCGCTGGAAAGACCTGACGTTGGGCCTATTGTTTAAGGGAACTGGGTATGTGGAGAACTTTTATGTAGACCAAGGGAATGGCGGTTCGGGATATTTGCCTTTTGCTATGGGAGTGACCGGTAACGTGCTGGCCGTTACCGTAGACCAGCGTAACCGATGGACTCCTCGTGAGATTTCCGGGACACCAGACACGGAGAATCCCGATGCCAGGTTTCCCCGGCTCTCCTACGGGAACGACCACAACAGCCTCCCGCCCTCCACGTTTTGGAAAGCGAACGCCCGCTACCTGCGTCTGCAGGAAATCAACCTGAGTTACCGTCTGATGGCAGGGCATATCCTGAAGTCTGCGGGCGTGTCTTCGCTTGACCTCCAGTTCGTGGCCTCCAACGTGTGCGTATGGAGTCCGTTCAAGTTCTGGGATCCCGAGTTGGCGTCTTCCAACGGTGGAGCCTACCCGATACCGTCCCGCTACGCTTTCCAGATGTATGTTAACTTTTAAAACAAGATGCAATGAAATTCAAGTTCAATCATATTCTGACGGGAGGAGTGTTCCTGTCGTTCATGGGCATGACGTTTTCGTGCGATTATTTGGATGTGGACGAGTATTTCGATGACACGCTGAAATACGATTCCGTTTTCGCCACCAAACGTTATTTCGAGGCTTATTTGTGGGGAACGGCCGCCCAACTGCCGGACGAGAGTAAGATTTTTGGGGATGAATACGCTCCGGGCATTACCGCCGGGGATGATATCTTTACGGTGATGACCACGGACTTGTTCCGGGGGTCGGCCTTCACCTTGGGGTATGTCACTCCCGACGATTTGCGGGGAATGAACATCTGGAGCGACATGTACAGGATTATCCGCAAAGCCAACATCATGCTCTCACGGATGGACGAGTGCAAGGACATGACCATGGCCGACCGCCGCAATTACACGGGCTACATCCATTTCCTGCGTGGCTATGCCTATTATCATATCCTGATGAACTGCGGCCCGGCCATTCTTGTGGGCGACCAGGTGTACGAAAGCAACTTGGACGGCATTGCCTACGACAACTACAGGGCGACGTACGACGAGACGGTGGAGTACGTCTGTTCCGAACTGGAGACGGCCGCAGCTTACCTGCCCGTGCGGAGTACCATGGCTCAGTTCGAGCGTCCCACGAAGGGCGCGGCGTATGCCTTGATAGCCCGTGTGCGGCTTCATGCGGCTTCTCCCCTGTTCAACGGGACTTCGGTCAGCCGGAAGTATTTCGGCAAGTGGCAGCGCAGTCACGACGGGGTGGATTACGTGAACCAGACGTATGACGAGCGCAAGTGGGCGCTGGCTGCCGCTGCCTGCAAGCGCGTGATGGACATGCAGGCGTATGAATTGTTCACCGTGAAGAAAGACCAAAGTACCCCGGAATTGCCGGAGGGAGTACCGGCGGCGGACTTCCCGAACGGTGCCGGCGGCATAGACCCTTTCAAGTCCTACTCCTACATGTTTACGGGCGACGAGCCGTTCAAGAACAATAGCGAGGTGATTTGGGGGCGTATCTCAGGGGAGGTTTCCGCCTATACGCAGCAGTCGTTCCCCGTGTGCATGGGAGGTTATAATGGCATGGGGCTGACCCAGAAAGTGATAGACGCTTACCGCATGAATGACGGTCGCACGATAGAGGAAGCCAGGGCGGATGGTGATTACAAGGAGGGCCAGAGCAATTTCACCGATAGTCCGAAAGACTTCTCCGGTTATCACCTTAACAGCGGAATCTGGCAGATGTATGCCGAGCGCGAGATGCGGTTCTATGCCTGCGTAGGATTCAGCGGGTGTTTCTGGCCGGCCTTGTCTACTACGGACAACAGCGTGAGGAACCTGACGGTAGAGTACTGTATGGACGGGAACGCCAGCAAATATGCCGACATTGGCAATGTCTTGAACTATACCCCCACGGGATACGTGATAAAGAAGTACATTTCCTCTTACGACGCATGGAAGGGCGACGGGAATGAACGCTACGAGAAAGGATTCCCCATCATCCGTTATGCGGAAATCCTGCTCTCGTATGCGGAGGCGTTGAATGAGCTGACGGCATCCCACTCCGTGACCTTGCCCTCGGGTGAGACATACGTGCTTTCGCGTGATGTCAGCGAGATAGCCTCGGCGTTCAACCAAGTCCGCTACCGCGCAGGCCTTCCGGGCTTGAAGGAGAGCGAGCTGGAAGACCGCGACGAACTATTCGAGCAAATCAAGCGTGAGCGCATGGTGGAGTTCTTGGGCGAGGGACGCCGGTTCTATGACGTGCGCCGTTGGGGCATTTACGAGGAAGAGGATTCCGAGCCGATTATGGGGCTGAACATGGAGGCGAACAAGAACGGCGGGTTCTACCAGCGTACGGTCGTGAATGAGAGGAACTACCGCGACCGCGTGGTGGACAAGCGGCTCTTGTTCCTGCCCATCAGCAAGTCGGAGTTGCGCAAAGTCCCCTTGCTGGATCAGAATCCCGGTTACAGCGATTAGTATATACGAACCTTAAAGACAGATGAACCAGATGGAAACGATAATTAAAAAGGTCTGCATTCTTTATATGGCCTCGTCTTTCGGCCTGACCTCCTGCGAGACATTCGATTTCAACAAGGAAATGGGTGAGAAGGTGATTTGCATCATCAGCGACGACGATCTGGTGTTTACCGGCATGCACGATTTGAACGAGCCGGAGAGCACGGGGTATATTTCCGTCAACTGCGGCGGTTCGCTCCATATCGACCGGGACGTGGAGGTGCTGATGGAACGTTCCCCGGAGGTGTTGGCGCAGTACAACAAGTCGAAGTATGACATATCCGAGGAGAAGTATGCGAAAGAATTGGATGCCCGGTACTACACGATACCCGATATGCGTGTGACGCTGAAGGCTTCCAGTCCGGACACCTACCGCACGATGCCCATCCGGGTCCGTCCCGAAGGTCTCTCCCCTGATAGCGTTTATTTCATACCCTTGCGTATCCAGTCCGTGTCCGCCTATTCGGTAAATGCGGACAAGAGCCAGGTGCTTTACCGTGTTTATATGAAGAACCTTTATGCCCGGAGCGACGAGGCTTCCATCTACAATGCCACGGGTACCACGCAGAAGGATGGAGGGAACGAGGTGGAGGCGGCGGCATCCCAGACATTCCATCCCCTGACTAAAAACACGTTCCGTATTTTTGCGGGAATCAAGGGCTACGAGGCGGATGCGGCCGTGATTCGCAAGAACGGCATCATCGTTCAGGTGAACGAGGACAACACCCTGACGATGCGTCCCTGCGATGAAGATTCCATAGAGGTCGCACCCTTGGATGCTTCCCGCCCGTCCTATTACGGCGAGTACAGTTTGTCGGAAGTGTATGGTGGGAAAAAGCGTCAGCGTTTCGATTTCAAGTACAAATACCGTTTCAATGGCGAGACGGAGTGGGAAACCGTCAATTTGCGTTCCTTGCGCAGCGTCACGCTTGACTTGATTGACGAATAATCTCCTTGTAGTATTATGCAAGGCCGTTCCGGTTCTCGTCTGGGGACTGGGGCGGCTTTTCTTGTTCCTCGCCCGTGTGGCGGATTCATGGAAGGGAATTGCTTTTTTCCGATGGAGCCCGTCGGGTGCGCATGATGTCGAACAGGTAGCTGGCTTTTACCACAATGGTACCATTGGCCGATCGGTCGAACACGTCTTTTTTACCGTTGCCGAACATGTCGCTCAGTGCGAAATAGTAACGGCCCTCCAAAAGGAAATGTCCGATTTTGGTATTGACTTCAAGGCCGGCACCGGCTGTGATGCCATATTCGAATTTGTTTTTTACCGTCATGTCGTATTGTTGGTTCACTTGACCCGGGCGGAGATTCAGGGTCGAGTCATTGAAAAGCCCGCCTTTGTGGCTTTTGTCACCTAAATAAAAGCCGGCTTGCGGTCCGGCCACGACGTAAAACAAAGCTCCCCTTTGTTCGTAGCCCCAACCCATGCGGGCTAACAGTGGGATTTGTATGTAGCTGATATTCCTTTTGTACGTGTCGTCAGACGTTTCTATGTTCTCTTTCCAGCCCAGATTGGCGTAGTTGATTTCCAATTGAACGGAACACAGGCTTTTGAAATATTTCTCGCAGGAATATCTGGCCGTAAGGCCGAAAGTGGGTGCCCCTTTGAATTTTTGTTGAATGGTAGGGTTGAACATGACTTGGTTCAGCGTGTATCCCACATTGAAACCTATGGACAGGTCGTTGCGCGGTTCGCCGATCTGCCCGTACACTTTAGAAATCATGAGGCAACAGGCCGCAACCGCGACGAGGAATGCTTTTCTCATTTCTTCAGTCGGATTAGTTCAATGCTGTGGGACGGGCTATAATGGATAAACTCGATTTCACGGTTGATGAAGCCACTCCAGTTGCTGATGCGTTGGAAGTCGAAACGGTGCTGATAAGAAGTCGTTACGATTTGTGGGAGATGCCTGTCGAAAGCTCCTCCGTATGCCGATATGCCTTTCAGGAAATAGATTGCCGTGTCGAAGCCCAGCATGCCGAAGCGCGGCCACGACACGAGGGTCGGCGTGTGGAAAGCCTTTTGGTAGGCGTTTTCAAATTCGTCGGCGTTGCCTTTCAGCGGATTCCTGAAAAAGGAGGAATAGGCGTACGTGTCGAATCGGTAGAAGTTTTCCAAATGACTGCCGGCGTATGTCTGCCATTCCGGATAGCCCACCAGTTTGATTCTGTATCCGGGATTCTTTTCAGCAAACTCTTTCAGCTTGGGAAACAGCTGGTTCAGCAGTTTGATGCCGGATGAGTTGGGAATGATGACGTTGTCTTTGTATTGGGTCATCGCTTCCATCCACTTTGTTTCATCGTCGTTGAGTTTCAGGCGGTTTGCCTTGATGCCGTCTTGTTGTAACCGCTTCCGGGTTGCATCGACGAATGCCGTGGCATCTTTGTCGTTCTCATTGCCTTCCAGAAAAATGACGTTGTCTTTCCCGAAGAGTTCCGTGGTCAGTCGGGATGCTTCCGCGAACTGGTATGATTTGGGAGGGTTGATGGCATAATAATACGGGTTTTCATATACGTCGTCACCGAGAGAGGAAAATGGGACTACCAGTCTGATGTGATGCTGTTGGCAGAATTTGCTGAGCGGGGCAATCTGCTCCGGGTATTGCGGGCCGATGATGAAGTCAAGGTTCGTAATGGAGTGGTTGTCCACGACTGCTTTGATGTCGCCGGCACTTTTACCGGAATCGTAGGCGAATACATCCACCGACGTGCCGGACTTCTTCATCTCCTCTACGGCCATCAGCACTCCCCTGTAAAATTCAATCATCTTGTCGTTTTCCGCCGTGCCTCCCTTGAAAGGCAGGATGACCCCCACGCGTATCATTCTTTGAGGGGCGGACACGGCCTTTCCCCTCATCAGTTCTTCATTGGTAGGAATGATTTCTTCTGGCTTTTGCGCTTTCGGGAAAGGGATACAAACGAAATCTCCTTTACGGAGTTTGTAATCCGGTTCGTTCATTTCCGGATTTGCCGCTTTCAGCTCGGCTTCCGTCAGATTGTAATTCCGGGCAATGCTGTACAAGGTCTCCTTACGTTTTACCTTATGCATCTCCCTGCACCCCGATTGCGCTACCCCCTGCGGTTGGGTGGACTCCTTGGCCGGGGCTGTGTTCACAGGCATGGTGGGAACCGGGATACGGATAACCATTCCCGCTTTGAAGTTTTCAGCCGTAAGTCCTGGGTTGGCCTTACAAATTTCGTCGGCACTTGTTCGGTAAGTTTTGGTCAGTTTGTAAAGCGTTTCCCCGGCTTGAATCGTATGGAAACGTTTTTCTTGTACACCGTTTTGCTGTTGCGGAATTGCCAGTGTCTCTCCGGCCTTGATGCCTGTCGAGGCCGCCGGATTCAGTTTAAGTATGGACTCGGGAGACACCTGATAAGTGCGGGCTATGGAATATACCGTTTCTCCTTGTTTAATGGTATGTACAAAAGTTTCCGCTTCCTGCGCACGAGCCGTCGGCTGTAAGGAAAACAAGGCGATAACGGCATATATAAATCTTTTCCAGCGTGCCATTCCTTTTTCTGATATTGCGGGCAAAAATACATAAAAAAAGTGGTTATGTCAACGGGAAACATTATTTTTGCACAAATATCCGGGCATGAAAACTACTTTGAAATATTTGTTTTTAGGTTCGTTCTGCGCTGTACCTTTTTCGCTTTCGGCACAGACGGCTTATCCCACGGCCAATCCGGCTGCGCGTTATACGACGGCCACGGGCGAAGAGATAGAAGATGCGTCCGAACCCCAGTCGGCTCCGCTGGCGGGGCATTTCACGTCCAACGTGGAAGACTTGGGGGATTATACGGTCCGGTATGAGTGGCGCGTGTATCGCGAAGGCCAGGAAGATGCGCCGATTATAAACCGTTTCGACGAGAACCTGGAATACACTTTCACCGAAAGCGGAACGTTTTACGTGCAATTTTATGCCACTTTCGTACTCGGCAACGATACCATCGTGTATCCGGCCGAGGGGGAGGCACAACCTTTCACGGTTTCCGTCAGCGAGTCTGTTCTGGAAATGCCGAACGCTTTCTCTCCCAACGGGGACGGTTACAACGATATATATAAGGTGAAAGAAGGCTATCAGTCCATCGTCAGCTTCAAAGCTGTCATTTTCAACCGATGGGGGCAGAAATTGTACTCTTGGGATGCTTTGGACGGTGGTTGGGATGGGAAGTTCCATGGAAAGACCGTCAAAGACGGGGTGTATTTCGTGGTAGTCAATGCACGTGGGGCAGACGGCAAGGAATATAAGATAAGGAAAGATGTGAATGTGCTGACCGGCTACTCAGGGACGGATACCGATGGAAACGATTAACGGGATGATGGATGAAGAAACGGGAAAAATAGAAGTGTTCGGTGCGCGAGTGCACAATCTGAAGAATGTGGATGTGGAATTTCCGCGTAACAGCCTGACGGTGATTACCGGGTTGAGCGGGAGCGGGAAGTCTTCTTTGGCCTTCGATACGATATTCGCTGAGGGGCAGCGTCGTTACATAGAAACATTTTCGGCTTATGCGCGTAATTTCTTGGGTAACTTGGAGCGTCCGGACGTAGACAAGATTACGGGGTTGAGTCCTGTGATTTCCATCGAACAAAAGACGACCAATAGAAATCCCCGTTCTACCGTAGGAACCACCACAGAAATCCATGATTTCCTGCGTTTGCTGTATGCCCGTGCCGGAGAGGCTTATTCCTATTTATCGGGCAAGAAGATGGTGCGTTATACCGAAGAGCAGGTGGTAGATTTGATTATCAGGGATTACGAGGGGCGGCGCGTCTATCTGCTGGCTCCCGTGGTGCGTAACCGCAAGGGACATTACAAAGAACTATTCGAGACGATACGCCGCAAGGGGTATTTGCATGTGTGCGTGGACGGTGAGATTCGCGAGATAGCCCATGGGATGAAGCTCGACCGCTACAAGAACCACAGCATAGAAATCGTAGTGGACAAGCTTTGCGTACGGCAAAAGGACGACAAACGGTTGCACGCCAGCGTGGCCACGGCCATGCAACAGGGAGAGGGGCAGATTATGGTTTACGATGCCGAGACGGAGACCGTGCGTCATTACAGTAAACGTTTGATGTGCCCCGAAACAGGTTTGTCCTACCGGGACCCGGCCCCTCACAACTTTTCTTTCAACTCTCCGCAGGGGGCTTGCCCGCGATGCAAAGGATTGGGATATGTCAGCCTGATAGACATGGATAAAGTGATTCCGAATCGTAACCTTTCGGTGTACGAGGGAGCTATCCTGCCTTTGGGGACGTATAAAGACAGCATGATATTCTGGCAGATAGATGCCTTGTTGGAAAGATATGACGCTGATGTGAAGACACCGGTCAGGGATTTGCCGGAGGAAGCGTTGAACGAAATATTGAATGGCAGCATGGACCGCGTACGCGTCAAGGCTCAGTTGGTACATACGTCTTCGGATTATTATGTCACTTACGAGGGGTTGGTGAAGTATATCCAGATGATGCAAGAGAACGGGACTTCGGCATCGGCACGGAAATGGGCGGAACAGTTCTCCAAAACGGTGGCTTGCCCGGAGTGTGGAGGATGTCGTTTGAACAAGGAAGCCTTGCATTTCCGTGTTGCAGGCAAGAATATCGCGGAGTTGTCGGCGATGGATATCAGGGAACTGTCTGATTGGATGTCGTATGTGGAGGAGCGGATGACCGGGCGACAGAGAAAGATTTCCGCAGAAATTTTGAAAGAAATCCGGTCACGCCTGAAGTTCCTTATGGATGTGGGGTTGGACTATCTGTCTTTGAACCGTTCGTCGGTGTCATTGTCGGGCGGTGAGAGCCAGCGCATCCGCTTGGCCACGCAGATTGGCTCTCGACTGGTCAATGTCTTGTATATTCTGGATGAACCCAGCATCGGTCTGCACCAAAGAGACAACCGTCTGTTGACGAGTTCCCTGAAAGCTTTGCGTGACACGGGAAACACGGTGGTCGTGGTGGAACATGACGAAGAAATGATGAAGAGCGCCGACTATGTCATTGATATGGGGCCGAAAGCCGGCAGATTGGGAGGCGAGGTCGTCTTCCAGGGAACACCGGAAGAGATGTTGAAGCAGGACACGTTGACCTCACGTTATTTGAACCGTACCTGTTGCATTCAAATCCCCGTACAGCGCAGGAAAGGCAACGGACACTCCTTGTGGTTGAGGGGCGCACGGGGAAACAACCTGAAAGGCGTGGATGTGGAAATCCCTTTGGGCAAGTTGGTTTGCATTACGGGGGTGTCCGGAAGCGGAAAGTCCACGCTGATTAACGATACCTTGCAGCCCGTCCTTTCGCAACATTTCTACCGTTCGTTGCGAGACCCCTTGCCTTACGACAAGGTTGAAGGTCTGGAATTCGTGGACAAGGTTGTCAGTGTGGACCAGTCGCCCATCGGGCGTTTGCCGCGTTCCAATCCGGCCACTTATACCGGCGTGTTCAACGACATCCGTGCGCTCTTCGTCAGTCTTCCCGAAGCGAAGATACGAGGTTATAAGCCGGGACGTTTCTCATTTAATGTAAAGGGCGGACGTTGCGAGGCGTGCGGTGGGAACGGATACAAGACCATCGAGATGAATTTCCTCCCGGACGTGTATGTACCTTGCGAGGTATGCCACGGAAAGCGTTATAACCGTGAGACGCTGGAGGTTCGCTTCAAAGGCAAATCCATAGCTGACGTTTTGGACATGACGATTAACCGTGCGGTGGAATTCTTTGAGAATCAGCCGGTGATTCTGAATAAAATCAAAGTCCTGCAGGATGTGGGCTTGGGATACATCAAACTGGGGCAGCCCTCTACCACGTTGTCGGGGGGCGAAAGCCAGCGCATCAAGTTGGCCACGGAGCTGTCCAAGCGCGAAACGGGGCAAACCATATACATATTGGACGAGCCGACCACCGGTTTGCATTTTGAAGACATACGCGTGTTGCTCGGTGTGCTGAACCGTCTGGTGGACAAGGGCAACTCCGTGTTGGTCATCGAACATAACCTGGATGTCATCAAGTCGGCCGACTTCATCGTAGATATGGGGCCGGACGGCGGACGTTGCGGCGGCGAGATTTTGTTCGAGGGCACGCCCGAAGAATTGGTGCGTTGCGGGAAAGGTTACACGGCCGCATATTTGAACGAGGTCCTTTATGGAAAAACAAAAGATTGACAAGACCAATGTGGCGCGCTTGCTGGACAAGGCCAAGGTCGCATACGAGTTGGTTTCCTATGAGGTGGACGAATCGGATTTGAGTGCCGTGCATGCGGCCGCGCAATTGTGCGAAGATGTGGAGCGGGTGTTCAAGACTATCGTGTTGCATGGCGACAGGACCGGCTATTTCGTTTGCGTAGTGCCCGGAGGACGTGAGATAGACCTGAAGAAAGCGGCTCGTGTGAGCGGCAATAAGAAGTGCGAGCTGTTGCCGATGAAGGAGCTTCTGCCTATGACAGGTTACGTTCGTGGCGGATGTTCCCCGATAGGGATGAAGAGGCGCTTTCCCACTTACGTGCAGGAGACGGCGGCGCGATACGATTATGTTTGCGTCAGCGCGGGGCGGCGCGGTCTGCAGGTGAAGCTGGCACCTCGCGACCTGTTGTGTGAGGCAGGGGCGGAATACGCCGATTTGATAGCGTCGTGATTGTTTTTGACTTGGACTTTATCCGACAAATCGTTTTGAAATGTTCACTGCCTCTTGCCTGATTGGCGGGGCGGCGTGCGTGCCTTGCTTTGCGAGGCAGCCGCACGGGCATCCGTCAGGGATGCCGCCCTTTCCGTCCGGCCCGTGCGGGGGAGGTGAACCGCGCCCGTTTGTCGGTATGCCGTGCGGGCGGCTCCTTGTCACAGAAGGACATAAGGCAGGCATTCCGCCTTATGTCCTTCTGGCATTTCTGCCTGTCCGATTCGCGATTGCCTTATCCCAAGAAGGAAATCAGCACGCCGGCGGCCACGGCCGAACCGATGACGCCTGAGATGTTGGAGGCCATGCAGTAGTTCAGCACATGGTTCTTCACGTCGTATTTGGTCGCGATTTCGTTGCAGACGCGGCTGGCCATGGGCACGGCGCTCAGTCCGGTGGCCCCGATGAGCGGATTGATTTTCTTCTTGCTGAACAGGTTGAAGACTTTCACCATGGCGATGCCGGAAGCGATGGACAACGCAAAGGCGAGGAATCCGCCGATGACGATGCCTATCGTCCGCATGTTGAGGAAAGCGTCCACGGTCATGGTGCCGCCCACGCAGAGGCCCAGGAAGATGGTAGCCGCATTCATGATGGAATTGGAAGCCGCGTCGAACAGGCGCAAGGTGTCGGCGCCTATTTCCTTCAGCAGGTTGCCGAACATCAGCATGCCGATGAGGGGCACTGCCGTGGGGACGAGCAAGGCCACTACCGTCGTGACGGCGATAGGGAAGATGATTTTCAGCGCGCGCAGGTTCTTGATTTCCGTGGTGGACGGATGCAGCTTTTCCTGCTCCTTCATGTTAATCTTCAGTTCCTTCTTCGTGCAAGTCAGTTTCACCACCAGCGGGATGATGACCGGCACGAGCGCCATGTAGGAATAGGCCGCGATGGCAATGGGGCCGAGCAGGTGGGGCGCCAGCTTTATGGTCGTGAAGATGGCCGTCGGGCCGTCCGCGCCGCCAATGATTCCGAGCGAGGCGGCCTCCTGCGGCGTGAATCCCATCAGGATGGCTACCAGCAGCACGGCGAAGATGCCGAATTGGGCGGCGGCCCCGAAGATGGACAGGCGCAGGTTGCGAAGCATCGGGCCGAAGTCGGTCAGTGCGCCTACTCCCATAAAGATTACGGGCGGGAGGAAACCGGTCTTGATGAGCATGTAATACAGGAAGTTCATCAGGCCGAACTCATGGGCGATGTCGTGCAACGGCATTTTCCAGATGTTGGCTTTGCCGCCGTCGGCCAGCGTGGCCATGCCTTGGGAGTCCGCTTGTATGACCCCCATGTCGCCGCCCGGGAAGTTGGCCAGCAACACCCCGAACGCGATAGGCACGAGCAACAGCGGTTCGTACTTTTTCACTATCCCCAAGTAGAGCAGGACGAAAGCCAGCGCGTACATGATGAGGAACGACGGGTCGGCGATGATGTCGCTGAGGGCCGTCATCCGGTATAGCTTGTCGAAAATGTCTGTCAACTGTTCCATGGTTTACTGCTTGGCTATTTTCATGATTACGTCGTCCTCTTCCACGGCATCGCCCGAGCTGGGCAGGATGGCCGTGATGATGCCGTCGAACTCGGCGCGGATGGCATTGTAGGTCTTCATGGCCTCGATGTAGCCCAGTGTGTCGCCCGCCTTCACGCGGTCGCCCGGCTGTCTCGGCGTCTCTTCCGCGTTCTTCACGCGGTAGAATTTGCCTTCCAGCGGGGCCAGGATGTCTTCCCCCTCGCCCGCGGCTGCTGCCATGGGCCGCTCCGCCGGTGTGGCGGAAGCCCGTGCCGCCGCGGCTTGTTCCCCGTAGGCGATGTCCACCTTGTAGGATTGCCCGTTCACGGTGACGGTGACGGTGGAGGGGCGCGCCGGCGCGCCTTCCCCGGCGTGGGCGGAAGCCGCCTCGCGCCTCTTCTGCAGGTCGGCAAGGAAGTCCTGCTTGGCCTTGCCGCTCTTGTAGGCCGCGTATTGCGACGGGTGCATGGCGTATTCGAAGAGTTCCTCGTCGTCCTCTCCCGTGTCCCATCCCTTTTCCGCCATCATCCGCCGGAACTCGTCCAGTTCGTCGGGGTAGTTGGCTTGCGGGTCGGTGACGGAGAACTCCCGTCCCTGTTCTTCGGCGAGCCTCTTCAGTTCCGGCGCGACTTCCCCCGGCAACTGCCCGTCCTTGCCCAGGATCATGTCCCAGATGTCGTCGGCGATCATGGTCCAGCGTCCCTTGCCCTTCTCCATTTGGACGACGTTCATCAGGGCCAGGTTCTTCACGTATTGGCTGAACGGGGTGACGAGACAGGGGTAGCCCACCTTGGGCCAGATGTAGGCCACTTCGTCGAAGAGCTTGACGAGCAGTTCGTCCTGCGTCAGCTCGCCTTGCCCGTGCTTGGTCTTCCATTTGTTGAGCGAGTCCAGGTTGGTCTCCAGGTCGGCCATGAGCGACCCCATCATGCCGCCCGGCAGTTCCGGCGCGATGAGCAGGGAGTTGTTGACGCGGTTGAGCGGATTGCAGTAGAAGCCGAGGAAGTCGTCCAGCATGGCTTGTATCTGG
>CAYPMY010000027.1:9631-20668 GCA_964412085.1 uncultured Paraprevotella sp. | reverse complement strand
TATCTAACACACTTTAAACTTGTCTACCATTAAAAATACAAATTCTTTTATATTTTTTTCCACAACAGTATATCACTTATTTGTAATTTTTATGGGACGACTATATAGACCTTGGGGGAGGACGGCATTTGTCGGCCATGCAATTTTTGCAGCATTTCATGTTTCCGCCCAAGGAGCAGCAGAACTACGTGTATAAGTTGAGCGAGGGTGAACGCCGCCTGTATCTTTGCACCGTGTTGATGCAGAACCCGAATTTCCTGGTGTTGGATGAGCCTACCAACGATTTGGACATTGTCACGTTGCAGGTGTTGGAGGAATACCTGCGGAATTTCAAGGGTTGCGTGATCGTGGTGAGCCACGACCGTTATTTTATGGACAAGGTAGTGGATTACCTTTTGGTGTTTCAGGGACAGGGCGATGTGCGTGACTTCCCGGGCAACTACACGCAGTATCGGGAATGGCAAGAAGGAAAAAAAGTTCGAACGCGAACAACAAAAAGAAAAGCCTTCGAAGACAAAAGAATCCCCGGTGCAAAAACCTTCCCGTACTGCCCATGGGGAACAAAAGCGTAAAAGAACGTTCAAGGAATGTCGGGAGATGGAACTGTTGGAACAGGATATCGCGGCACTCGAATCGGAGAAGAAAAACATAGAGGAATCTTTGTGTAGCGGGACGCTGTCCGTGGAAGAATTGACGGACAAGTCCAAACGCCTGTCCCTCCTCAACGATGAATTGGACGAAAAGTCTATGCGTTGGTTGGAGCTGGGCGAGATTGAGGGGTGAAAATAATAAGGCGTGAAACAAGCGACCGCTTCAGTTGCGGGACACTTGTTTCACGCCTTTTATGGTTTTCAGCTTCTTTTCCAGTAGCTGCAGTCTGCTTGTATCGTCGAGCATGACGGTCAGTGTCCCGGAGAACAAGCCGTCGTGGGAATCGATGCTGATACTTCGTAATGAAATCTTTTCCTCCTTGCTGATGACGGACGTGATGTTGTTCACGATGCCTAAGTCGTCGTTGCCGACGACTTTGAGTGTGACAGGGTATTGGTTGCCCCGCTTGCCGGTCCATCGGGCTTTGACGATACGGTATCCGAACCGCTTACGGAGTTCCTGTGCGTTAGGGCAGTCCTGGCGGTGTATTTTAATGCCGCCGTTCACCGTTACGAAGCCGAACACGTCGTCCCCGTATATCGGTTGGCAACATTTAGCCAGGGAGAAATCCAGTCCCTTTAAGTTTTGGTCTATGACCAACACGTCATCGTCCGTTTTAGCCTTGAACACGGCCTCCGATGGGATATTGTAGTTCTCCGCACTGGGAGCCGGAGTGTGTTCAGCCACTCCGGCCTCTATTTTTCGTTGTCCGGCGTACAAGTCGAACACTTCGTTGATGTCCGTCGTTCCGTCGGCCAGACTTTTATAAAAGTCCGTCACGACTTTGAATCCGAGCTTTTTGATGACGTGCATCATGGTCGGCTCGTCGTATTCTATCTTTCGGTTTTTGAATTTGCGTTCCAGCAATTCTTTGGCAAAGGCCCCTTGCTTGGCTTGCATTTCCTTGAGAGCCTGACGGATTTTGGTTCGCGCCTTTCCTGTCACGATGAAATTCAGCCAATCCTGTTTGGGCGACTGGTTGTTGGAGGTCAGGATTTCCACTTGGTCTCCACTGTTCAGCCTTTGACGGAGGGGAGCATTCTTTCCGTTGATTCTGGCGCCGACACAATGGTCGCCCACATTGGTGTGGATGGCGTAGGCGAAATCCAGTACGGTGGCGCCTTTGGGGAACTTGAACAGATTCCCTTTCGGGGTGAACACGAAGACCTCGTCTTCATAAAGGCCCATTTTGAACTGGTCCATGAGCTGAAGGTCGTCGTTGTTCTCCAACGCGTTGCGTATGTTGTTGAGCCATTCGTCCACTCCGCTTTCCCCGCTTTTGATGCCTTTGTATCTCCAATGCGCGGCCAACCCCCGTTCGGCTATTTCGTCCATTCGTTCAGTCCGGATTTGCACTTCCACCCATTTGTTCTCAGGGCCGAGGACGGTGATGTGCAAGCTTTCGTAGCCATTGCTTTTGGGGATGGACAACCAATCCCTCAACCGTTTAGGGTTGGGCTGATACATGTCCGTGATGATGGAATAAACCTGCCAGCATTCCATTTTTTCTTTTTCGAGGGCAGAATCCAGAATGATGCGGATAGCGAACAAATCGTAAATGCCTTCCACCCCGCAATGTTGCTTCTTCATCTTCTGCCAGATGGAATGTATGCTTTTGGTACGTCCTTTCATGTGGAATTTCAGGCCAGCCTTCTTCAACTTTTCATCAATCGGGCGGATGAACTTCTCGATATATTCGTCACGCGATTTTTTTGTGGCGTTCAGCTTTTCCTTTATCAAATAGTAGGCATCGTGCTCCAGATATTTCAGCGACAAATCTTCCAGCTCGCTTTTCAGGCGGTATAGCCCTAATTTGTGAGCCAGCGGAGCGTATAAGTAAGCGGCCTCTTCCGACACCTTGAGCTGGGCATCCTTGTTCTCTGTGTCTTTGATTTTGCGCATGATGTTCACGCGGTTGGCTATCATGATGAGGACAACGCGCATGTCTTCGGCAAAAGACAGCAACAAGCTCCTGAAGTTCTCGCTTTCCACGCTCGGGTTCTTCTCATACAATTCCAGAATGCGGTTCAGCCCCCTGATGATGCCGGCCACGTCCACTCCGAATTCCCTTTCCACATCTTCCGGCGTGCAGTAACCGCAACGTACGCAAGTATGTACCATGATGCCGAGGATGGCTCCGCGCGTCAGTCCGATTTCAGAGGCCACGATTAAGGCCGTTTCCATGTCGTTGAGGATTGGGTTCATGCCGAACACGTTTCTTTGAATAAGGTTACGGCGTACCGCCTCAAGCAAATAAGTTTTCAGTTTCCTGCAGTCGTCAGGATAAAGTATGTTGCCGGAAAGTTTGAGAAGTTCCCTATATAGCTGTGCAAGTCGCACCTTTTCTTGTGCGGAGAAAAAGGCTTTTTGTTCCATGTCCGCCATTTTTCTTCAAAGGTAGTGCTTTTTTTGCCGAAACGTTTACCCGTTTGCTTAAAAAAGCCTATATTTGGACGTTTTTTAGGGAGGGTTTTTGAACGATTATTTCAAATATGTTGACAGCAGAAGACAGGGGCTTGTTGGCCGGGAAGGGGATTACCGAAGAGCAAATAGAGAACCAGTTGCAGACTTTTAAGAAAGGATTCCCGTTTTTGAAGTTGAAAGCGGCCGCTTCGTCGGCCTATGGCATTTTGGCTCCCTCGGCAGAAGAATGCAGGCATTATGAGGATGTGTGGGATGCTTATAAAGAGAAGGGGAAGGCAATAAGCAAGTTTGTCCCGGCTTCGGGTGCCGCCAGCCGTATGTTCAAGGACATGTTTGAATTCCTGGATGCGGAATACGATGTGCCGACCACTGATTTCGAAAAGACTTTCTTTGCGAGAATCCGTGACTTTGCGTTCCACGATGAATTGGATGCGGCATGCAAGAAAAATGAAGGCCGCGGGATTTGCGACCTGGTGGCATCTGGTCAATATAAAAAGGTCGTGGCGAACATGCTTCGTCCGGAGGGTCTGAATTACGGTCAGTTGCCTAAAGGATTGCTTAAGTTCCACCGTTATGGGAATGGCACGCGCACCCCGTTGGAGGAACATTTGGCGGAGGCGGCCTTGTATGCCGCCAGCAAAGGAAAGGCCGAAGTCCACTTTACGGTGAGTGCGGAACACAAGGCTTTGTTCAAGGCTTTGGTGGAGGAGAAGCTCCAGATGTATGAAAAAGCATACGGGGTGACGTTCCATGTCACGTTCTCCGAACAGAAACCGGCGACGGATACTATAGCTGCCACGGTGGACGACGAACCGTTCCGTGCGGACGGCAAACTTTTGTTCCGTCCCGGCGGGCATGGGGCACTTATCGAGAACTTGAACGATTTGCAGGCCGATGTCGTTTTCGTGAAGAACATAGACAACGTGGTCCCGGATCGCCTGAAAGGGGATACGGTTACTTACAAGCGAGTGCTGGCCGGCATCCTGGTGGAGTTGCAGCGAAAGGCTTTCGCGTATTTGCGCAAGTTGGACAGCGGAGACTACGGCCATGCGGACATAGAAGAAATCATCAGGTTTGTCCAGCAGACGCTCTTCTGCCGCCGTGAGGACGTGAAAGAACTGGAAGACGCGGAACTCGTGATTTATTTGCGTAAGAAGTTGAACCGTCCGATGCGTGTCTGCGGCATGGTGAAAAATGCGGGAGAACCGGGAGGCGGCCCCTTTTTTGCTTACAACAGCGACGGGACGGTTTCATTGCAAATCCTTGAAGGAAGCCAGATTGACACCCGGAACCCGGAATACGTGGCCATGTTCAAGAACGGGACGCATTTCAATCCCGTGGATTTGGTCTGTGCAGTGAGGGATTATAAAGGGAACAAGTTCAACCTGCCCGACTACGTGGACCGCAACACGGGATTCATTTCCCGTAAGAGCAAAAACGGAAAAGAGCTCAAGGCTTTGGAGTTGCCCGGCCTGTGGAATGGGGCTATGAGCGATTGGAATACGGTGTTCGTGGAAGTGCCGCTGAGTACGTTCAATCCGGTGAAAACGGTGAACGACCTTCTGCGCGAGCAACATCAGGAACAACGATAAGGTTGCCGGTACATGATGAAGATATCCTTATGACGAAAAGAATTTTATTGTTAGGATCTGGAGAATTAGGGAAAGAGTTCGCCATTGCGTGCCAGCGCAAAGGGCAGTATGTGATTGCTTGCGATTCGTATGCGCATGCACCGGCCATGCAGGTGGCAGACGAGTGCGAGGTATTCCACATGCTCGACGGGGATGCGTTGATGGCCGTAGTGGAAAAGCACAAACCGGATATCATCGTCCCCGAAATAGAAGCCATCCGGACGGAGAAGCTGTACGATTGCGAGGAAATGGGCATCCAGGTCGTACCGAGTGCCCGGGCCGTGAATTTCACCATGAACCGAAAAGAAATCAGGGAACTGGCTCATACGGGACTCGGATTGAAAACGGCGGATTATCGTTATGCAAAAACCTTCGACGAGTTGAAAGCCGCGGCCGATGCGGTAGGCTTCCCCTGCGTCGTCAAGCCTTTGATGAGTTCTTCCGGGCACGGGCAGAGCAAAGCGGACAGTCCGGCGGATTTGGCACACGCTTGGGAATATGCATGCGAGGGGGCTCGTGGCGACGTGAAGGAAGTCATTGTGGAGCAGTTCGTTCCTTTCGACAGCGAAATCACGTTACTGACAGTGACCCAACGGAACGGGCCTACCTTGTTCTGCGAGCCTATCGGCCACGTACAAAAAGGAGGGGATTACCGTGAAAGCTTCCAACCGGCTGCCGTCTCCCCCGGAATGTTGAAAGACGCGCAGGGCATGGCGGAGAAAATCACGCGGGCTCTGACCGGCGCAGGGATTTGGGGAGTTGAATTCTTCTTGAGCCATAAGGACGGTGTGATATTTTCCGAGTTGAGTCCCCGTCCGCATGATACGGGGATGGTAACTTTGGCGGGTACGCAAAATCTTTCGGAATTCGAATTGCACTGCCGTGCCGTTTTAGGCTTGCCGATACCGGGGATTACACAAGAGCGGATGGGAGCCAGTGCGGTCATTCTTTCGGACGTGGAAAGCCACGGAGCGCCGAAGTATTCCGGCGAAGAGGAAGTCTGCGCGGCAACGAACACTTGCCTGCGTATTTTCGGGAAGCCCGAAGCTCATGTGGGACGCCGTATGGGAGTGGTGGTTTGCTGGGACAAGTTGGATGCCGATCAGGCGGCATTAAGGGAAAAATGCAAAACCCTGGCGGGTAAAGTTAAAGTATATTAATACGCAAACAAGAAACCCGGACACGAGGCTTCCTTTTCCAGGAAAAGATATACCTTTGTACCTGATTTGCGACAATAGCTCAGTTGGTAGAGCATTGGCTTCCCAAGCCGGGGGTCGCGGGTTCGAGTCCCGTTTGTCGCTCTCTCTTTCTTTCATCTGTCTTCCATGACCGTAGTAATCGCCATCGTTTTGCTGTTGGGATATTGCGCCATTGCGACCGAACATATCACCAATATCAACAAAGCTGCGGTGGCGATGTTCCTCGGGGTTATCGTCTGGACACTCTACATGGTGGGTGGAAAAGAGTATGTGGAAATGAAATACGCGGAGGAGTACGCCGATTTCTTGGGCGGGAACGCCTCCGACGCCGCTTCCCTTAAGGATTTTATCGCCAATCATGTTTTTATCGGCCACGTGGCGGATATTTGTCAGATCGTGCTTTACCTTTTGGCCACGATGTCCATCGTTGACTTGTTGAACACGAACGGTTGTTTTGATTTCATCAGCGAGTGGATCACGACCCGCAACAGCAAGCATCTTTTGTGGATGGTGGCTTTCATGACCTATGTCTTGTCGGCCAACCTCGACAACCTGACCACGGCTCTGATGATGTTTGCCATCGTGCGCCAGTTGTTGCCCGGAGGGCGTTTCCGCCTATATTACGGGGCGGTCATTGTCATCGCGGCCAATGCCGGCGGTTGCCTTACGGTAATCGGCGATGTGTCTACTTTGATGCTGTGGGTCAAGGGAGCGGTCACGCCGTCAAGCTTCTCGGGCGCCATGTTCCTGCCGTCCATTGTAGCCGTGGCGATTCCCGCTTATCTGATTTCCAACAAATTGCCGGAACAGGTGGATATCAATACGCCCCGCATCCGTTATCGGGGAGATGATACGACATTGACACGCTGGCAACGTATCTTGATGCTTTTCGTGGGAATCGGGGGGCTGTGGTTTATTCCCACGTTTCATAAGCTGACCGAGCTGCCCCCTTTTGTCGGGGCTTTGTGCGTACTGGCGATCTTCAGCGTCGTGAACGAGTTGTGCAATCGGCGGCTGATCAAGTCCGACCAGCCTTTTTTCCGCCCCACGCCGCGTTTCATGCAGGCTGAGAGCATCCAGACCATCTTGTTCTTCATAGGGGTAAGCATGGCCATCTCCGCCATTCAGGAGACGGGGGCGCTCCATGCGGTTGCCGTATGGTGCGACCAATACATCCACAATATCTACGTGTACAGTTTGATATTGGGAGGAATCTCCGCTTTCTTGGACAACGTGGCGCTTGTGCTGACCAGCATATCCATGTATGATGTGGCAGGGATGACGGAAAACATTCCCGTCGTGAACCCGGAATACCTCCGTTCATTCGCGTTGAATGGCCAGTACTGGCAATTGGTGGCCTATAGCGGGGGCATCGGCGGCTGTCTGCTTTCCATCGGCTCCACTGCCGGGTATGCGTTGATGAAAAGCGAGAACGTTTCCATTTGGTGGTATTTCCGCCACATATCCGGCAAGGTCATGGTGGGGTGGCTTTCCGGCCTTGGAGTTTACTTCCTTGTCGATTCGTTTGTCAGATAGGGGGAGGGGACGGAATGACTTGCAGGTGAACGGCGCGTCGTCGGGGAAGGAAACGCCGCCTTTTGCGCTGGCACGAGCCGCGCTGTTGGGCCTTTCCGCCGGTTTCCTTCCGTGGTCGCGCGTCGTGTGGGACTTTGCCTTTCCCGCTTGCCCCGAATCCCCGCCCCGCTGTTTCATCGTGTTGCGGGATCCTCCTTTTTGTGGGGAACGTCGCAATCCTTTTTGGTTCCAAAGGAGTCTTCGGGAAAGCGGCGGCTGCCGGTGAGGGCATTCCCTTTCCCGGCTTCCTCCCGGAACGGTGAGGGGCGCGGCGGGCGGAACGGGGCCGCGCTTCGGGGCGGCGATATGCGTCCCGGCGCCTTGCGACGGACCCGGACGAGGTCTCGGCTGTGAAAGCGTGGGGGCTTCAGCCCGTCCCCTTGTGTTATTTTATGCTAAAATCGGCCTCCGCTCCTTTTTTTCCCGCCTGATTGCCATTCGGATCTTGGAAACATTTGTTTTCTTTGTAACAGGAAGAAAAACATTTTCAGAAACTTTCAAAACCAAATCTTAAGAATCATGAGAAAAGTTTACTTTGCTTTGTTGCTGATGCCTTGCATGAGTGCCCATGTGGAAGCGGGAGACTGGATGAAACGTCTGCCGGACAACCTTTTCGTATCCCAAGTGTCTATCCCGGGAACGCATGACGCCGCCACGGGGAACGGGGTCAGTCTGGCAACCTTCTCCCAGTGCCAGGACGTGGACGTGGCCGCGCAGTGGTCCATCGGCATCCGTGCATTCGATTTCCGTCCGAAAGTCAAGGACGGTTATCTGAACATCAACCACGGGATGGCCGAGACCCAACTCCGTTTCGACGACGCCTTGTTCCTGTTGCGGGATTCGTTGAAAGCCCATCCTTCCGAATTCGCGGTCGTCCACTGCCTGTACGCTGACGGTTACGACACCGACAAGGACACTTACGTGACCCTGTTGCGCGAGTTGCTGTCGCGCGAGGATTTGAAGGACTTTTTCATCCCGTTCCGGCGGGACTTGACGGTAGGGGACATGCGGGGGAAAATCTTGCTGCTGAGCCGCGACCAGTATGCCGACAAGCCTATCACGGGCGGGTTCTTACAGAGCTGGTGCGGATGGCTGGACTGGAACGCGCAGTCTTCTTGCAGCATCGTGGGGGAGAGCGCGGCGGCGGATTATAAGTCTCCTTTGTATGTGCAGGATTATGCCAACACGAAAGACGAAGAAGGGGGCGTGACCGCGAAAGTCGACGCTGTGACCCAGATGCTGACCTACAGCACGAAACACGTGACGAAAGACGCGTCGGAGGTGGTGTGGGTGTTCAACTTCACGTCGGCCTATCCCGGAGGAATATCCACGGCGAACGGCTACCGCGAGAACGCGACATACACGAACGCGGCCGTCATAGAATATCTGAAGACGCACGACGCGGGGCCTACGGGAGTCATCCTGATGGATTATTGCGTGGACAGGAGCCCCGACGAGGCGGACGGGAAATACCTCACGCGCGGGCGGGAACTGACGGACACCTTGATTGCCAACAACTACAAATGGTTGGAGGCGAGGAACAAGGCGGTGTACGACAAGGCCTTGCGACGGATAGACAATCTTTATGGGCAGTTGCAGGAAGCCCGGGAGAGCATCGCGGCCGAATGTGCGGACGTGGCCGCTGATTTTGAGGATGAACTGGATTCGGCAGAAACGGTCATCGACCGGCAGAAACATGAGATCGACAGCCTGTACGCCGGATGGCTGTTCACGGAAAGTTATGCGGTGGACTATGCCGGGACTTACAACATTATAAAGCAAATCAAGAAAGACGCGGAGGAGGCCCAGGCTAAGTTTGAGGAGGGCTCGGGCATCCATGCAGTGCAGGCCGGGAGCATGGGAGACGGCTGTCGGATATTCTCGGTAACCGGCGAACGCTTGGACGCGCTCCGTCGTGGTGCGGTCAACATCGTGAAGTCCCCCGACGGCAAGGTGCGGAAGGTCTTTTGCAAGTAAGGCGGCTTCCGGCGCCGGGCGCAGGCAGGCGGGAGCGGGCCTGCGGAAGCCGGGGCGGACGGCAAGGCGGGGAGGATGCCCGGACGGCAAGAGCCGTGGGGGCATCCTCCCCCTTTTCTTTTCGCCGGCCGCTCCCCGAAGAGGCACGCCGGCGACGCCGGGCATGCGCCGTCAAGGTTCCGCCGGCGGGCATCTCTTCTTCCTGCCGCCGCAGAAGCCGGCCTCCGCCGTGCCCGCCGGGGCCATGCCGCCGGTGCAGGGCAAAAATGTTCCGCCGGCATTGGGCGATGCCGGGGAAAAAGCGTATTTTTGCAGGACAAACAGAAACATCCATGCATAGCAGAGAAGAAAAATTAGAGGCTTTCGGGCGTCTCCTCGACGTGTTGGACACGCTGCGCGAGAAGTGTCCGTGGGACAGGAAACAGACGAACGAGAGCCTGCGGCCGAACACGATAGAGGAAACCTTCGAGTTGTGCGACGCCCTGATGAAAGACGACAAGAAGAATATCTGCAAGGAGCTGGGCGACGTGCTTCTGCACGTGTGCTTCTATGCCAAGATTGCCAGCGAGACGGGGGACTTCGACATAGCGGACGTGTGCGGCAGGCTGACGGACAAGCTGATTTTCCGCCATCCGCATGTGTACGGCGGGGCGCAGGCCGACACGGCGGGCCAGGTGAGCCGGAATTGGGAACAAATCAAATTGAAGGAGAAGGACGGCAACGAGAGCGTGCTGGGAGGCGTGCCGGAAGCCTTGCCTTCGCTCATCAAGGCCTACCGCGTCCAGGACAAGGCGCGCAACGTCGGCTTCGACTGGGAGAAGAAAGAAGACGTATGGGATAAGGTGAGAGAAGAGCTCGGCGAATTGCAGGCCGAACTGGCCAAGGGGGACAAGGAGAAATCCACCGACGAATTCGGCGACTTCCTTTTCAGCGTGGTCAATGCCGGGAGGCTTTACCACGTCAATCCGGACAACGCCCTGGAGCGCACGAACCGCAAGTTCATCCGGCGCTTCGACTATGTGGAGCGGCATTCCATCCGCCTGGGGCGGCCCTTGAAGGAGATGACCCTGGGGGAAATGGACGCGCTTTGGAACGAGGCGAAAGAACTGGAGAAGCGGGGCGACTTGTAAGCGCCCCGCTTCTCCATGATGCCTGTACGGCATCCGTTTATATGCCGTCGGCGCGGAAACGTCCCGGCAGGCGGGGGCGGGCACGACGTGCCGGGGCCTGCCGGACGCCCCGGCGGGGGATGCGCGCGGCGTTTCGGGGGATTCCCGTTCCTTGATGTCCGCCCTGCCCCTATGTGCCTGCCGGGCACGGAACGGATTCCCGGGGCCGCGAAACGCGCAGGCGCCGGGCCCCGTGCCGCGGCCTTGGGGAGTTCGGGGCGCGGGGGACGCTTTGCCGTTTCCCGCGCCCGCCATGTCAAGACGCCTTTCGGCCTGCCCCGTTCCGGCCGTGTCGCGTGCCTTTTTGTCCAAGGAGGCTTCCCGCGGCTTCCCGGGAGGCAAGGATTGTCTGCCTCC
This sequence comes from uncultured Paraprevotella sp., assembly GCA_964412085.1. Lineage (GTDB taxonomy): Bacteria > Bacteroidota > Bacteroidia > Bacteroidales > Bacteroidaceae > Paraprevotella. The sequence continues at coordinate 9,685 of CAYPMY010000027.1, read as the reverse complement.
CGGCGTGAAACCATTCTGCACCGGACGGAAAACCAACCGCAAGAGATTGGAAAA
>CAYPMY010000027.1:0-9531 GCA_964412085.1 uncultured Paraprevotella sp. | reverse complement strand
GATTGGAAAACCAACCGCAAGAGATTGGAAAAACGATGTCCTGACGCGGGTCGGGGGCGCGCCCGGGACGTTGCCCCGGGTTGAGGGCGCCGCCGTTCCGGGAGCAAAGTCAGAAGGGGAAAAGCAGGGGCAGGACGAATATCATGACAACCCCCATGATGATTTGCAGCGGCAGTCCGACTTTGACATAATCCATGAAGGTGTATTGGCCGGCAGGCATGACCAGCGCGTTGGGCGGGGTGGAAAACGGGGACGCGAAGCACATGCTGGCGCCGAGCGTGACGGCGAACAGGAAGGGGACGGGGCTCGCCCCGATCTGCTGCGCGCTTTGCAAGGCTATGGGCGCCAGCAATACGGCCGTCGCCGTGTTGCTGATGAACATGGTCATCAGGGAGGTCGTGAAATAGATTCCGGCCATGAGCGCCAGCGGGCCGTGGCGGCCCAGCCCGTCGACAAGGCTGTCGGATATGAACTCGGCCACTCCCGTCTTTTCCAAGGCCGACGACATGGGAAGCATGGCGGCAATCAGCACGACGCTCTCCCAGTTGATGGTCTTGTAGGCGGCTTCCACGTTGCGGAAACATCCCGTCAGCACCATCAGGATACTGGCTATCATGACTGCCGTGACGTGGGCTACGGGAATGAAGTCGAACACCATCATGGCGACCATCAGTATCATGATGGCCGCCGCCAGCGGGGCTTTGTAGTCCAGGGTCACCTTGGCCGCCTCGTCAAGCGGCTCTCCCAGCACGACCCAGTCTTCCCCCTCTTTGCTCAACCGCGAGATGTCGCCCCACGTGCCTTGTATGAGCAGCACGTCGCCCGGGCGGATGCGAAGGTCGCCCAAGTCCCGCAGCAGGTATTCTTTCTTGCGGCGGAAGCCCAGCACATTGACATTGAACTTGTCCCTGAAGCCTATTTCCTTTATCGTGTGGTTGACGATTCTTGAGGCCGGCATCAAGACGATTTCCGCGATGCCTATGTCATAGAAGTCCAGCGAGCGGTCTCTGCGTGTGTCTTCCGAAGCCCGGACGTCGAGGATCTCAAGCCGGTGCTCTTCGGCCCAGGCGTTCACTTGTTCGAAATCTCCTTTGACGTACAGGATGTCCTCTGCCTGCAGGACGGTGTCCGGTTCGGCCAGTTTTTGCGTGATGGTTTTCAGGAAACGGTGTTGCGAAGCCTCTCCTCTCCTCACTTCCAGGATGTTCAGCCCGTACCTGTGGCGTATGTCCAGGTCCACGATGGTCTTTCCTTTCAGTGCGGACTTGGCGGGAATCCTCAACCGGAAGAGGTTGTCGGAGAGCCCGTATTCGCGCACCAGCTCTTTGAGCGACTTCCCGGAATGCCTGCCCGTGCGGTTTCCCGCGCCCCGCTTGGACAAGAACATCTTGCTGAGCGGCAGCAGGACGACGGTGCCTACGGCCACGCAGACGAGCCCTACGGGAAGGAACGAGAAGAAAGAGAGGCCGGGGTAGCCGGCGTCTGTCAGCGTGTTCTGTATGACAAGGTTGGGAGGCGTGCCTATCAAGGTCATCATGCCGCCCATGCTGCTGGCAAAGGCCAGCGGCATAAGCAGCCGGCTGGCGTTCATGCGGGGATTGGACGCCGCCAGGCTGACGATGATCGGGAGCATCAAGGCCACGGTGCCGGTGTTGCTGACGAAGGCGCCGATGGCCGATGTGACGGCCATGATGAGGACGAACAGGCGCAGCTCGCTGTTCCCGGCCAGCTTGAGGATGCGCGAGCTGAGCATCTTGGCCAGTCCTGTCTGGAAGATGGCTCCCCCCACGACAAAGAGGCCGACCATCATGATGACTACGGGGTTGGAGAATCCCGACAGGGCTTCTTCCGGGGTGAGTACATGGAACACCAGCAGGGCTGCCAGGGAGCACAATGCCACGATGTCGGAGCGTATCTTCCCGCTGACAAAGAACATGGCGGAAAGGACAAGGATGCAGAGGGTGGTCAGCATGGATGAAGACTTGTCAGGTTTTATGTCGTAATCTTCTTCAAAGTTACGAATATTAATCCGTCGCCGGCAGAGGGAGGGGGCTTTTTTTATGTATTCTTTAGAAATGGGCTTAAGGACGGACAAGCACAGCCTTGCGGGCCGTGCTTATTTCTTCTTGGGCCTGTCCGGACGGTTGCCGAGCTTGCGCAGCATGCGGCGGTGGAAGCGGTCTTCGGCCTGCATGGCCTCAAGCACTTTCCGCGCCGGGACGGCTTTGCACATCTTCTTGTAGTAGACGTCTTCCAGCTCGGCCGACTCGATCTTCAACTTGTTGATTTCTTTGATGAGGTTGTAATAATCCCTGTCTGTCGAACGGGCGGGCAGGCTTCTTTTCTTCAGCCCCATGATCTGCCAGTTGATGCCCCGTTGCTTGTCATGCAGTTCATGGAAAATGGGGAAGAAGGCCGTGGCCTCGGCCGGGGTCAGGCACGCTTCGCGCGCGATGAAGCTCTCCAGGTGCTTCACGAAATCCTCGGGGGAGAACTGTCCTTTGGACGGTTGCCCCATGACCCGTATGTGGCCGAGCACGCAGGACAGGACGAACAGGGGCAGTATTTTCCTTCTCATATAGTTTTACGTCTTCGGGTTAATACACGTCTGTCAAGTATAGGGCGATTTCGTGGTTGCTGACCATGGCGTAGTCGAGCATGTCGTCCATGTAGATGTCTTCGCTCTCCGTGGTCTCCCCGTATCGCGCCGCGGGGCTTTCGCCTTCGGGGCGGATTGCGGAGCGGAGGTAATATGTCCCGACGAGCATGGCCCCGCACAGGGCGGCAGCCGCGACATACCATGCCGTGCGTGTCCGTGTCCGCCGGCGGGAGGGGACGGAGAGGGCGGGTCTCGTCCCCTTTTCCGGCAGTCTGCTCATCAGCTTGGACGCGAACTGCTCGAAATACCCCTCCGGGACCTTGAACGGGTTGCCGGAGCCGTATTTTCCACGGATGAAATCTTCTTCTTTCATGACTGGCATTTCTTTCTCTGTATGTTTGATATTCCCGGGTTCAAAAGGTTTAATCTTGAGATTTCAAAAAATCGCATATTTTCTTCACGGCATGGTGGTAGGAGGCTTTCAAGGCACCGACGCTGGTCTCCAGTATGCCGCTCATCTCCTCGTATTTCATCTCTTCATAATACTTTAGTTGGAATACGGTGCGCTGCTTGTCCGGCAAACTGGCGATGGCTCTTTGCAATTGCAGTTCCGTTTCGTCCCCGTCGAAATATTCGTCGGCCGTCAGCCGGCCGGCGACGGCCGACGGGACATCGTCCAGCCCCGTCGTGTCTTTCTTCCGTTGCAGGAAGTTCAGTGTCTCGTTGGTGGCGATGCGGTAGAGCCACGTGCTCAGGCGGGAATCGCCGCGGAAAGTGTCTAAATTGACCCATGCCTTGACGAACGTGTTCTGCAGGATGTCGTCGGCGTCGTCATGGCTGTATACCATGCGGCGGATTTGCCGGTACAGCCGCGGGCCGTAAAGGTTCACCATTTCTTCGAACGCTTGGCGCTGGTGTCCCGGCTGGTTCAGCCGGCGGACGAGTGACGTTTCCTCCGTGGGGTTCATGCTGGTGCGAGTCGTTGTTTGGATAGGACACCCGGAAAGGGGAGAAGGTTTAAAAAGATTCCAGTCTTTCGAGCAAGATTTCGTCGTAACCGTATGGGTCGGGGCTTTCTTCCCATCCGCCGCCCGGTTTCGGATACAGGGTGTAATAGTCTATGACGACGGGTATGGGAGGATCGAAACGTTGTACGCCCACCGTCAACCGTCCGCCTTCTTCCTTTTCCGTGGGGGCGGATGAATCCAGCGGGGGCAGGCCGACGGCCTCCCGGAGCCTGTTTACTGTTCTTTCTTCGGGTGCGTCCAACAAGAAGACGGCCAGTTCGAGCGGCTTCTCTATCCGGATGCACCCGTGGCTGACGGCCCTGTCCGCGCGATGGAAAGCCTGCCTGTCGGCGGTGTCGTGCAGGTAGACGGAGAAATCGTTGGGGAACCTGAAAATCAGTCTTCCCAACGAATTGCCTTCCCCGTTGTCCTGACGTATCCTGTAGCGGCCGCTGGCGAGCATTTCGGCCGTTACCGCCGCAGGAGGCAGCTCTTCCCCGGTTTCCTTGCTGAAGATATGGTAGCGGTTGCGTGAGAAATAGGACTCGTCCCCCGCATGGCGCGGGGCTATCTCCTTTTTTACGATGCTGTACGGGATGTTCCAGTACGGGTTCATGTCCACCCGCTCGATGCGGCTTTGCAGCATGGGGGTCTTGCTCTTGCGGCTGCCGATGCATATCTTCATGTCCAGATGTTCCGGCTTGTCCTCGTCCACGGCATAAAGTGTCGCGGCGGCCAGGTTGACCCATACGTACTTGCCGTGTACGGCGCGAGAGGGCCTCCACCGGCTCCGTTCGATATTGGCGGCGGCTTTGCGGCGCGTTTCCGGACTTTGCGTTTGCAGGCAAAGGCTCGTTAACCGACGGTATAACGGGTTGTCCGGCTGTATGTCCCGGAAGAAGCCGGTGAAATCCCCGTTTCCCAGGAGGGAGAGGGCTTTGCGGGCGAATCCCTCGTCCGCGCTTTCCGTTTCGATGTCATACAACCGGCGGAAAGGGGCTTCCCGTGCCGTGTCCGTTTGTTCTAACCGGTTGAAGACATAGTCCGGCCGGACGTACCCGAAGCGTTGCCCGCATACGTATCTGAGATAGGCTTTCGTGAGCAGGAACTCGGCGCGCCCGAAGACGGCGTTGATGTCGTTCCCGGAATCGAAATCCAGTTGGCGGATTCGCCGCAGGTCCGTTTGAAGTTCGGATATGTAGAAATCGCTTTCCCGCAGGCCGGCCAGAGACGCCTTCTGGAGATAGGCCAGCAAGGTGTCCGCCCTTTCGTCTATCCCCGAGCGGGTAATCCAGAGGAAAGGAGTGCCGGAGGCATAGTACTCGCGGGCGTACCTGTCGGCGTACATCCTCGGAGGAAGCAGCCGCAGGCTGTCGATTTCATGTCGTATTTTCCGGCTGGACAAGCTGTATTCCCGCGTGTCCCACTCCGCGAGGTCGTCCAACCGGATGCCGGCGTTAGCGTTCCTTTTCCTTTCATGGCACGAAGCTATGGCCAGACAGAAGAGGGAAAGGCCAAGGAGACGGGAAAATCCCCTTGCATGGACTAATGGATGGAAATCTTGCGTACTACTTCGTTTACCTTTAATATATAACAGCCTTTCTTCAGAGACAAGATTACCGTCTTCTCGTTGCTGTCGATCCTTATCGCCGCCACCTTGGTGCCCGTCAGGGAGAAAATCTCCAATATGCTTCCGCTGGCGTTATAGACCGACAAGGCAGAACCTTTCACGACTATGGACGTGGCCGAAAGCCCGGCCTCCGGCTCGCTATTCTCCTCTTGCGCCCGGCACACTCCCGCGCTGATCAGGAGGAACGCCGCCAGCATCAGAAGAAGCGTCTTTCTCGTCATAGTCTTGTCCTTCGTTTGTCCTAACGGCGCAAATGTAGGCATTCCCAACGAAAGAAACAAATTTTATCGTGTAAAAAACGCCTTTTCCCCTCATTATATTTTTATGAGAAGGTTCTCTTTTGCGAGGATGGTAGGCTCGAATATGCCTTGGGCTTCTTTCAGGAACAGGCTCTCGTCTTCATACCGTGCCGAAAAGTGGCCGATGCAGAGCTTCTTGACTTGGCTGTCGCGTGCGAGCGTGGCCGCCTGCAGGGCCGTGGTATGGAACGTCTCTTGTGCCCGTGGCAGGTCTTCGTGCAGGAATGTGGCTTCGTGGAACAACAAGTCTGCCTCCCGGACGTACTGGGCGAGCCCGGGAAGATAGCGCGTGTCCGAGCAATAGGCGAAAGAACGCGGCGGGTCGGACGGGGTGGTAAGCCGGTGGTTCGGGACAAGCGTGCCGTCTTCCGCGGTCCAGTCCATCCCGTTTTTGATGTTGTTGATTTCACAAACCGGGATGCGGTAAAAGTCGATCATGTCGCGCCGGATGTGCGGCAGGGTGGCTTTCTCCCGGAACAGGAACCCGCAGCATTCGATGCGGTGGCGCAGGGGTATGGAGTAAATGGAAACGGAGCGGTCTTCGTGGATCAAGGCATGGCGCGAAGTGTCCACGGGATGGAACTCGACGTGGAAGTCCTGTCCCTTGCAGAAGAAGCCCAGCAGGCTTTGCAGCACGGGGCCGAATGCCGCCGGGGCGTGCACGTGCAAAGGGGCCGTGCGCCCTAACAAGCCGAAGGTCGAGACGAGTCCCATTAGGCCGAAACAGTGGTCGCCGTGCAGGTGGGAGATGAATATGTGGTTCAGCCGCGAGAATTTCAGTCGCGAGCGCCTCATTTGGAGCTGGGTGCCTTCGCCGCAGTCAATCATGTATAGCTTCTCGCGGATGTTGACGACCTGCGACGTGGCGAAGTGCCGCGTGGTAGGCAGCGCGGACCCGCACCCCAATATTGTCAGTTCAAACTTTTCCATGGCTTCCGGATATGAGCCCCATTGCGCGGGGACGCATGAGAAAGGGCGATGATTGTCCCTCATCGCCCTTTCTCTCGCATCTTTCCCGTCCGGGGATGTGGGGGTTATTCGCCTTTTTCCATCTGGGCCTTCAGTGCGGCCAGTGCGTCGATGTCGCCCAAGGTGGTGGAGGCGGCTTGGTTTTGAATCATCGGGGTCCCCTCTTTCTTGGCTCCTTTCCTGGCGTTGTTGGCGTTCTTCCTGGCCTCTTTGGCTTCGGCGCGCTGCGCGTCTTCGTGGATGCGGCTGTGGGACAGGATGATCCGTTTGCTTCCCTTGTTGAACTCGATTACCTTGAACTTCAGCTTTTCGTTCAGTTGGGCCTGGCTACCGTCTTCCTTCACCAGATGTTTCGGAGTGGCAAAGCCTTCCACGCCGTATTCCAGTTGGATCACGGCGCCCTTGTCTAACATCTCCACGATGGTGCCTTCATGGATAGAGTTCACCGTGAATATGGTCTCGAACACATCCCAAGGATTCTCCTCAAGCTGCTTGTGGCCCAAGCTCAGACGGCGGTTCTCTTTGTCGATTTCCAGCACCTGGACCCCGATTTCCGCGCCAATCTGCGTGAATTCGGACGGGTGCCTGATTTTCTTTGTCCAAGAAAGGTCGGAGATATGAATCAAGCCGTCCACGCCTTCTTCTATCTCGACGAACACGCCGAAGTTCGTGAAGTTGCGTACCTTGGCCGTATGCTTGGACCCCACGGGGTACTTCTCCTCGATGTTTTCCCACGGGTCGGCCTTCAGCTGCTTGATGCCCAAGGACATCTTACGCTCTTCGCGATCAAGGGTCAGAATGACGGCTTCCACCTCGTCGCCCACCTTCATGAAGTCCTGCGCGGAGCGCAGGTGCTGGCTCCAAGACATTTCCGACACGTGAATCAGGCCTTCCACGCCCGGGGCGATTTCGATGAACGCGCCGTAATCGGCCATCACGACGACTTTGCCTTTCACCTTGTCCCCTACTTTCAGGTCCGGGTCCAGAGCGTCCCAAGGATGCGGCGTCAGCTGCTTCAGTCCCAAAGCGATGCGCTTCTTCTCGTCGTCGAAGTCAAGGATGACCACGTTGATTTTCTGGTCAAGCCGTACCACTTCCTTCGGGTCGTTCACGCGCCCCCAGGAAAGGTCGGTGATGTGAATCAGGCCGTCCACGCCGCCCAGGTCGATGAAGACGCCGTAGGAGGTGATGTTCTTGACGGTGCCCTCGAGCACCTGTCCTTTTTCAAGCTTGCTGATGATTTCCTTCTTCTGTTGTTCCAGTTCGGCTTCGATGAGAGCCTTGTGCGAAACGACGACGTTCTTGAATTCCTGGTTGATTTTGACGACCTTGAACTCCATGGTCTTCCCCACGAACACGTCGTAGTCGCGGATGGGTTTCACGTCGATTTGCGAGCCCGGCAAGAAAGACTCAATGCCGAACACGTCCACGATCATGCCGCCTTTCGTGCGGCATTTGATGTAGCCCTTGATGATTTCCTCTTTCTCGAGGGCTTCGTTCACGCGGTTCCAGGAACGGGTGGCGCGCGCCTTCTTGTGGGAAAGGACGAGCTGTCCCTTCTTGTCCTCCTGGCTTTCGATGTAAACTTCTACCTTGTCTCCCACCTTCAAGTCGGGATTGTAGCGGAATTCGCTCATCGGGATGATGCCGTCTGACTTGAAGCCGATGTTCACCACCACCTCGCGCTTGTTCATCGAGATAACCGTTCCGTCGACCACCTCGTGGTCGCTTACTTTGTTCAAAGAGCTTTCGTAGGCCTTTTCCTGAGCTTCGCGGCTCTCGTTCGCCTGGGCGTCGCCGCTTTCATAGGCATTCCAGTCGAACTCCGCCAACGGTGCCACGTTTTTTAATTCTGCCATCTAATGAAAATAATTAAGATTGATAAATGTTAGACATTATGTTGTTTGCAATCGGGCGTAAAGTTACGATAAAAGGCATAACCATGCAATTAAAAAGGCAGGAAAATGGATGCGCTTCTTGTTTTTGTTCGTATCTTTGCAGCGTCATTCATATTCATCTGACATGGGAAGGATTAATTGCATAGGCATTCTGACTTCCGGGGGAGATGCCCCGGGAATGAACGCCGCTATCCGTGCCGTCACGCGCGCCGGGATAGCGGACGGCTTGAAGGTGAAAGGCATATACCGCGGTTATGAGGGTCTGATCAACAACGAAATCCGGGATTTCACGACGGAAGACGTGAGCAACATCATCCAAAGGGGAGGGACAATCCTGAGGACTGCCCGCAGCAAGGATTTCCTTGTCCCCGAGTATCGCAGGAAAGCTCATGACAACATGGTGGGGCAGGGAATCGACGCCTTGGTCGTCATAGGAGGAAACGGTTCGCTCGAGGGCGCGCGCATCTTTGCCGAGGAGTTCGATGTGCCGTGCATCGGCCTGCCAGGCACCATCGACAACGACCTGAGCGGAACGGATTCCACAATCGGTTACGACACGACGCTGAACACCATTGTGCAATGCGTGGACAAGATACGTGACACGGCGACTTCGCACGAGCGCATATTCTTCATCGAGGTGATGGGGCGCGACGCCGGCTTCCTGGCGCAGAACAGCGCGATTGCCAGCGGGGCGGAAGCCGCCATCATTCCCGAAGATTCTTCCAACGCCGATCAGCTGGAACAGTTCATCAGCCGGGGCATCCGCAAGAGCAAGAGTTCCAGCATGGTCATCGTGTCCGAAAGCCCCAAGTGCGGCGCCATGTATTATGCCGACCGCGTGAAGAAGGAATATCCCGGGTTCGATGTGCGCGTGTCCATCCTCGGGCATCTGCAGCGCGGCGGTTCCCCGAGCGCCTACGACCGCATCCTGGCTTCCCGCCTGGGGGTCGGCGCCATTACGGCCTTGCGCGAGGGGCAGCGTAACGTGATGGTCGGCATCAGGAACGACGAAGTGGTATATGTCCCGTTCTGCAACGCCATCAAGAGCGACAAGCCGGTGAAGAAAGAGTTGATCAACGTGTTGGGCATCTTGTCCATTTAAGGCGGGTCGGACACATGTCGTGGAAAG
>CAYPMY010000026.1:18647-21105 GCA_964412085.1 uncultured Paraprevotella sp. | reverse complement strand
GTCCTTGTCCACGCATAAATATACGGGATTTATGTTTTTGTAAGACATATAGGCCGCCAGCGAAGCCGGGAAAGAGCTGTCGGATCGGTTCTTCCCCCGGAAATTCTCCTGTGTGTAGTCTCGGCTGGCATGCTTCTGCCCGAAAAGGCCGGGGACGGTGCTTTTCTTGTCCATGTAGGCATAAGGGTTTGTTCCTGCCTGCAAAGATAGCCTTTTTGAGGGAAACCGCCGGCGTCGCGGGAAGAAAGTTTTTCCTTCCGGGTTCATGCGTTTTCATGTCATATTGTCAGCTTTTCCCCGGTCTCAGGGAAAATGAAAAAGGCAATCTGGGAGTGATGTGTTAAAGGGACAGGGCGTGTTTTTCACGTTTCCCCTATCCTTTTGCTCCTATCGCGCATTCCCGGATTTTAATCTCAGCCGGACGGAGAATCGTTCGGCTGAAAGAAATTTCCCGTTCGGCGCAGGACGGGAGCCCGTTGTCGGTGTTTCCTGCCGTAAATGTCCGTCCGGCGGAGGATGGAAGGGTTTCGAACGCCCTGGAAACCTCTGTTTGGGGAGGAAAGGCGTGCCTGGACGGAGTGGCAGAATGAAAGGGAAATGCCTGCGGGGGCGACGCGCGCCGGGGGTTCCTCCGCACGGTGCGGGGCGGCGGGTAACAAAATGGCGGCCGGAAAGGGGGAAAAGCTTTCTTTCCGGATTTCCCCGACGGCGCGAGAATCGCTTGAAATCTTCCGGCCCGGATTTTCTTCGGAATACGCGCCGCATTCCGAACGGGAATGACAAAATGTCACCCGTCCCGCGAGAGGCCCGCGGGGCGGAGGGGACGGGACTCCGGCAGGGCGTTTCCCGTTTTGTCATGCGGGGGCTTGCCACTGCGCGAGGATGTCTTCGGCAATCTGTCCCGCCGTCAGGCGGTTGTCGCGGGGGAACGCCGCCGCGTCGAAGCGGCCCGCGAATTCCTTGCGCGCGCCGAAGTCGAGCCCCTTCACGGGGCTTGTGCCGTAGCGGCGGGCGACGGTGGCTTCCGCCATGCCGAAGTCCGGGCCGAAATGGCCGCCGCGGCGGCTCGGGCGGCGCGACGACGCCTCGCGCGTTTCCCCGGCCGGCGGGTTGAAGCTCTTCCATGGACAATTTCTTCACGTCCTCCGGCGAGTTGATGCCTTCTAATATCATGGACAGGTGTTCTTGTCGTTTTGAAATCGATGGCGCGGAGACACGCGGCTTTTCCGGGGAGCCTGTTACCTGTGTTGCGGGTATTCGTACCCGGATTACGGACAGGGGCGCGCCCGTGCCTCTCGACCGCGGCGCCGCGACGTGCTTCGACGCGGGATGACCCTCCGTTCGGATGCCGCGTGTCCGAGACCGCTTCCTTTCCCGCGACACGCGTGGCGGCGCATGGCGAGGCCGCAACCCGCCGGCACAGCCGAAGCCTCGGGAGGCACCGGCGCCAATGGAACCGTGGGGCGGGGGAATCCGGGCGGGTCGGCAATCCTGTACTCCGGGGAACGGTTATTCTCCTACCGTGAAATCAAATGCTTTGACATCCCCGTACTGGTTGACGGGCTTTTGGGAAAGATCCACCAATATGTATTCCCCGGGAACAAGCGGCGCGAGCGGTGTGACGGCGAATCCTAACCCCGGAAGGCTCTCGATGTCGAAAAGCCCTAATTCCACACGGGTGTAGTCGCAGTCTTTGAATTCGGAGGCGGGCAAGTAACGGAAGCCCCGTCTTTCTTTCAGTCGGATCAGGGCATAGTCGTTCAGATCCTGCGTTTTGGGGTAGATGGCGAACTTGGGTCGGCGGCCGGTGGTTTGCCTTGCCCGTGCCCCCGAAAAGTATCTTTTTGTCTTTCGCCCTACGTTGATGCCTTGTATGTCCCAGCCTTTCTTGATTTCGGTTTGGCTCGTTACGGCATCCATGGGGAATACCGAGTCCCCCGCGAATACGAACACGGCAGGGGAGGGTTGTTTCATTTGCGCCTGTACTTGCGCGGACAGTCCCAAGAACAGGCAGAGCGCGGCTGCTTTCATTCACGACCGGTTTTGATTTCGTATGCAAAGTTAGGAAATAACGGGAAAAAGCGAGGAAGTTCCCTGTTTCTTTCGGTTATGTCCGGGAGAGCGTCGGCTTTGTCCCCGCCCCCGGCCTGTCCATGGGGGCGGGGCGGCATCTTGAGGGAGAAGGGCGTTCGCGGGCGTGGCCGTCGGAGCCTCGAATCCCGCAAGCCCGAACCCGTCCCGGGAGATTGGGCGGCGGGACACGTCCGCGCCGGAGGCATTGCGTTCGCCCGGAGCGGGAAGCCCCCTCCGGTCCATGCGACACGGCAGGGCGGGGGCGCGGCCATGGCCGCGCCTGGGGGCTTGTGCGTCCGCGGGAGCGCGGGGCGAAGTCCCGCCGCCGGACGGCCATGGACGTGTCCGCCGAGGGGATGCAGGCCGGAAGCCCGCCGGCAGACCG
>CAYPMY010000026.1:14699-18547 GCA_964412085.1 uncultured Paraprevotella sp. | reverse complement strand
GCCGGATGCCGGAAGGCTTTCGGAATGGGTCCCGGCCGGCGCAAGCCTTGCGGCCATGGACGTGTCCGCCGAGGGGATGCAGGCCGGAAGCCCGCCGGCAGACCGCCGTCGCGGTGGATTGTGCCGGCGGGAAGGGAAAGGGGACGAGGCGCAGGCCGGATGCCGGAAGGCTTTCGGAATGGGTCCCGGCCGGCGCAAGCCTTGCGGCCGTCGACGGTTCGTTGCCGGGAAGACGGGACATGAAGCCCGGTAAGGAAGGCGGTTCCGCCGCGGGCATGGACGTGGACATCGGCATCGTTCCCTTTCACGAGAAGACGGCGAGGACGGGAGGCCGTCCGCCGGCGCGTAGGGGGAGGGGCGTTCCCTTTCGCGAGAAGACGGGCGCGGCGGAAGGCAGGGGCTTCCCCGCCTTCCGCCGCGCTTTCCCGCAAGGGTTAGAACAGCGTGATGTCTCCTCCGTCCGAACCGGCATGCTTCTTCAACAGCTCCCGCATGTACGTCGCACAGGCGAGCACTCCCTCGCGGTTGCCGTCGTATCCGTTGACCACGGCCAGCAGGCGGGTGGTGGACAGCCCGAGCTTGGTGCGTTCGTGGTCGCTCGTGGGAGTGCCGATGCCGCCCCGGCCGTCGCGGTAGACCGGCAGCCCGGCGATGTTCAGCGGCCCTCTCCCTATGCCTTCGTAGGCTTCCCCTTCGCGCCCGATGCCCAAGACAATCGTGTCCCCGACGATTTTCCCGGCATCGAATCCGCCGATGGAATAACCGTATGCGACGGAAGCCAGGTTAATCAAGTCCACGGCGGTGTCTATTCGGTACAAGTCCGACCCTTTGAGCATGCGGCGCAACAAAGCCTCCGCCGAGGGGCGGTAGCGGCTCGGGTCTTTCCCGCAACGCTTGTACACGGAGCGGGTGGCTTGTATGGGAGGCATTCCCTTGACGGACTCCGTGGTGTGTCTCCTGCGACAATCGGCCTGGAACGCCTTGATTTCCTCCCACAGCGAAGCGGAGTAGGGCGTGTTGGTGATACGCGCTTCCAGGGCCGCGCCCACGAACTCCGGGCATACGGCCCGGACGTCTTCCGAAACCAAGATGTTCATCGCCTGCCTTTTCGACTTACGGTTTTTTTTCACTCGGGCAAGATTGCCGCCGGTGCCCTCTTGCGGAGGATGGAAGAATAACCTGGCGCCGGAGTGCGGAGCAGGAGGAGGGAGTCCGGGTTCTCCGGGTCTCCCTGTTCCCCGGGGCTTCCGACGTTTTCCGCGTCGGGCGGCACGCCGCCGTCCATCCACAGCAGCGCGTTTTTCAGGAGGAGCTCGTTCGGGTCGCCCAGTTCATGCCACGGGTAATGGTTCAGCTCTGTTATGACATAGTCGGGCATGATGCCGCTTGCGTAGTCCGACTGTCCCTCCTTGTTGAACACGGTAGACGTCACCGGATACATGACGAAGCCGTAAGGGCTTTCTATGCGCGTCATGGCCACGTTCTTGCCCAAGGTCCTTGTCCCCAGCAGGTTCACCGTCATGTAAGGTCGCAGGCAGTTCACCATCATTTCCGACGCCGAGGCGGTATAAAGCCCCGATATGATGAAAAGCCGTTCCATGTTCAGGTTGCAGTCGGCGTATTCGGTAAGGAAGTCCATGCCGTAGTTCGAGCCTTGTTGCTTGTCGTTGAATTCGAAACGGGCGAACTCCTGCCCCAGGCAACTTGCCGGGGCCAGCAAGGACGCCAGCAACTGTGCGCAGGTCACCTGCCCTCCTTGGTTGTAACGCAGGTCGAGGATGAACTCGGTCACCCCTTGTTGCTTGAACCATTGGAATATCCGCAGCATCTGGTCTGTATAGTCCGTGCCGCCGTAGTCCGCGCCCGTCTTGAATTCGTCGTACACCAGATAGCCGGTTCTCCTGCCGTCCTGGCCGAAGGTCTTGTACAGGAAGAAAGGGCTGTTTTCCATGCGGGCGGCGGCCGCCAGCCCGAGTTCCGTCTCTTCGTCCCACGCCGGCTCGCCGGTCTCCTCGTCGGGCGAAAGGGTCGAGACGGAAAGCGTCGCCCCGTCTCCGCTTTCCAAGAGGCCGGCGTTTCTGCTGCTGACGTCGTTCCCGTTGACTTTCGTGATGAAGTCGCCCCTGCGCAGCCCGGCCTCCGCGGCCGGCGACCGGGGCAGCACTTGCAGCACGCGTGCCACTTGCCTGGAGATTCCCGTCGGGTCGTCGGTCAACACGAAGTCGAAGCCGTAGGTCACGGGCTGGATGGCGTTGCGGAGCTTTGCCCCCGCGGGCGCGTCCGTCCCCGGATCCGCCTCTATGTAGGAATATTTGTCCCGCGGGGACAGAATCCTCGGGAAGAACTCTTCGGCGGGGGCGAAGTAGTCCCTTGTCTCCAGCTGGGGCATGTCCTGGTAATATAGGTATATCTCCCGCATTTGCGCTTCAATCCAATTGTCCACTTCCGTCTTGGCCAGGAACTCATGCGTCCTGTCTTCTCCGCACGAAAGGAACGCGAGAGCCACGACAGCCGATGCGGGGATGGAATAGAAACTCCTTTTCATGTTATGGGCCGATTTGGTTGCAAAAATAGGGGATTCCCGGCACATGGCCATTGGTGAGAGCCGTTTTTATTTCCGCCCTGCTCCCGCCTGCGGGAGTCAGAAGCGCCAGTACAGCTGGATTTCCCCGGTGTTGTAGTGCCGGTCTCCTGCGTATGCCTTGTCTTCCACGAAGCCGTAAAGGGCCTGTATCTTCAGGTTCTTGTAGAAATTGTAGTTCACGGCCACGTTGTAGACGCTTTTCCGGCTCGCATTGTCCTTGCGGTCGCGATAGACGTCCCATTTGCCGTATATCTTGCATCTTGAGGCGACGGGGACCCCCACCGTGGCGTACCAGCCGTCCGCCTTGTCTTTCCCGCCGGCCTCCGCCGACCCGTCGTCCGCCACGCGGTAGTCCGAGACCTTGTGCCCCTGGCTCGTCACGTATTCCCCGCGCACGGTCCAGCGCGATTCGTATTTCACGCCGAAGGCCATTCGGTTACGGTCCACGGTGACTTTCCTGCCGTCGACGTCCTTGCTGTATTCCCCCGCCCAGCCGAAGGCACCGACGCACAAGTCCTTCACGGGAGATAGCCAGAGCCCTCCGATGAGGTCTTTGCCGTCGTTGCGGTCAGCGTGGTTCTCTCCTTGCCCGTTGTACACGCCGATCTGGTAGTGCAGCCAGTCGTGCCCGTCCTTGGGAGATTCGAACAAGTCGCCTTGCACCTGCAGTCCCAAGTCGCGCCCGTTGCTGGAATGTTCCCCCACGCGGTCGCTCATGCCGGCAAGCATCGTCGTGGCCAAGGAGTATGCCCCGAAGCCTATGTCCCAGGGGTTCATGGGATTCTCGAAGGTGAAGCCGCGCTTGAACTGGCCGAACCTTACTTTGGCAAAAGGGTATCTTTCCCATTCCGCCCAAGCGTCCAACACGCGAGGCCCTTTCTCCGCGCTGCTCCCGGACACGCCGCTCATTTCCACCTGGACCCTGTATCCGAAGTCCCAGACCTTGCCGTTGACGTATGCCCTGACGAGGCGGATGTCGAACGTGGAATGCGACTCGTTCCTGCCGTCCAGACGCTGGTCGTTGAACGCGGCCTTGCCGACGACGAAGCCGCCGAACGTGGTGTTCTGCTTGATGTCCCGCCACCATCCGCCTTTGTCCCCTCCGGCGTGGGCCGCCCATGCCATCCAGGCTCCGGCCATGAAAAGAAGTGCCTTTTTCATCGTGCTTTTTGTTTCCTTGTTGCAAAGTTAATCCAAAAAGACTTATGGTATCCCGGGGCGGCTGTTTTTTCCGTGCCCCTTTCCCGAGACGCGCCGGATTTCG
>CAYPMY010000026.1:0-14599 GCA_964412085.1 uncultured Paraprevotella sp. | reverse complement strand
TTCGCGCGCCGGACGGGAAATCAATCTCAGCCGGACGGAAAATCAATCTCAGCCGAACGGGAAATCAATCTCAGCCGGACGGAAAATCAATCTCAGCCGAACGGGAAATCGTTTGGCCGAGATGGATTCCCGCTTGTGCCGATTGCTTTTTCGGAAGTTCCAAGTGCCTCTTTCCCAATGCCATGAGGGAGGCGGGGCGGCTCCTGCCGGATTGCGGCACGGCCTTGGCATGGACGGCCCGCCTTTGCCGCCTGCCCCGCGTCCGCCTCGCCGTCCTTGCCTGGACGGCGAGGCGCAGGGCCTCCCTGACGCGGAAGCGGGGGCCGGCGGACGAGGCTTCCCCGCGTGGCTTGCGAGCCCCGCGGAAGGAAAAAAGCCCTTGACGGAAAAGAATCATGAAAAAGTTTTGTACTTTTGCCATGCAAACGAAGATTCCGTGAAGATACTGTATGCCTTGGGGCTTTTGACGCTGTCCGTGCAGGTTTGCGCCGTCCCCGCCCGTTTCCATGTGTTCCGCGCCCGGATGAGCGACGGCACGTTTCAGGACGTCCGTCTCTGCGGCGACGAACACGGGAGCTATTATGTGAACGCGGAGGGTTTCCTGGTGGAAAAGGAGGGAACAGGGTGTTTCCGTGCGACTCAGGTGCGGCCGCGGGACAAGGAGAGGGCAGGGGCCGCGCGCGGGCGCGCCGTGAGGGCGGCCTCCCCGTTCAGGGCGGCGATAAAGCCGTCGGGGGCACCGCGGATACCGGTCATACTTGTGGAGTTCAGCGACGAGAGGTTCACGGTGGCGGGGACGGCGAGTGGAATAGCCGATTACTACGACAAGTACTGCAACGGGACGAGGGACGGCGTCTTGTACACGGGAGCCGGCAGCAGGGGCGCCGTGCGCGATTACTTCGTCCAGCAGAGCGACAGCCTGTTCCTCCCCGAGTTTGAAGTGATCGGCCCGGTGGCGTTGGACAAGCCCGTGGCCTATTACGGAGGGAATTCCCCGTCGGGCGAAAAGGACGTCCGTTTCCAGGAGTTCTGCGGCGAGGCTTTGGCGCGGGCCGTGGCCTTGGCCCCCGGTTTCGGGACGCGGTTCGACAATGACGGGAACGGCACTGTCGATCTGGCCTTCTTCATATATGCCGGCTTGCCGGAATCGGATCCCGAGGTGACGGAAGATGCCATTTGGCCGAAGGAGGTAATCCACCAGATGACGATAGGCGGGGTCACGGTGTCCGTGACGGCTTGCTCCAGCGAACTCTCGAAAGGCGGCTCGGGCAACCAGCCTTCGGGCATCGGCACGATGTGCCATGAAATGTCCCACGCCTTGGGCTTGCCGGACGAATACGATACGAACTATGTGGCATTGGGCATGTCTTATTGGTCGTTGATGGATTCCGGCAATTACTGCGAGGACGGGAAGACGCCTTGTGGGCTGACCGCATACGAACGCGACTTGCTGGATTGGCATCCGCTGGAGGTGCTGGAACACAGCGCCACGGTCAGGCTGCGTCCGATGGAAGCGGGCGGCACGGGCTACAAGATTGTCAACCGGGAGAACCCGGACGAATATTACGTGCTGGAGAACCGCCAGCCCGTAGGTTGGGACAGCGGGTTGAAGAAACTGGGGCATGGGATGCTGGTGGTGCATGTCGACTATGACGGGACGGCGTGGAGGTACAACACGCTGAACACGGATGCCGCACATCAACGCATGAGCTTCATCCCGGCCAACAACCGCTACGTGGGGCCGTACAACGCCGAGGACGCGGCTGACTTGCTGGACGCGCTGAGGGGACAACCTTATCCCGGGTCGGAGGGGAACACGGCCTTGACGGACGAGACCACGCCGGCGTCGCACGTTTTCACGGGAACGGGGATGAACAAGCCCGTCACTCAGATCCGGGAGATGGAGAACGGGGATGTCGTGCTGAAGTACATGCCTAAGGGCAGGCTGGAGGCGCCGGCGGTGGAGGCCGCCGTGGAGGTGGCTTCGGACGGCTTCAGATTCAGCTGGAGCCCTTCGGCGAACGCCGCGTCGTACAGGGTGGAAGTGTACGGGATTTCCGACGACGGGCAACAGACCGAAGAGCCGGTATTCGTTGCCGATTCGCTGAGCGGCACCAGCTGCACGGTCCGGTTGGACGGCACGGGCTACCGGTCGTATGCCTATGGCGTTTCGGCGCTGAACGATGAATACGAGGATTCCGGGCTTTCCGACTGCGGGCATGTCCGGCTGCCTGCGGATGCCGTGCGGCAGGCGGGCGCGGGGGACGCCGCCGGAGCGGAGGTCTATTCCCTGCACGGCGTGTTGCTTGCCCGTTCGCGGGAGGAAATGTCCGCCCTCGCCCCGGGCATATACGTCGTGCGGTCGGGAGGCAAGGCCGTCAAGGTCGTCGTGGAATGAGAACCGATAAAAATGAAAAAGATATGGGAAAAATGTGCTTGAAATGGATTGTGGTTTGTTGCGGCCTGCTGTTTGACACGACGGCGTCCGCGCAGTTGGGCAACTTGCTGAAAGGCGCGCTGGGAGGCGACGGGAGGACGGAAGCCCCGCAGCCCGGGACGGATGGGAAGGGGAATGCCTTGGGCTCCGTCTTCCGGAACCTGATCGGGACGGCCGAAGTGGAAAATTCGAGCCTGAAGGGAGACTGGACGTATGAAAGGCCTGCCGTGGTGTTCGAGTCGTCCAGCCTTTTAAAGAAAGCCGGAGGAAGCCTGATCGCGAACACGGGGGAGAACACGTTGCAGAAATATCTCGCCAAAATCGGTTTCGAGGAAGGCAAGGTCGACGTCTCGTTCGACGGGGACAGCACTTACGCCATGACGGTCGGGTCTCGGAACGCGACGGGGACTTATGCCGTGCAGGGCAATGAGATAACCTTGAAAGGCAAGGGGTCGCCGGGCCGCCCGGTCAAGGCGAACCTCGCGTTGAAGGGCGACAGGATGCAGGTCACTTTCAAGGCGGACAAGCTGCTTGAGTTCTTGACGAACATATCGGCAATGACGGGAAGCGGCGTTCTCAAGATGATTGGCGGCATTGCCGGCGGATACGACGGCATGCAGCTGGGATTCCAGTTCAAAAGGAAGTAGGCGGGGCTTGACGCCGGCGGACGGGAGGGGAGCGCGGGCAAGGCTCTTCCCGCCCGTCGCAAGCACGTTACCGGAGGCCGAACGTCAGGTTGCGCGGTATCTTGACCAGTTTTTTGTCCACGACCTTTTTGATGACTATCCCCCCTTGCTGTTCCAGCAAGTATGTGGAATCGTTTTCTACCGTCAGTTTGACCTCTTGTGTTTCCGAACCCAGGTCATTGGACAACCTGAACGTGGCGGTCTTCTCGTTCTCGATCTCGGAAGAAGTGACCATCCAAATGCCGTACACGTTCCCGTCCATGTATCCGTTCATGGGGCCGAACATCTCCATCCCCGGCACGTTGATGCTTTCCTCGTACAAGTCCAAATGGAGGCAAATCCTGTTCTCACGGTCGTAAAGCGTGCATTTGAACGGCGGACGTGCCGGGGTGAGGCCGGCGCAGAAGCCGGCGAGGCAAGCGATGACATATTTTTTCATGATGCGCGTAACTTTTGTTTAAAGGTAAGCCATGTTCGTCAGTGCGCCAAACGGTTTAATGTTTTTTTTGAATATGCTCTTCCAGTCCCCCGCGTCTGCAAACAACCCTCTATGATTATAAAATATATTTAATGGAACGCGTATAATAACAGGCCGTTTCCTTTGGGATTACCGCAGATTTCGTACCTTTGTGCCTTTGTCTTATTGAAAGGTCAGGAATGAGTAGGGAAGTGTATGTCCCCGACTTCGTCTTCGAGTCAAGTTGGGAGGTTTGTAATAAGGTAGGCGGCATTTACACGGCATTGTCCACTCGGGCGAAGACGTTGCAGGACGGGTTGAAGGGCCACGTCATGTTCATCGGCCCGGACGTGTGGGAGGGGAAAGAGAACCCGCTTTTCGAAGAGGATGCGGGATTGCTGGAATCCTGGAGAGAGGCGGCAGGGAATGAAGGCCTGCACGTGCGGACGGGCCGTTGGAACGTGCCGGGGCGCCCCATCGCGGTCCTTGTGGACTTCCGGCCTTATTTTGCCATGAAAAACGACATATATGCCCGCCTGTGGGAAGATTTCGGGGTGGATTCGCTTCATGCTTATGGCGACTACGATGAAGCGTCCATGTTTTCTTATGCGTCCGGTCTGGCGGCCGAAAGCTACTATAACCATGCCTTGAGGGGACGGTGCGGGCAGGTCGTCTATCAGGCGCACGAGTGGATGACGGGGTTGGGAGCCTTGTATATTCGGAAGCATGTCCCGGAGGTCGCCACGATATTCACGACGCACGCCACGACCATAGGACGTTCCATAGCGGGAAACCACAAGCCGCTTTATGAATACCTGTTCGCATACGATGGGAACCAGATGGCCCGGGAACTGAACGTACAGTCCAAGCATTCCATTGAGCGTGAAACGGCCCATCATGCGGACTGTTTTACCACCGTGAGCGAGGTGACGAACCGGGAGTGTGCGGAATTGTTGGACAAACCGGCCGATGTAGTCCTGATGAATGGTTTCGAGAAGGATTCCGTTCCGCCGGCAGCCCAGCTCGCCCGTAAGCGGCGGCAGGCCCGCCGCAAGCTGCGTGAAGTGGCAGGCGCGTTGTTAGGCACGGAATTCGACGACGACGTGATGATCGTCTCGACCAGCGGGCGGTACGAGTTTCGCAATAAGGGCATTGACGTGTACATGGAAGCGATGAACCGTTCCTTGCGGAACAAGGATTTGACCCGTGAGGTGCTGTCTTTTGTGCTGGTCCCCGGGTGGGTGTGTTGCCCCCGTGAGGATTTAAAGGAGAGGCTTGCTTCCGGAAAGTCCTGCGACAAGCCGTTGGAATGGCCCTTGCTGACCCATTGGCTACATGAGATGTCCCATGATCAGGTCATTGATTACATGAAGCGGTACGACATGTGGAACCGGCCGGACGACAAGGTGAAAGTGGTGTTCGTCCCTTGTTACCTGGATGGGGCGGACGGCATCTTCAATATGCATTATTACGATTTGCTGGTGGGGATGGACTTCACCGTCTACGCTTCTTACTATGAGCCGTGGGGGTACACGCCGTTGGAAAGCGTGGCTTTCCACGTGCCCTGCATCACGACCAGTCTGTCCGGGTTCGGGTTATGGGTGAACCAGCTGTTGGGAAGGGACGGAGAGTTGACCGACGGAGTGCAAGTCGTGCGGCGGACGGATTATAACACGTCCGAAGTGGCGGATGCCATCAAGGATGCGGTGGCGACCTACGCCGCTTTCACGCCGCAAGAAGCGGAAAAGGTGCGCCGTAAGGCCGCAGGCATATCGGAGCATGCCTTATGGAAGCATTTCATCCGATACTATTATCAAGCCTACGATTTCGCCCTGCACAAGGCGAAGCAACGCAGGGGAGAATGAACGCGGATGTTGCGAATATGTTTTATAAATTTAATTCGAGATCCCATGAAAATTAAAGCAAGTTATTCTAATGGAGCAAATTGGAAACAAGTGAATGTGAAATCGAGGATTCCCAAGGAACTGGACAAGCTCGAAGAGCTGGCTCGTAACATGTGGTGGGCGTGGAACCATGATGCCCGCGTGCTGTTCCGCAGTTTGGACGAAGACTTGTTTGACGAAGTAGGACAAAATCCGGTGTTGCTGCTGGAACGCCTCAGCTATGAGAAGATGGAGGAACTGTCGAAAGACAGTTCGGTCGTGCGCAAGATGAACGACGTGTATGCCGCATTCCGCGAATACATGGACGTGGAGCCGGACAAGGCACGCCCGTCCGTGGCCTATTTCTGTATGGAGTACGGTTTGAACCACGTGTTGAAGATATATTCCGGCGGCTTGGGAATATTGGCCGGCGACTATTTGAAGGAGGCTTCCGACAGCAACGTGGATATGTGCGCGGTCGGTTTCCTTTATCGCTACGGTTATTTTACGCAGACCTTGTCCATGGACGGGCAGCAGATCGTGAATTACGAGGCGCAGAATTTCGGCAGCCTGCCGATCGAACGCCAACTGGATGCCGATGGCAACCCGATGATTGTGGAAGTGCCTTATCTGAACTACAAGGTGTACGCTTCCGTATGGAGAGTCAACGTGGGACGCATCAAGTTGTATCTCTTGGACACCGACAACAACATGAATTCCGAATTCGACCGTCCTATAACCCACGTCCTTTACGGCGGAGATTGGGAGAACCGTCTGAAGCAGGAGATTTTATTGGGCATCGGCGGCGTGCTCACTTTGAAGAAGCTGGGCATTCGTAAGGATATATACCACTGCAACGAAGGCCATGCCGCCTTGTGTAACATCCAGCGTCTGTTGGATTACGTACAGGAGGGGCTTTCTTTCAATCAGGCTTTGGAACTGGTCCGTGCCTCTTCCCTTTACACGGTGCATACTCCTGTCCCGGCCGGCCATGACTATTTCGACGAGGGGTTGTTCAGCAAGTATATGGGCGGTTATGCTTCGGCCTTGGGCATTTCGGGGGACGAGCTGATCGGCATGGGACGCCAGAACCCTGACGACCGTTCGGAACGTTTCTGCATGTCTACTTTCGCGTGCAATACCTGCCAAGAAGTGAACGGCGTGAGCTGGCTTCATGGAAAGGTGTCTCGACATATGTTCGCTAATATATGGAAAGGCTATTTCCCGGAAGAAAGCCATGTCGGCTATGTGACCAACGGCGTGCACTTCCCCACGTGGGCTTCCACTTCATGGCAAAGGCTTTACCGGAAGCATTTTGACAAGAACTTCATGAAAGACCAAAGCAACGAGAGCGTCTGGGAAGCCATCTTTGACGTCTCGGACGAGGAAATCTGGAAAACCCGTATGGAGTTGAAGACGAAACTCATTCACCATATCCGTGAGAAGTTCCGTGATAGCTGGTTGAAGAATCAGGGGGATCCCTCACGTGTGATTTCCTTGATGGACAAAATCAACCCGAACGCGTTGTTGATAGGTTTCGGGCGCCGTTTCGCCACTTACAAGAGGGCGCATTTGCTTTTCACCGACCTCGACCGTCTGGCCAAGATTGTGAATAATCCGCATTACCCCGTTCAGTTCCTCTATGCCGGCAAGGCTCATCCTGCCGATGGCGCGGGACAAGGACTGATTAAAAAGATTTATGAGATCTCGCAGCGTCCCGATTTCTTGGGTAAGATCATATTCTTGGAGAACTATGACATGCAGTTGGCGCATTGCCTGGTAAGCGGCGTCGATATTTGGATGAACACCCCGACGCGTCCGTTGGAGGCCAGCGGGACATCGGGCGAGAAAGCCTTGATGAACGGTGTGCTGAACTTGTCTGTGCTCGACGGGTGGTGGCTCGAAGGCTATCGTGAAGGCGCAGGATGGGCTTTGACGGAGAAGCGCACGTATGACAACCAGGCCTATCAGGACAGGTTGGATGCGGCGACCATTTATAGCTTGTTGGAAAACGAGATTCTGCCATTGTACTATGCGCACAACAGCAAGGGATATTCCACAGGATGGGTCAAGGCCATCAAGAATTCGATAGCCCACATCGCTCCCCATTATACGATGAAACGTCAGTTGGACGACTATTATTCGAAGTTCTACAACAAAGAAGCCGCCCGCTTTAAGGCTTTGGCTGCCGACAATTTTGCCAAGGCGAAGGAAATCGCGGCATGGAAAGAGACCGTGGCCTCCAAGTGGGATCAGATAGAAGTCGTATCGGCCGACAAGAGTGACGAGTTGGTGAACGGGACGTTGGAAAGCGGCAAGGATTATACGATTCGCATCGTGATTGACGAAAAGGGGCTTGATGACGCCATTGGAGTCGAACTGGTTACTTTGCACACGGATGCGGACGGCAAAGACCACATCTACTCGGTGGAACCGTTGGAGGTGGTGAAGAGAGAGGGCGACCGGTTCACTTTCGAGGTGGTTCATTCCATCAATAACGCCGGAAGTTTCAAGGTGGCGTACCGTATGTTCCCGAAGAACAAAGACCTGCCTCATCGTCAGGACTTCTGCTACGTGAAATGGTTTAGTTGACGGATGCTTGCAAGGAATCGAGGATGCCTGTAAGCGAGAATCCCGAATGCGACGGCGCATTCGGGATTCTCGCTTATGAACGTGCATGTGGATCCAATCACTCCAGATACTGCCTGACCGTGTTCTCAAGCCTTTCGCCCCTGAGTCGTTGGCCTATGATAGTGCCGCCGCTGTCTATAAGAATAGTGTAGGGAATGGACGTTACGCCATACTTCCGCGTCATGATGTTGTCCCAAGAACGGAGTTCCGAAGCCTGCGGCCAAGTCATGTTCATCGCCTTTACTGCATTTTTCCATGCGGTCTCGTCCTCGTCGAACGAGACGCCTACGATTTCGAGCCCTTTCTTGTGGTATTTCTCGTACAGCGACACTACGTCCGGCATTTCCGCGCGGCAGGGATCGCACCAACTGGCCCAGCAGTCTACCAAGGTCAGCTTGTTGTCGCGGACGATGTCGGAGAGTTTCAGCCCGCCTCCGTTCATGGACGGTATGGTAACGTCTATGAAGGATTGCCCGTTTGATGTCATATTGCTTCTTTTGGCATCTTCTTCGATGTACTTCAGCGTGTTGCTGTTCTTATAGTGCGGTGACACTTTCCGCGAAAGCTCGAGCACCTCTTGCGGGGCGAGCATGTCATAACAGGAGATGAAGAGAAAATATCCGACCGGCTTGTCTATGTGTTTCTTCACGCTTTCGGTCACGAGCCGGTTGGACTGCTCCTCCAAGGCCACGAGTTCCTGTCCTGTCTCCCCGTCCGGGCCGTACTCTGCCGTGTCCGCCGACGGGGCCTGTCGCGCATAAATGTCGCTCATCCGCCCGTGAAGAGCGTAGATGGAATCTATGACCTGTTGGTAGATGTCGTTGTTCTCCGTCCCCGACACTTTGCTTTCCAGACCGATGTTCAACTGGATGTTTCCCTTTTCCATGAAGAAAACATTGCTGTATATTTCATTGCTTTCCCGGTCATGAAAGAAGAAGCTGGCGATGATGGTGGAATCGCATCTTTCCTGAAAGGTGAATTTCCCCTGATGCAATATAATCGTGTCGGTCGTGGTGAAGTCCCCGTCGGACATTCGCGCCAGGTACAGCGTGTCGCCGTCCTTTGCGTTTTCCACCGTCCCCGTTATTTTGCAGTTCTGCGGCGAGCAAGAGGCGAAAAGGCCCATGAGGCCTGTTACGAACAGATTCTTTGTTTTCATAAGTTTGTGGTTAGGGAAGGCCGTGCGCGATTCCTGATCCTGGAATTCGTGGCGGCCTTCTTGTGGGACATTGCACTTATTGGTAAAAATACGGGTTAAATCAGATATTGCGAGCTGATGGACTCGTTGTTCTCCACCCGTCTGATGGTTTCTGCCAGGATGTCGGCGATGCTGATTTGCTTGACCTTGGTGCAGCGGTTGGAATACGGGATGCTGTCGGTGAAGACCAGCTCTTCGATGGCGGAGTCTTGCACGCGTTCCGAGGCCCGTCCCGACATGATGCAGTGGGTGGCCACGGCACGTACCGAGGCGGCTCCCTTTTCTTTCATCAGATTGGCGGCCTTGGTAATGGTCCCGGCCGTATCCACCATGTCGTCGACCAGGACGATGTCCGCCCCTCCAATTTCACCGATGACTTGAATGTTGTCCACTTCGTTGGGCTTGCTTCTGGTCTTGTTGCAAAGGACCAACGGGCATTCAAGGTATTTGGCGTAGGTGTTCGCGCGTTTCGAACCGCCTATATCGGGAGCCGCGATTACGATGTTCTTGAGTTTTAAGGATTTGATGTAAGGCAGCAACACGCTGGAAGCATACAGATGGTCTACCGGCACATCAAAGAACCCCTGTTCCTGGTCGGCGTGCAAGTCCATCGTAATCAACCGGTTTATCCCGGCCACGCTCAGCATGTCCGCCACGAGCTTCGCGCCGATGGACACGCGGGGCTTGTCCTTGCGGTCTTGCCGTGCCCAACCGAAGTAGGGGACGACGGCAATGATGCTTTTGGCCGAAGCGCGCTTGGCCGCATCGATCATCAGCAGGAGCTCCATTAAATTGTCGGAGCTCGGGAACGTGGACTGTACCAAGAACACGTCGCGCCCGCGGATGGACTCTTCGTATGACACGGAAAACTCGCCGTCGGCAAAGTGGGTAATCACCAATTTGCCGAGCGGGCATCCTAAGCTGGAACAAATCTTTTCCGCCAGATACCTGGAATTGGTTCCCGAAAAGACCCTGAATGAATTGTTTGCGCTCATCTCTCTATAACCTGTTAATTTCAGAAGTAGCTTGCCTTTGTCAGTCGGCCGCCTTGCGCAGCTTGCGGAAATGGCTGATTAGTCCTTTGTAATCTAATGTGGAATGTACGTTGAAACGATTCCACAAATCGCCCAATACCACGACTCCTCCGAATCCGAGGTCTTTTGCCGCGGCCATGTTTTCCGTCGTGATTCCCCCCAGCGCCATCACCTTCCTGTCTATGATACCGTGGGCGGAAGACTGTCTCAGCGTTTCCATGTCAAAGGCCGATGCGTGATTGGGTTTGGATATGCTGTCGAAAACGGGGCTGAGGAACACATAGTCGAAGTCTTTCTTTCCCGCTTTCAGTTCGTCCATGTCATGGAAGGACTTGCTGACATGTCCTTTGTAGCCCGCCGGAGGCTCTGGATTCCTCCCGTTCAGGTGTATGCCCCGTAAGTTGAATTCTTCTTTCAGGTAGAAATGGTCGTGTACGACGATTTGGTTGCGATGGCTTTCCGGCAATAACGTGAGCAGGCGTTCCGAATAAACCGGCTCCGTGCCGGGTTTCCGTAAATGAAGGAAGTCCAAGCCTTCTTCGAACAGGGCCGTGAGTATCTTGTCTTCCTCCACGAAAAAGTCCGGTGGCGTCAGCAATATCAATTTCATTGGCACGATGTCGCTATTTGTGCCGCAAAGTTAGCAAAAAAACAATAGCCGTGCGTATGCCCGGCTCTTATTTTTCATTTAAGTGAGGCCGTTCGCCGGAGCCCTCGCCCGGCAAACGGCCCGTTTCAACCCTTTCCCGTCCGGGCCTTGTCATTCTTCATGCAGGCGAGCCTCCTCTTCCGGGTCGAACTCGCAGTTCTTCAGGCTCTGGCTGATACGCATGGCGCAGAAGTTGGGGCCGCACATCGTGCAGTATTTCCCGTTGAAATGGTTCCCGGCCTTGTAGTATTCCAAGGCCCGGTCGGGGTCGAGCCCCAAGTTGAACTGGTCTTTCCAACGGAACTCGTAGCGGGCTTTGCTCAAGGCGTCGTCCCGTACCGTGGCGCCCGGGTGGCCTTTGGCGACATCGGCGGCGTGTGCGGCGATTTTATAGGTGACCACGCCCGTGCGCACGTCCTCCTTGTCGGGCAGGCCGAGATGTTCCTTCGGAGTGACGTAGCACAGCATCGCCGTGCCGTACCATCCGATTTGCGCCGCCCCGATGGCGCTGGTGATGTGGTCGTAGCCCGGTGCCACGTCGGTCACCAACGGGCCGAGCGTGTAGAACGGCGCCCCGTGGCATCTCCCGGTTTGCCTGTCCATGTTCTCGCGAATCTTGTGCATCGGCACGTGCCCCGGCCCCTCGACGAAGGCCTGCACGTTTTTCGCCCACGCCCGTTGCACCAGTTCCCCCATCGTGTCCAGTTCGGCGAACTGCGCCCGGTCGTTGGCGTCGGCTATCGCCCCGGGGCGCAGCCCGTCGCCCAACGACACGGCCACGTCGTAGCGCGACAGGACGTCGCAGATGTCGTCGAAGTGCTCGTACAGGAAGCTCTCTTTCCGGTGGTGGATGCACCATTGCGAGATGATGCTCCCGCCACGGCTCACCATGCCGCACAGCCGTTCGTGGGCATAGCGGATGTTCTTCAGCCTGATGCCGCAATGTATGGTGAAGTAGTCCACGCCTTGCTCGCATTGTTCGACGAGCGTGTCGCGGAACAGCTCCCATGTCAGGTCTTCGGCCTTCCCCCTCACTTTCTCCATCGCCTGGTACATCGGCACGGTGCCGACCGGCACGGGGCAGTTGCGCACGATCCATTCCCGCGTCTCGTGGATGTTGTCGCCCGTAGAGAGGTCCATCAGCGTGTCTCCCCCCCATTTGCAGCTCCACAAGCATTTGTCCACCTCCTCTTCGATGCTGGAGGTTGTGGCCGAATTGCCGATGTTCGTGTTGATTTTCACCAGGAAGTCGCGTCCGATGATCATCGGTTCCGCTTCCGGGTGGTTGATGTTGGCCGGCAGCACGGCGCGTCCCGCCGCGATCTCGTCGCGCACGAATTCGGGAGTGATATGGGTTTCTATCCCCAGTTCCCCGCAGTTCATGTTCTCGCGGATGGCCACGTATTCCATTTCCGGGGTGATGATTCCCTGCCTGGCGTAATACATCTGGGACACCTGCCGCCCGGCCTTGGCGCGGTAGGGCCGTCGGATATGCGGGAAGCGCAGGCGGTCGAGGCTCTTGTCCTCCTGGCGGGCGCGCCCGTATTCGGATGTCGGCCCGTCGAGCTGTTCCGCGTCGCCCCGCTGCCGTATCCACGGCTCCCGCAAGCGGGGCAGCCCTTGCCTGAGATCCGTCTTCACGTTCGGGTCGCTGTACGGGCCGCTGGTGTCATATACGTAAACCGGGGCGTTCCCCCTGACCGTCCGTTTCCCGTCTTCCACGGTAACGGTCGGGGTCAGCGACACCTTGCGCATCCCCACCTTGATTCCCGGATGCAGTCTGCCCGCCATATAGGCTTTCTCCGAACCCGGGTAGGTGATTTTGACTTTGTCGTCCATTTGTCTGTCGTTTTTATGGTTGTTGTGCGTCCAATGTCCCCAGGATGTCCCGGATTTCTCCCGCGGGGTTCCCGGCTCTCAGGACGGCGCCGCTCAGGGCGACGCCGTGCACTCCCGTTCCCATCAGCGCCGGGATGTCCCCTTTCGTGATGCCGCCTACGGCAATCAGCGGCAGGGCGATGCCTTCCCTTCTCATGCCGTCCAGTATCCGGCGGTACCCTTCCAGGCCGAGTACGGGAGAGAGCTCCTTTTTCGTCGTGGTGAAACGGAACGGGCCGCAGCCTATGTAGTCCGCCCCCCGCGCGGCATGCAGCCTCACGTCGTCCAGCGTGTTGGCCGTCCCGCCGATGATGCGCCCTCGCCCCAGGAGCCTGCGGGCTTCGTCGACGGGCATGTCGCCTTTCCCGAGATGGACGCCGTCGGCGCGCAGGACGTCCACCCATTCCGCATGGTCGTCCAGGATGAAAGTGGCGCCGTACCGCCTGCACAGGGCTCCCACTTCCGCGCCCGTCCGCATCCATTCGCCGGGAGAAGCGTCCTTCATCCGGAGCTGAATCCAGCGGCAGCCGCCTTCCAGCGCCATGCGCGCGGCGTCGGCGTGACCGTACCGCTCCGTGCGGTGTGTGATGAACTGTAAGTTCCGCATCGTGTCCTTTCTCCTGGCAAGGTCGCGGCGAAAGGGGATGGGAGGATATGCTGTGAAGTACGTCTCTTGCCAGGCACAATCCCTTCGGCAGCATTGCCTGCATCAGGTTCGCAGGGTATGATCTCAGCCGTCCCGACCGGGCAGGCACCCCTTTGCCGGGGCAAATATACGCATAATAATCGACATGCAAGGGCTGGGACGGGATTTTATCGGGGAAGACGTGCGGGAAAGGCGGTGCGCGGGGCCGGCGGCCCGCCGCCTGCCGTCCGCCCGGGCTTGCGGGTCGGCCCGGTGCCGACGCCGCGCGCGCCGGGGCGCGGGGAAAGGTCGTCTCCGGAAGGCCGTGCCGCGCGCCGTCCGCACGGGGACGGCCGCGAAGGGGCCGTGCGCCGCCGCCCGCCGCCTCGTCTTGCGCCGTTCGGGTTTCCATCCTCAGCCGGACGGGTTTTCATTCTCAGCCGTTCGGGTTTCCATTCTCAGCCGAATGAAAAATTTTTCTCCTTAGATTGTTTTTTCAATCTAAGGAGAAAATTCCGGCCGTCTTAACCCGTTGGAAACGAACGCGGAAGAAACCGTCCTGCGGAGGCCGTGCCGATGCCGCCGCGGAGCCCGCGCGGGCGCGGGCCGCAAGCCCGGGGACGGCCGCGCCCGCGCCTGCCGGCTTGAACGGAGGCCGCCGCCGACGCGGGTTCCCCCGCCGCGCCGCGCCGACCCGTCCGGCTTGCGGCGCGGCGGCCCTCCTTGCAGGGCGAAGCGTGGCCGGGAAGGGGGAAAAACGGGAATTTCAAGTTAAACTATGTTAACGGGGGGGGTAAAAAATTAAACTGCTAACTTTGCGGCACGAACGGCCGGGAGAGGCGGGCGACGGGCCCTGCCGCCTGTTCCGCGGCCAATGGAAGAATTGAAAGGGCCCGCAAGATTTTATTCAAGATGAAAAAGGTGTTATTGGTTGCCGCCGCCTTGGGTTCGATGACGGCGGTTCAGGCTCAGACGATGAAGGAAGAGGTCTCGAAGAGCCGGGAACGTGCGGCAAAGCTGCAGGCCTTGTGCGACAACCGTCCGAAAGAATGCGGCAACGAAAAGCTGGATGCTTTCGGAAAGTCCGTGTATGACGCGGCTATCTCTTCCATCGCCAACAG
>CAYPMY010000025.1:11669-21516 GCA_964412085.1 uncultured Paraprevotella sp. | reverse complement strand
CGCGGTTGTCGTTCAGCTTCACCAGCAATTCGTCCGCCTCGCTCACCACGTGGTTGTTGGTCACGACGTAACCGTCGGAAGAAATGATCACCCCAGACCCCGAGCCCTCACGCTTCGGGGTCTGTATCTGCCGCTGCTGGCGGCCTCCGCCGCCGAAGCCGAAGAAGTCGCCGAAGAAATCGGAAAACGGGTCCTGCACGTCCACTGTCTTCGTCTTGCTGTTCGTCGTCACCTTGATATATACCACCGCGTTGACGGACGTCTCCGCCGCCTGGGTCAGGTCCACCAATCCCGAGGGCGCGGCCGAAGGCTGTGCCTTGACCGGGGTCTCCACGCACCCCATCACACAGAACCCGCCCATGAAAAAGGCGGCTGTCCCCAATACCTTTCTTGTTTTCTCTTTCATTGTTCCTGTCGTCATATTGTCCATACTATGTAATCTTTTCGTAACAAACCTGCACAAAAGTAACGCCAAAGAGGCAAGCGATGTATCCTTCCAGCTTCCTTTTTGCTATCTTTTAACAGAGGAATCTTCCCTGTTAACAGCACTTAAAACCGAATGCCGGCTTTTTTACATTCGTTGATTCGCATTTTGCCGTCTCGGGAAAAAGAAGTATCTTTGGGGCAGCAAAGCAGCAGGCCGGCTTGCCGCTGCCGGCTCAGGCCGGGAGAGGAAAGTCCGGGCAACACAGGGCATTCCACTTCCTAACAGGAAGTAATCCGCGAGGGTTAGAGCAATGCAGAAGAAAAGAACCGCCTCCGCGAGGAAGGCAAGGGTGAGAAGGCGGGGTAAGAGCCCACCGGCCGGACGGCGACGTCCGGGCCGTGCATTCTGGAAGTTGAAAGTCCGAGTAAACCGGCGCCACAAGGGAGGGCGGCCCGCCCAAGCCGGAGGGTAGGACGATAGAGCCTTGCGGCGACGCAAGGCGTGGATGAATGGCAGGCGCCTCGTTTCACGCGAGGTACAGAACCCGGCTTACAGGCCTGCTGCTTTCCCTTTTTCCTTCAACCTTTAACTTGGAAAGCCTATGCCGTTCAACATCCGTCAACTGGGATTCTTCTTCACGCACGAGATATGGTTCGTCGACGAGGGGAAGTTCCCGCCTGCCAAAAGGCAGGCATTCAACGCCCTCCGCAAACTGGTGCTCGCGGTGGAACGCTACCTGTCCAAGCACCTGAACAGCCACGCCTCGGCTCTGACCTACTCCACCATACTGGCCACCGTGCCCATTCTGGCCATCGTCTTCGCCGTCGGCAGGGGACTGGGATACGGTGCCGTCGTCGAAGAGAAAATCAAGGACAACCTGAGCGTCAACCGGCAGTTCGCCGACATGGTGCTCGATTTCATCCACTCGTACCTCGAACACACGCAGGGCGGGATCTTCATCGGCTTCGGCCTGCTTTTACTTCTGTACACCGTCGTCCAGCTGACCGCCAGCATCGAAATCGCCCTGAACGACATCTGGGACGTGAAAAGCCAACGGTCCGTTTACCGCCAGATAACGGACTACGTCAGCGTGTTCCTCTTTCTGCCCGTCCTCATCATCATCAGCAGCGGCCTTTCCATATTCCTGGCCACCGTGGCGCAAGACTATCCGGACTTCATGGTGCTCAGCACGACGGTGAAAATCCTCATCAAGCTGTCACCGTATGCCCTGAGCGGCCTGCTCTTCACGGCCTTCTACGTCTACATGCCCAACACGGACGTCCGCTTCCGGCACGCCGTCGTCCCGGGCTTCATCGCGGGCGCGGCGTTCCAGCTCCTCCAATATTTCTACATCCATTCCCAGATATGGGTGTCCGGCTACAATGCCGTCTACGGGTCGTTCGCGGCCCTGCCGTTGTTCATGCTGTGGGTCAATTTCTCATGGATTATCTGCCTCTTCGGCGCACAGCTTTCCTACGCCAACCAGAACCTGAGAAGCTACTACTACGTCAAGGACATCCATAAGATAAGCCGCAACTGCCACGACATGCTCCTCATCCTCGTCATGTCGAAAGTGTGCAAGAGGTTCGAGAAAGGCATGGAAGCCTACACCGCGAAAGGGCTTTCGGCGGAAACGGGGCTTCCCCCGGGAGTGGTCGGCCGCTTGGCACACGAGCTGAATCGGATGCACCTGCTGGTCTTCGACGGAACGGAGGGCGGCGCCGCCACGCGCTTCGTCCCGGCCGAAGACATCAACCATCTGACCGTAGACCTGCTGTTGGAACGGACGGACAATCACGGCGACACGTTCGCGCCGGCAACCGTCCGCCGGGACGATACGGAATGGGAGGCCATACGCGAACTGCGTGCGCGGCATATAAACAAGGAGAACCCCGTCCTGCTCAAAGACATCTGAACCGGAACGGGCTCCATGCGGCCCTTGCGGCCGGCGCGAGACGGGACCGGGCCTCCCTACCCTCTCGTGAGGTCTGCCATGCGGCTCAGGTATTTGCCGACGATGTCGAATTCGAGGTTGACCACGGAGCCCGGCCCCAAGGCATGGAAATTGGTATGCTCATAGGTGTAAGGGATAATGCAGACCTGAAAAGAGTCTTTCGTGGGACGGCATACGGTGAGGCTCACGCCGTTCACCGTCACCGACCCCTTGTCCACGCAGAAATATCCCCTCTTCACCATCCCGGCGTCGAAGACATGGCGGAAAGTGTAGACGTAACTCCCCTCCGCGTCCTCGACCGACACACATTCGGCCGTGCAGTCCACGTGCCCCTGCACGATATGCCCGTCCAGCCTCCCGCCCATGGGCATGGAACGCTCCACGTTCACCTCGTCGCCCACCCGCAGGAGGCCGAGATTCGAACGTTCAAGCGTTTCTTTCATCGCCGTCACCGTGTAACACCCGTCCTGGATGCGGACTACTGTGAGGCACACGCCGTTGTGAGCCACGCTCTGGTCTGTCTTCAGCTCGTCGGCGAAAGAGCATCGCAGGGTAAAATGCACATTTTCACGCTCTCTTGCAATCCCGGCGACCCGGGCGCATTCCTCTACAATTCCCGAGAACATAACCTTACCACGTTTTACAGTTGCCTTTCGGATGCCAAAGATACTCTTTTCGGCTGACATGTCCGGCGGCCCGGTCGAAAAAAAAGCCCCTTGCGGCAAGATTTATTTCCTGCAAGTCTTAATTCTTCGTACTTTTGCAGGGTCAAAAAAGGTGAACTTCATGAGTTGCAAGGATTATTTGATGTGCGTCGCATGCCTGTCCCGGGCTCTTGCCGCCGCCGGACAAGACTCCGCCCGATGGTCGCTGCAAGAATGCATCGACTATGCCATCGCCCACAACATTCAATTAAGGCAGGACAAAATCACGGAAGAACAGGGTGCCGCCAACCTGCTCCAAAAGAGAGCCGAACTGTTTCCCAGCTTGTCTTTCAGCGTCACGCAGGCCATGGACTACCGGCCGCTACAAAAGTCGGAGGCCAGCTTCGTGGCCAACGGCATCGCCAACAGCTCTTCCAGCAAGGTGACGGAAAACGGCAGCTACGGGCTCAACGCCTCGTGGACCGTCTGGGACGGGGGCGCCAACCGCAAGAACGTCAAGGCGCAAAAGATACAGAACCGAATCTCGGCCCTGGCCACGCAAGCCGCAGCCAACGACATCCAAGAGCAAATAGCCCAACTATACGTGCAAATCCTCTATTCGAAGGACGCCCTGGACGTGAACAACGCCATGCGGGAAACGGCACAAAGCCAGTTCGAGCGCGGGAAGGAGATGTTCGGACAGGGACAAATCTCAAAAGCCGACCTCGCCCAGCTGGAATCGCAAGCCGCCAGTGCGCAATACGACTGCGTATCCACCCGGACACAAATCGACAACTACAAGCGCCAGCTGAAAGGACTGCTGGAAATCACGGACGACCGCGACTTCGACGTCGCCGGCATAGGGACGAACGACGAGGCGGCGATGCAACTTATCCCCGGCGTCGACGAAGTGTACCGGAAAGCATTGGACTTGCGACCGGAAATCCAAAGCAGCCGGTTGGGCATCGACGCCGCCGATTTGGACATCGGCATCGCCAAAGCCGGGTATTACCCCTCCGTGTCCCTGACGGCCGGCATCGGCGACAGCCATTATTCCGGCAGCCGCGAACGGGCAGGGGAACAAATGAGGCAGAACCTGAACGCGTCGGCCGGCGTGACGCTGTCCATCCCCATTTTCGACAACAGGCGGAACAAGACCAACGTGCAGAAGGCCAAACTGGACAAGATGGACAGCGAACTGCAGTTGCAAGACCGGCAGAATGAACTTTACAGCACGGTGGAAGAGTATTGGCTCAACGCGTGCAGCAGCCAACAGAAATACGTGGCCGCCAATGCCAGACTCAAGAGTGCGCAGGCCAGTTACGAGCTGTTGGACGAGCAGTTCAAGAACGGGCTGAAGAACATCGTGGAGCTCATGAACGGGCGGGACGAGCTGATGAGCGCGCAACAAGACCGCCTGCAAAGCAAATACAACACCCTGCTCAATATCCAGCTCCTCAAGTTCTATCAAGGAGAAAGTATCAACCTTTAAATAAAGACACGACGAACGCCTTATGAAAAAAAAGAAGATTGTCATCACGGCCGCCATTGCCGCCATCGCGACAACCATCGCCATGATTGCATGGCCCGGGAAGGACGCGCCCGTGGAATTTGAAATGACCTGCGTGCAGCCGGACACCATCCGCAACAGCGTCACCGCCACCGGCACCATCGAGCCCGTGACGGAAGTGCAAGTCGGCACACAGGTCTCCGGCATCATCAGCAACATATACGTGGACTATAACAGCCTCGTGAGAAAAGGGCAAGTCATTGCGGAACTGGACAAGACCGCCCTCAACAGCGAGTTGAACAGCGCGAGGGCCAATCTGGCCAGTGCGAAGAGCGAGCTGGACTACCAGACGGCCAATTACAAACGCTATAAGACGCTGAACGAAAAGGGGCTTGTAAGCCGGGACGATTACGAGGTGGCTTACCTGGACTACCGCAAGGCTTTGGAGTCCTACAACACCACGAAAGAAAGCGTGAAGAAAGCCGAAACCAACATCGGCTACGCCACCATCACGTCGCCTATCGACGGCATCGTACTGAGCAAGGAGGTGGAAGAGGGGCAGACCGTGGCGGCCAGCTTCGAGACCCCTACCCTCTTCACGATTGCCAAAGACCTGACCGACATGCGCGTCATAGCCGACATCGACGAGGCGGATATCGGGAGCGTGAAGGAGGGTCAAAACGTCACGTTCACCGTGGACGCGTACCCCAGCGACACTTTCCGCGGGCAAGTGACGCAAGTCCGCCAGGAAGCCACGGAGACAGACAACGTCATCACTTACGAGGTCGTCATTTCCGCCCCCAACGACGACCTCAAGCTGAAACCCGGGCTGACGGCCAACGTGTCGGTCAGCACGCTGGAACGCACGAACGTGCTGAGCGTCAAGGCCAAGGCTTTGCGCTTCACCCCGATGAAAGAGGTGCTGGGCAAAGCCTATAAAATCGTGGACACGGACGGGAAGAACAAGCTCTGGACCCGCGAGGGGAACACGCTGACGGCACACAGCGTGAGCATAGGGGCGACAGACGGCGTACGGACCGAGATACTGGGAGGTATCAAGCAAGGAACGCAGGTCGTGATGTCCATGACGGAGACAAAAACGCCGGAAGAGCCGCAAGAAAAGGAGACCAACCCGTTCATGCCGCATCCCAAAAAGAAAGAGAAGAAAGGGAAGAAATAACGCGGATTTAAAAAATCCATCGCCATGGGAGGAAACGAAGAGGGAAAAGTAGTCATAGAACTACAGAATGTGAAACGGAACTTCATCGTGGGCGAAGAAGTGGTGCATGCCTTGCGGGGAGTGTCGTTCAAGATTCACGAGGGGGAATTTGTCACCATCATGGGCTCGTCCGGCTCCGGCAAGTCCACGTTGCTGAACCAACTGGGTTGCCTGGACACGCCGACTTCGGGAGAGTACATTTTGGACGGGGTGCATGTGCGCGCCATGAAACGCCGCGAGCGGGCTGTCCTGCGCAACCGGAAAATCGGTTTCGTATTCCAAAACTACAACTTGCTGCCCAAGACGACGGCAGTGGAGAATGTGGAGCTCCCTCTCTTGTACAATTCGTCCGTCCCGGCCAAAGAAAGGAAAGAACGGGCTGTCAAGGCGCTCGAGATGGTGGGGCTCGGCAACCGGCTTTATCATAAGTCCAACCAAATGTCGGGCGGACAAATGCAACGCGTGGCCATCGCCCGGGCGTTGGTCAACGACCCGGCCGTCCTTTTGGCCGACGAAGCCACCGGCAATCTGGACACACGCACCTCTTTCGAGATACTGGTGTTGTTCCAGCAGCTTCATTCCTTGGGACGTACCATCATCTTCGTGACGCACAACCCGGAAATAGCCCGGTACGGAAGCCGCAACATCACATTGCGCGACGGGCTGATACAGGAAGACGCACGGAACTCCGACATGCTGTCAGCGGCAGAGGCCCTGGCACGGATTCCGCTTCCGCAGGACGATTAAACGAAAGAACACATGAACACGACCAACCTTTTCAAAATAGCCCTCAAGGCCATTGCTTCCAACAAGCTACGCTCCTTCTTGACGGCTCTCGGCATCATCATCGGCGTGGCCTCGGTCATTGCCATGCTGGCCATCGGGCAAGGCTCGAAACGCAGCATCCGCAAACAAATCTCGGAGATGGGCTCGAACATGATAATGATACATCCGGGAGCGGACATGCGCGGCGGAGTGCGCCTGGATGCCGACGAGATGCAGACCCTGAAGCTGGAAGACTACGAGAGCATACGTAATGAAGCGAAATACCTGGCAGCCGTCAGCCCGTCGGTCAACAGTGCCGGGCAGTTCATTTACGGTAACAACAACGCCCCGTCGAGCATATACGGGGTCAACGAAGACTACCTCGCCATACAGCAACGCAAAGTGGCAGACGGCGAGTTCTTCACGGAACAGGACATCAAGACAGCCGCCAAGGTATGCGTGTTGGGGCAGACCGTGGTGGACAACCTCTTCCCCGACGGAAGCAACCCTGTCGGACGTGTGGTGCGGTTCAATTCCATCCCGTTCCGCGTGGCCGGCGTACTGAAGTCCAAAGGCTATAACTCCTGGGGAATGGATCAGGACAACATGGCGCTCGCCCCTTACACCACAGTCATGAAACGTATCCTGGCCGTGACTTACCTTCAAGGCATCAACTGTTCTGCCGTTACCGAAGATGCCACGGACAAGGCCATCGAGGAAATCACCGGAATCCTGCGCAAGAGCCATAATCTGAGGGAAGAAACGGAAACTGCGGAAGCCGACGCGGACGACTTCACCATCAGGAGCCAGGAGGAAATCTCTTCCATGATGAATTCCACTATGGACTTGCTGACAGTCCTGTTAGGGAGCGTGGCCGGCATCTCGCTGGTTGTCGGAGGCATCGGCATCATGAACATCATGTACGTGTCCGTGTCGGAAAGGACCAAGGAAATAGGGCTCCGCATGTCCGTGGGCGCGCGCGGCGTGGACATCCTGAGCCAGTTCCTCATCGAGGCCGCCATACTGAGCATCGCGGGAGGGGTGATTGGTGTCATATTAGGCGTAGGAGTCGCTTACGTCATCAAGGTTGCCGCCAACATGCCCGTCTTCGTCCAATGGTGGAGCATCGTCATGAGTTTCGGCGTCTGCACGTTCATCGGGATTTTCTTCGGCTGGTATCCGGCCAAGAAAGCCGCCAACATGGATCCTATCGAAGCCATCCGGTATGAATAAGCGGCTATGAAACGGCGTTCGGATATGGACACTCGCGGGAACTGCTTGTCCATCTTTTGGCATCGGCATCCGTTTTCCGCCCGCCTGCGGTTTGAACTGGCCGATGCGTGCTTCCACGGCGTTCCCGCGCCTCCTGAAAACGGCCCGGGGCTTTAGGGCTTCCCGTCGTCCCGCGCGGGGGCGGCTTCATCCGGTTCGGCCTTTTCGCGGCACTTGGCCTCCACCGTCCGCATGGGCGAGAAACGGCACGTGCCCGAGCTGGGAAGGCAAAAGGCGGAACAGAAAGACCTGCACGACCGGGTTGGCCCGCACTTCCTGCCGGACACGCCAGACGGCATCTGTGTCCCGGTTACTTCCGGCACGGGCAAGCATCTCCCACAAAAGGCGCAAAAACGACTAAAAACAGGAGGACTGCCTGCCCGACATTGCTTTTCTTTTATTAAATTTGCGCAGAACTTCAAAAAGATTGGACCATGAGAAAAATTCTATTGTTGCTATTGTGCGTGCCGATGCTGGCCCACGCAAAATCCAAAAGGGACGACAGCAAATACCTTGCCGGCGCCGTACCCGAAGTGAACGGACAAGTGCTATTCCAGCAGTCCTTTACCGTGGAAGGCAAAGACAAACGGCAGGTTTACGACGTGATGAAGGCTTACCTCCACCAGTTGACGAAAGAGGAACGGCAGATGAAAGGCACCAAAATGGCCATGGAGAACGACTCCTCCGCCACGCTGGTCGGGCGTTTCGAGGAATGGATGATATTCAAGAAGAAGCCTCTCGTCCTGGACCGCACCCGTTTCCGTTACCTGCTCACCGTGGAATGCTCCGACGGGAAGTGCCACATGGAACTGACGCAAATCAGCTACTATTACGAAGAGAACTCGGAGGGGTACAACGGCCAGACTTACCGGGCGGAAGAATGGATTAACGATGCCAACGCCCTCAACAAGGCCGGAGACAAACTGTTGTGGAACTCCGCCAAGTTCCGCCGCAAGACCGTGGACCGCGTGGAAGAAATCTTCACCGGCGCGCGCGACGCCTTCGAACAGCCGGTGAAAGAAGAACACCGGGCCACGAAGCTCATCGAGTAGGAAAGCCGCGCGACGGCGACCCGGACGCGCGCGAAGCCCGTGCGGGAGGCGAGGCAGGGGCAGGGACGGCCGCGCTTCCGTCAAAGTCCCGGTTCCGGCAGACTGCGGATTATCCCCGCCGTCTTGCAGGACAGGACGACGACGGAAAGGAGCAGGTCGAGCACATAGCGGGGCTGCCCGTGTTCCCGGCTCCAGTCGTTCGGGTCGTTCCTGACGAGCGAGGCCTTGTCTGTGGTGACGGCGTAACGCTCCATGACCCACTCCACGGCCGGCTTGCCGTTGACGACATACTCATACGCTTGGGGCGGGATGTCCTCGACCGTGATGCGGCCGTTGTAGACGATGCGCGACTTGTCCGCGACGAGCTTGCCGCCCCCGTCCCGCACCCGCGCGAAGCGCATCTTCTCCACGGCAAAGTACCGGTAGGCATCCTCCGTCTCCCCGCCCTGCCGCATATCCTTGTCGCCCCTCACCTTCACGCCGAGTTCCCCGGCGCGTGCCGCCATCAGCGAACAGGCGTTCGTGCCTTGTCCCCCGGCTTCGGCGTTGATGCCTTGCTCGTAGCCGAGGTGGAGGGCAGCCAGTTCCTTCCCGGCCTTGCAAAAGGCCATGAAGTCCCGCACGTCCTCCGCGATGGGGATGCGCGGCAACGACTTCTTCAGGTCGGCGGAGAAGCGGCGGCGGTATGCGGGCGAATGCAGCACGCCGTATACATAATAAAAGAGGTGTTCCTTGGTTATGGCGCGCGTCCCGCCGAAGCGGCGGCGCACCTCTCCCAGTATCCAGTCGGTTATGCCGTCGCGGCGGACGTAACGGCGGGCATCCCCGTCGTCGAACAAGCCGCCCTGCTGATGCTTGTTCTCCTCGTACCAATAGAGGGGGAAGCACTGGCTTTTCCCTACCAGCTCCAAGTCCGGGAGGGAGTCGGTCATGATGCATGAGAAGTCCTTCGTGACCCCGGTGCCGCTCACGCAAATCACGGTGTTGGCCGCCTCTCGGCAAGG
>CAYPMY010000025.1:0-11569 GCA_964412085.1 uncultured Paraprevotella sp. | reverse complement strand
TGTTTGAAGAACGGGCGGTAACAGGCTTGCCGTATTTCCGCGTCCGCGAAGTCGTACGTCACGCCACGGGACAGGTCGTCCGTGACGGCCCGCGTCCAGCTGATTTTCGACGTGCGGTAGTCGGGTGCGGGAATCATCCCCTTGCCTGTCTTCTCACGCGTCGCGTTATAGAAGGCGATGCTTTCCTTGGCCGTGCGCTCCACGCTTGCCGCGGACGAGTTGTAAGACCATGCGTCGCGCTGCGTCTTCGCTCCGTTGGTGTTGACGCTGAAAAAGGACTGCGCCTTCAAGTCGAACTTCTTTTCCGGGGCGAGCGGGATGAGGGAGTCGAACGCCCCGTCGCGCTGGTTTATCCAGTCCGCCCTGGCGTTGGGCGCGACAATCTGCCAGCCTATCTTCCCCGAAGAGACGGAGCCGAAGCCCCTGAGCGTTTCGAGCTTCTGCTTGCGGGTAAGGTAGTCGCCGATGTCGTGGTAGCGGACGACGGCCTTCCGCCCCTTCTTTGCCGGGTTCTTCACGAGGAACGTGATGGCGATGGGGGTGCGGGAACCGCTACCAAAGATTTTGCCTCCTTCCTTGCGCGAAAGTTCTCCCGATGTACGCTGATTCCCCCGCAGGTTCAACACATAAACGGAGGTGAACTCCTCTTCGAGGCAGCGGCGGAAGCCGTCCTGCGCGTTGCCGTCGATCCATGCGCCGTTGCTGATGAAGGCGACGATGCCTCCCTCTTCCTCCGGGATGCGGTCGGAAGCCCAGCGGAAAGCCTTGATGTAGGTGTCGTAAAGGCTGTTCTTGTTCGCGGCTTGCGTCCTTGCGGCGTATGTCTCCGCGATACGTCTGTCGAGATTTGGATATGACATGTTCCGCGCGTTGTCGTTCGCGCTCCTCTGCCCGACAGAATACGGGGGATTGCCCATGATTACCCTCACGGGCGCGGCCATCTGTTCCCTCACCTGTTCGGAATTGTCCCGGAAGAACTCCGTGAACAACGCGTTGTGCTTCTCCTCCGCCAGCTGGAACGTGTCGGCGAGGCAGATGCCGTCGTAGGGCAGGTATTCCT
Source organism: uncultured Paraprevotella sp. (assembly GCA_964412085.1). GTDB lineage: Bacteria > Bacteroidota > Bacteroidia > Bacteroidales > Bacteroidaceae > Paraprevotella. The sequence continues at coordinate 10,509 of CAYPMY010000025.1, read as the reverse complement.
TGCGGCGGGTGATGTCGTGGAACACCGACTCGATGTTCACGTCGGCCACATAGTAGGCCAGCAGCACGATTTCGTTGCAGTGGATTTCGCTCAGGTACTTGCGCTCCATGTCCTCCGGGCGTATGAGACCCGATTGGAGCAGCCGCGTGACGAACGTGCCGGTTCCCACGAACGGGTCGAGAACATGCACGTCCTCCCGGGTCAGCGAGGTGCCGAACTCTTCCCTGAGTATGTCGTCCACCGAGCGTATGATGAAGTCCACGCACTCCACGGGCGTGTAGACGATGCCGAGCTTTTCCACCGTCAAGGGGAACGCCCCCTTGAAGAACTTCTCGTAGAGGTTCTTGATGACGGTCTGCTTCCCCTCGAGGTTGTCTATGCCGCCCACGTTCATGCACACCGACCTGTAGAACTTGTCCAGCACCTCGGTGTCTTTCTCGAATGCCTGTTCCTGCAGGAGGTCTATCATGCGTTGCATCGATCGGCTGACGGAGTTATTCCGCACGAACTCGTAACCCTCGAAGAGCGCGTCGAACACGGGGCGGGTAATCATGTGCTGCGCCAGCATCTCTACGGCCTGCCCCGCGTCCACGGACGGATTGAGGTCGCGCCTGAGACTTTCGAGGTAGGCGTCGAACTCCTCCTTGTGCGCGCCCTCCCTCACGAGCCTGCTTATGCGCCCGATGAACTTCTGCGCAATTTGCCCTATCTCTTTCGCCCAGTTCTCCCAGTACAGGCGGTCGCCGCACTTCTCCACCAACTTGGCATACATCCCGTCCTGAAGCTCGCCGAAGCGCAGTTCCAGCTGGCGCGCGATTTCCGCGCTTCCCATCTGCCGCGCCTCTTCCTCCCCGTCGCCGAAACCGATGCCGGGCTTCCCGATGACGACCGACGGGGTAGCGGTCTGCCGGCAGGGCTTTTCCCTGTTGAGGGAGATGCGGTTCACCATCGCGTTGAAGCGGTCGTCGTGGGAGCGGAGCGCGTTCAGGATTGACCATACGACCTTGAAGTTCTCGCTGTTGTCAAGCACCTCCTTTGCCGGCACTTTCTCCGGGACGACGATGGGAATGATGATGTATCCGTACTTCTTCTCGTCGGGCTTCCCCTTGTGGAAGGTGCGCATCACGCGGCCGACTGACTGCACCACGTCCACCTGCGAGTTACGGGCCGAGAGGAACAGCACGGCATCCAACGAAGGCACGTCCACTCCTTCCGACAGGCACCGCACGTTGGTCACCACGCGGCACTCGCGTCCGTCGGCCGGCTCTTCCGCGAGCCATCGGAGGATGTCGTTGCGCCTTTGGGAACTCATCGACCCATCCACGTGCCGCGCCACCACCGACGCCGTATACCGCATTTCTTCCTCTTGCCCTTTCTCTTTCAGGTTCTCGCCATACTTGTCCGATATTTTTTCAAGTACGGATGCGATATAACGCGAAGTCCCCGGCGTGCTTTCGTCACCGATGGAATGGCAGAAAGCCACGGCGCGCCGCATCATGCGGGGATCTGCCTCCCATGTACGCCCGTCGTCGCCTCGTATTTGTTTCGACAGGCCGTTGATTACGCCAATGAGCTTCGAAGTGTCATCGAAGTCCAGTTCGGTATTCGTTGAAGCAATCTCTTTCCCGATGTTCTCAGGCACGTCGCTCTCGCTCACGGTCAGCACCAGCACCTTGTAGTCCGTCAGCAGGCCGTTCTGCACCGCATAGGAAAAGTTCACGCGGTAGAATTCCTCCCCGTAAATGGACTTGTCGTCCATCGAGCAGAGGATGCAGTCGTTTTCCAATGCCTTTATCTTGACCGATTCCCCGTACAGGCGCGGCGTGGCGGTCATATAAAGCCGCCTCTTGCCTTTCACGTTCTCGTCGGAATGTATCTTGGTGAAGTCGCTTTCGTCCCGCGCGGCAATCCTCACGCCCGTGGTACGGTGCGCCTCGTCGCAGACGATGAAGTCGAACACGCCGTATTCCCCGCCCGTCTCCGACAGGATTTCCTTTTGCGCGGCCGATACCGCGTCTATGGACTGGTAAGTGGAAAAGACCACCACGAGGCCGTCGTGGTCACGGTATCTTTCCAATTGCGCGGCGATGGATTTCGCGTCCGTGCACGCGGGCAAGGCCAAGTCCACCACGCTGTCCACCGCGTCGTCCGTGTCATTCCTCCTCTTCCGCGATGCCGTGGAGTCGGAACAGACGCAGACGGCCTTGACGGGCTTCTTCGCATCGGCGTGCCAGGCGTTGAGGGACTGCCCCAGCAGGGAAATGCTTGGCATCATGAACAGCACCAGTCCCCTGCCGCCAAGCAACTGTTCCACGATAAGCAACGACGTGTAGGTCTTTCCCGTCCCGCAGGCCATGACGAGCTTGCCGCGGTCGTTGCCGTCCTCGACGTAATGCCTGTACGCGGCGGATATGGCATCGAGCTGGTGCTTGTGCGGCTTCTTCCCCTCCACGAGCGCGGAATTCCCCGTAAGGCCGTCCGTCAGCTTCTGCCAGTCCACGGGCGAGGCTTCGAGGTCGGCCATGCCGATGCGCGTGACGGGCGGGTCTTGGTTGCGGATGGCTTCCTCGGCGTTGCTTCCCCACCGGGAAGTGGTGGAAATCCACACGCGGTTGGAAAAGCGCACAGTCCGGAATGTCACTTCGTCGGTGAACGTCCGGCTGGAAGTGGCGAGGAACGAATCCACGACGGGCTTGTCTATCACCGCCCCGTCGGAATAGCACTTACATTGTATGGCCCAATAGTCGCCCGTTTCTGTCCTGGCCACGAGGTCGATGCCCGTGTCCGCGCCGCCGAAGTCCTTGCGGCCTGGGAAATCCTCCCACATCCATACCTTCTCAAGCCCGTTGTAGCGTGGGTCGGTCAACAACCATGAGCGCATCAGCCGCTCGAACTTCGTGCCTTTCTCCTTTCCCGTGAACGATTCGGCACGGAACCTGTCCAATACTTCCCTGAAATCCATCTCTGTCAAGTGCTGTCGTTTATTGGCAAATATAGTCAACATCTTGCGAAAACCACGGGTTTCCCGCCGACTTTTTCTCTCCCCCGGGGGAAACAAGGCCGCTTCTTCCGCCGAAACCTGTACAAGGTAACGGAACATGATGCCCATGCCGTTTGACAAAAAGCACAGGAAAAGCCTGTTTTGCTAAAAAAAAGACAGGATTACACACTTTTACCCTTTGATGTGCAATTCGCATGGAAATGGCACAAAAGAAAGAAATATGCGCAAAAAACACACATCACAAACGGTACACATAGTTCCATTCACAACCAAACACAACGGCCAACGACCTCTTCTGATATACAATCACTTAAATAAAACGAAGTATCATATATGGCTGTTTTAATTATTTAAAAGTCCTTTAAAATGCAACTTTCTTGGCTATTTCGATAAATATACCTTATCTTTGTAAGGACTGCCAACGCCAGTAAAGATGGATATACAAAATGAAATCTGCAGAATGCTATGCAAAGGGCAAATTGATGAGGCTATCCTACGGCTGGACGAACGGATTCGGTCTGCGGCCAGCCCCTGCGACCGGCTTTATTATCTTTTGGGTAACGCCTACCGCAAACGCGGGGATTTCGCACAAGCCTTGGGCTGTTATCTGGAGGCCATGGCCATTAATCCGGAAAGTCCGGCTGCCGGAGCCTGTCAGATGCTGACGGACATCATGGAGTTTTATCACAAGGATTATTACAACCCGTAAAGAAGATTTTAGTATCAAGGTATCATGGGGAAATTCAGAGGTATGATTGTAGTAGACCGCGAACGCTGCAAAGGTTGCAACCTATGTGTGGCGGCTTGCCCGTTGCATATATTGGCACTCACGGAGAAGCAAGTGAACAAAAAGGGCTATCGTTATGCCGAACAAGTCCGAAAGGATTCGTGCAACGGATGCGCGTCCTGCGGAGTGGTGTGCCCGGACGGATGCATCACCGTATATAAAAGGAAAGAAGGATGAAAGCTATGGCAGGAAAAGAAGTCGTATTGATGAAAGGTAATGAAGCCGTTGCCCATGCGGCGATACGCTGCGGTTGCGACGGCTATTTCGGTTATCCCATCACTCCCCAGTCGGAAGTATTGGAAACGCTGGCTCTGGAAAAGCCGTGGGAATCGACGGGGATGGTCGTATTGCAAGCCGAAAGCGAGCTGGCTTCCATAAATATGGTGTACGGTGCCGGCGCGGCAGGCAAGCGTAGCATGACCTCGTCCTCAAGCCCCGGCGTGGCCTTGATGCAGGAAGGCATCGCATACATGGCCGGGGCGGAAATACCGGGACTGATTGTCAACGTGCAACGGGGAGGTCCCGGACTGGGTACCATACAGCCCAGCCAGTCCGATTACTTTCAGGCGACGCGCGGGGGCGGAAACGGCGACTACAACGTGATCGTGCTGGCTCCGGCTTCGGTACAGGAAATGGCCGACTTCGTGGATTTGGCTTTCGAACTCTCTTTCAAATACCGCAACCCGGCCATGATATTGAGCGACGGTGTCATCGGGCAAATGATGGAAAAGCTGGTACTCCCCCCGTTCAAGCCGCGCCGCACGGAGGAAGAAATACGTCGGGAATGCCCCTGGGCCGCCGTCGGACGAAGCCGGGGGAGAAGTCCCAACATTCTTACGTCGCTTGACCTCGATTGCACAAGCATGGAACAGAGAAACCTGCATCTGCAAGCCAAATACGAAGAAATCAAGGAAAAGGAAGTTCGCTTCGAATCCATTTTGTGCGACGATGCGGAGTACTTGATTGTCGCTTTCGGTTCCGCAGCCCGTATCGGACAAAAAGCCTTCGAAATGTGCCGCGCCGAGGGTATCAAAGTCGGCTTGTTGCGCCCTATCACCTTGTGGCCCTTCCCGTCTGTAGAAATAGCTCGGTTGAGCCGGCAGGTCAAAGGAATCCTAAGTTTTGAAATCAATGCCGGGCAGATGGTGGAAGACATCCTGCTGGCCACGAACGGACGGACATCGGTAGCCCACTACGGCCGTATGGGCGGTGTAGTACCAACCCCGGACGAGGTAATACAAGCCCTGAAAGAGAAACTTATCAAATAAAAACATATCATGGATCGCGAGGAGATTGAAAGACTGATAGAAGAGACCGCACGCAAGGAACGTTCCAAGAGGAAAGGGGTGTCTGTCCAAAAGGCACGCGGCATATTGAACGTGGCATTCATGCTATGCGCGGCGGCAGGCCTCGTCCTGTATTTCGTCTGGCCGGACAACCGGCTGGCAGGCATGGCCGTCATCGGTGTCGGCATGTGCTTCAAAATCATCGAATTCTTTTTGCGATTCTTGTTTTAACCGTTTGAACCATGACTGAAGAAGAAATCATACGCCCGGAAAACATAGTTTATGAGAAACCCAGGTTACTCAACGACACACCGATGCATTACTGCCCGGGATGTAGCCACGGGGTAGTCCACAAGTTAGTGGCCGAAGTCATCGAAGAAATGGGAATGGAGAATAAGACCGTGGCCATATCCCCCGTCGGCTGTGCCGTCTTTGCTTATAATTACATAGACGTGGATTGGGTGGAAGCCGCCCATGGGCGTGCCCCTGCCGTGGCCAGTGCCATCAAACGCCTGTGGCCCGACCGTCTGGTTTTCACCTACCAAGGCGACGGTGACCTGGCGTGCATCGGTACGGCCGAAAGCATCCATGCCCTGAACCGGGGGGAACATATCGCCGTCATCTTCATCAACAATGCCATCTACGGCATGACAGGCGGGCAGATGGCTCCCACTACGCTCATGGGGATGAAGACTTCCACCTGCCCTTACGGCCGGGAGGCGGATTTGCACGGCTACCCCTTGAAGCTCACGGAAATCGCGGCCTCCTTGGAGGGGACTTGTTACGTCACCCGCCAGTCCGTCCACACCGTGGCTTCCATCCGAAGGACGAAAAAGGCCATTCGGAAAGCCTTTGAATGCTCCATGGAAGGCAAAGGTGCCAGCCTTGTAGAAGTAGTATCCAACTGCAACGCGGGTTGGAAACTCTCTCCGGAAGAAGCCAATCGTTGGATGGAAGACAACATGTTCAAATTCTATCCGCTCGGTGACCTGAAAGACACCACGGTGGCAAACGACTCACATTAAACGGACAAATGGTCATGAAAGAAGAAATCATCATAGCAGGCTTCGGCGGCCAGGGCGTGCTTTCCATGGGGAAGATATTGGCCTATGCGGCATTGGTGGAAGGCAAGGAAGTAACATGGATGCCCTCTTACGGCCCCGAGCAACGCGGCGGTACGGCCAACGTCACCGTAATCGTCAGTGACGACAGAATATCCTCTCCCATCCTAAGCACGTATGATACGGCCGTCATCCTGAACCAGCCTTCGCTGGAAAAGTTCGAACGGAGCATCAAGCCGGGCGGGACACTGATATACGACGGATACGGCATCAGCGCGCCGCCGTCGCGCAAGGACATCGCGGTCTATCGCATCGATGCCATGGACGCGGCCGCCGAGATGAAAGCTGCCAAGGCTTTCAATATGGTTGTTTTGGGAGGACTGCTGGAAGTGCGTCCGTTGGTAGAAGTGCAAGACGTGCTCCACGCGCTCCGCAAGACGTTGCCCGAACGCCATCACCACCTCATCCCGATGAACGAGGCCGCCTTGCGCAAGGGCATGGAAATCATCCGTGCAACGGATTAGGATTCCCGGCCGGGGGAAAGACCGAAGGGACGCGTTTCCGGCGACAGGGGATGCATCCTTTCACCCTTTTTCCGTCATCTTTGCCGTCGCGAAAGCGGAAAGCGGCCCGGCATAGCCAAACTTGAAAAACTTCGTTTTTCGTTTGTCCCTGCGCTCTCCTTTCGCTATCTTTGCACCCGCTATGAGACAGAAGCTCGCTTTTCTCCTATACGTTTGTTTGTGCTTGGTGTCGCCCGCTGCGGGGCAAATGCCTGTCGGCAACCCCATCTATGGCACGGATGCCAACGGCAATCCGGTGGATGCCAACGGGAATCCCGTCCAATTCGACGCCGACGGCAATCCCGTCGTCGACGGATACGGCAGTGACACGTACATTTGGGGGCGCGACACGACACAAGCCGAAGAAAAAATCATTCCTATCGGCTCATACGCCTGGACTATCGACGAACGCTTCGGCAACATCACTCCCGTGGACGTGGACACGTTGCCGAATAATTTCCAGAACTTCAACCTGACGGCCGGCCCCAAGGGACAGTGCAACTTCCTGGGAAACCTGGGTTCTCCCCGCCTGTCCCGCCTTTTCATGGACCGCAAGCCTTACAGCAATTTCATCTTTGCCGACCCTTTCGACTATTTCCACACCCCGGTGAACGAATTCCAATTCACCAACACATTGAGTCCCATCACCAATCTGTCTTACCACTCCTGCGGCAACAGGCAGGACGGGGAAGACCGCCTGAGAGCCTATTTTGCCAGCAACATCGACAAGATTTCAGGCATCGGACTCAAATTCGACTATTTGTACGGGCGCGGATACTACAACAACCAGGCCACTTCACTCTTCAACGGTTCGCTCTACGGCTACTATCTGGGCGACCGCTACAACATGCACGCGTGGATTAGCGTGAACCACATGAGACTGGGAGAGAACGGCGGTATCGAGGACGACGACTATATCACCCACCCGGAAGACTTCACGCGCTCCTACGGCTCAAGGGACATCCCGACCGTCTTGTCGCAAAACTGGAACCGCAACGAAGACCAGACGTATTATCTCACGCATCGCTACAACTTAGGATTCTACAAGGACATCGAACTGCCCGATTCGCTCCGCCCCGAGATGCCCTCCGATTCCGTGTTGCTGGAAGGGTTGCGCGACAGCCTGCTCGCCATATACCAGAAGGCGGACACGGCATACCGGCATGCCGTCATGGACTCGTTGCGCGACGCTTTCATGGCCGGACAAGACAATCCGCAAGACTTCATTCCGGTCACCAGCTTCATCCATACCCTGCGCATCAGGAATGCCAAGCACACGGTATATTCCTATGACACGCCCGACCACTATTATGCCGACTTATTTTACGGCGACCCCGACAACATGAGCGACCGTGTGCAGGGTTATTCCATCCAGAACACTCTGGGCATATCCCTGCGCGAAGGCTTCGACAAATGGGCCAAAGCCGGCCTCACCGCCTTTGCGTCGCACGAATACCGCCATTACACCATCCCGGAACTGAACGGCGGGAACAAAACCACCCGAAGCTATTCGGAAAATAACGTCTCGGTAGGCGGGCAACTGAGCAAGCGGGAGGGGAAAACCCTGCACTATGACGTGACGGGCGAAGCGACGTTGATCGGGGAAGATGTCGGGCAATTCGACGTGGAAGGCCGGGCCGACCTGAATTTCCGGCTGTTCAAGGACACCGTACAGCTGGCCGCCCACGCGTTCGTCAAGAACCTGAATCCGAGTTTCCACATGCGCCACTACCATTCGCAGTTCGCCTGGTGGGACAACGACCTGGACAAGGAATTCCGCACCCGGATAGAGGGGACGCTTTCCCTGAAACGCACGCGGACAGCCCTCACCATAGGAGTGGAGAACATCAAGAATTACGCCTACTTCGCCACGGACAAGATAGCTTACGACGACGAGGATGGGCAATTCGCCGGTTACGGCAACCGCATTTCAGTCAAGCAATACGGCAACAGCGTGCAAGTGTTCAGCGCACGGCTCAACCAAGACTTCAAGCTCGGCATCCTGCATTGGGAAAACGAGGCCGTCTACCAGAAGAGCAGCGACCAGGACATCCTGCCCCTGCCCGACCTCTCGGCTTACAGCAACCTCTACATCGTATTCCACATCGCCAAGGTGCTGCGCGTGCAGTTAGGCGGGGATGTCCGCTATTTCACAGAATACTACGCCCCGGACTATGCCCCCGTCATCCAACAGTTCACGGTGCAGTCGCCGGAAACGCGGATAAAGATAGGCAACTACCCCGTCTGCAACGCCTATGTCAACTTCTTCCTGAAGCACTGCCGTTTCTATGTGAACGTGAACCACGTGAACGAGGGTACGGGAAACAAGAACGCGTTCCTCGTGCCCCACTACCCCATCAACCCGATGACCATCCATTTCGGGCTTTCATGGAATTTCTTCAATTAATCCCCGGCGGGCCGCTACGCCCCCTGCAAACGGAGTTCTTCCTCTTCGAAGGTAGCCTTCTCCTGTTTCCGCGCTTCGACCGAGCCGTACAGGTAAGACAACGGGAACAGCGCAAGCCAGCCGGACACGTTCGCTATCACCGAAGCCGACATGAAGAAGAACACGGTCAGAGCCGGGACGTATGAGGGAAGATCCGTCGCGTCCCCCTCCAGCTCCCCCATCAGGGAAGCATGGGCGGTGTATGCCAGGATTCCGGCCGGCAACCAGCTCACTGCCGCCAACACCCCCACCACAAGGCCTCCGCAAAACAAGATGACGAAAAACGCGCCCCAGTACCGGTAACCGTCCCTCATCCGCTTCAGGCTGCACCAGAAGTTGCGGTGTCCGCCCAACATGTAGTCCATGACCACCATGCAGTAAGGCACCCCCAACACAAGCAGCAAGACGAACGAGACCGCAGTCACCCCCACTCCGCCCGCTCCCGGCCACAAGGCCACAGGCACGGCGAGCAAGGAGAAAACCACGGCGGCGGCCAACGTACACGTCAAGGCCCGGACGGAAGCATCGAACACCTCACGCCTGGCCTCGCCGAACCGCAACGCAGGCCACGCCCCGGTCGCGGCAAAGCGGGAAACGGCCGTCATCACGTTCCCCACATGAAAGCTATGCGCCAACAGGGACAGCACACTCAACATGACAAGGGTAAACAAGGGCAAAGAAAGCACGACCGGTTCGCTTGCCGCCATCCACTGTGTCAAAGCCACGGTAATTTGGATGAGGAACACGCCCCACAATCCCATCGCCACCGCGCCGGCAATGAGCGAGGGGTACGAAAACCTCAATAAAGACAGGATATGACGCGTAGGCAATTTCAGCCCCTCGTCCAGACAGCTCAGATAACTGCGGCTTTTGAACAAGCCCCCATCCATTCCTTTCTTCTCTTCCATGACCGAATTTGAAACCTTAATGTCCTTTTCTCAGGCAAAAATACCATATTTCCCCATACATCCGTGACAAGATAACATTTTTTATACCTACTTGCGGACTGTGCCTCCGGGACAGGCCCGACACGAAGTACGAAGCCCCTGCCCGAGTAAAAGCAAGACCAAGGGAAGAACTGATTCTGTTTCGTCCGATGCGGACAGCCCGGCAAAGCTCAGGCAAGCTCGTCTTTGCCCCGCCTTGCCCCGCATTCCCTCTGTCTTACGCGTGCCGGTCGGCCCTGCACCGGCCTTTTTTCGTCCCGGACTGTTTTTTTTCGCGTCCGAAGGGCGGGGTCTCGCGGAAAAGGACTATATTTGTGGCCGTCACGCGTGCAGTCTGGACGGGCCGCGCGGCGAGACGCTGACGATGGCAAGGGAATGCACAAGGTAGAATGGGACAATGAGACGGGAGGGGTCATCC
>CAYPMY010000024.1:0-21969 GCA_964412085.1 uncultured Paraprevotella sp. | reverse complement strand
CCACGCGGGCGGCAGGACGCCGCGAAGCCACGCCCGGAAGCGTCGGGAAGACATGGAATGTAAAATATCCCGAACGACCGCTGTGTTTTGGCAAACCATTGATTCCCAAATACTTGTCGTTTGAAAAACAATCTGCTGAGATTGGAAAGCCATTTGCAGTAGAATGATTTTCCGTTCGGCTGAGAACGATTTTCCAATCTCAGCAGGACGATTCCGCGCCCTCCGCCGTAAACAACATTTACCTGCCGAAAGCCTCTTCCCGTTCAGAAAAACACCCACTTGCAACGGTCCGACAGCTCCCGCCCGCCCCGCCGCCCGAAAGCCTCCACCCGGTTCTCCCCGCGCTTCAGGCCCACGTTCCTCCAGAGGCAGACGCTTCCGTTCCGCTCCGGGCTTCCGCAATCCCTCCCGTTCACTTCCAGGCGGACGGCCTCGCAATTCGAGTACACCTTGACGTCCGCCAGAGAATCCCGGCGGGCCACGTCCCTCCGGCCGGTGATGTGGACCACGGGTTCTTCCGACCATTCCGCCTTGTAAAAGAAGAAAGCATCCTTACGTATCTTGCGGTCGTAAGACACGAGCCCCTTGTCGTTCATCCCCGGCATATCCCCCTCGTCGCGCGACGCGCTGGCGAAGTCGAACATGTTCCAGACGAAAGAGCCCCACACGAAGCCGCTGCGCTTAATGGCGTCGTAGGCCTGCTCGTGCACAATGGCCTGCCATTCTTCGGGGTGGAAGACCCCGTCTGTCTTCGGGGTCTTCTTCCCCGTCTGCCAATGATGCCACACGTTTGCGCCGGCCCCGTACTCGCTCACGGCGATTCCCTTGTTCCCACACAGGCTGTCCCACCGTTCCAGGGCGGGGCCCATTTCCGAAGGCTCCGCCCAATACCACCCGGGATAGGTGTTGAACGCCATGATGTCGGGTATGGCGTTTTCCGGACGCTTCTCGACGTTCGCGGCAAGCACCGTCGACCGTCCCGGGTCTTCCCCGTGCGCCACGTCGTTGAGTTCCGAGACCAACCCCTCCACGTCCCCTTCGGACAACTCGTTGCACAGGCTCCAGCAGAAAATGGAGGGGTGGTTGAAGTTCTGGCGGATGAGTTCCGTCAGTTCCGTCTTCATGTCCTCCGCAAACCCAGGGGTGTCCAGTGCCTTGCCGACCAAAGGGATCTCGGCCCAGGCCAACATGCCCTCACGGTCGCACAGGGCGTAGAACTCTCCCGAATGCGGATAATGCGCCAGCCGGACGCCGTTGGCGCCGATTTCCTTGATGAGAGCCATGTCCTCAAGATGGTCTGCCGAAGAGACGGCCCATCCCTTGCCCGGACGATCCTGGTGGCGGCTCACTCCCCTTATCTTGTAAGGCTTCCCGTTCAGGATGAACCCCTTTCCGGCATCCACGCGGAAAGATCTCAGGCCGACATACTGCGACAGGGTGTCCAGCACGTCCTTTCCCCGCTTCAGCACCGCGAACACGCGGTACAAGTAAGGCGACTTGCGCCCGTCCCACAACACGGGGTCGTCCACGGCGAGCCGGTTCGTGAAGACGAGCCGCGACCGCCCCTCCGCGGCCTGGGAAGTCTCGGCGGTCGCCACCAGCTTGCCGGCGGCGTCGAACACGTCCGTCTTCACGGACAACTCTTTCACCCGCTTCATCCCGTTGTCCACCTTGGTGACCACCGACAGGTCCGCCCGCCTCCCGCTCACCCGCTGGCTGACGTACACCCCGGAAGAGGCATAGTCCAAAGGCGTGATGCAAGCCTTGGGCAGCAGCAGGAGCGAGACGGGGCGGTAGATGCCGCCAAAGACCGTGAAGTCCCCCTCCAGCGGGGCGACATGCAGCTCCTTGCGGTTGGACACGGCGACTTCCAACAGGTTCTCGCCGGGATGCACGTGGCGCGTAATCTCAAAGCAAAAGGCGTTGAACCCTCCCACGTGCTCTCCCACCTCCTGCCCGTTGACCTTCACTTCCGCCTTTTGGCTGGCCGCCTCGAAACGCAGGAAGACGCGCCTTTCCATCATCGCGGGCGAAACGGCCAAGACGTAGCGGTACGTGCCGTCGCCCCTGTAGTAACCGGGAGAGGTGCCGTCTTCCGCGTTCCACGTATGAGGCACGTCCACCCGCTCCCATGCGGACTCCTTCCCGTCCTTGTCAAGACGGAAATCCCATTTCCCGTTCAAAAAGAACTGCTGCCTGTACTGGCCCGCCACAGGGGCGGACAGGCATGCGCACAACATCGCCAAGGCCGCAGGCCTTACTTTCGATACATCCATCGTTCCAAAAAAAGTCAAGTCGCGAATCCGCGCGGGCCGGGCCGTCCGCCGCCCTCCAAGGGAAAGGCACGGGACGCACGCCCCGCCGTGGGACACAAAGGTACGAAGGAAGAGGCCGCCTCCCCGCGCACATCTCCTCTATTAATTGGCAGTTTTGCGCCAAAACATGAAAACTATGAGGAAACTTGCGCCTTCCGCCCGAAAAACATCAGGCCGCAAGCCGGGAAATAGCCGCCGATGCGCTAACTTTGGGCTGACAACCACATAATCGTACCACAGAACATGGAAAAGACTTATCTCGCGGCCTTGTCCCTCGCCTGCGGACTTGGCGGGAACGGCCTGGCGCAGGAGGCCGCCAGGCCCTTGAAGGCTTACGTCGTGGCGGACGCGCATTTCGACACGCAATGGAACTGGGACGTGCAGACGTCCATCAACGAATACGTGAAGAACACCTTGGAACGCAACCTCTCCCTGCTGGACCGCCACCCCGGCTACCGCTTCAATTTCGAGGGGGCCGTCAAGTACTCTTGGATGAAAGAGTACTACCCCGGCATGTACGAGAGGGTGAAAGACTACGTGCGCGAGGGGCGCTGGAACGTCTGCGGCGGCAGTTGGGACGCCTGCGACGTGCTGGTACCGTCTTCCGAATCGGTCATCCGCAATTTCCTGCTGGGGCAGACCTTCTACCGCGAGGAGTTCGGCACGGAAAGCTCCGACGTGTTCCTGCCCGACTGTTTCGGCTTCGGATGGACGCTGCCTTCGCTCGCCGCGCATTGCGGGCTGATAGGTTTCTCCTCCCAAAAGCTGGGATGGCGCGAGCACCCGTTCTACGGCAACGAGAAGATCCCCTTCGGAATCGGGCTCTGGCAGGGCATCGACGGCAAACGGCTGATGTTCGCCCACGGATATGACTACACCACACGGTGGCCTGACGAGGACTTGTCGGCGGACGCGCGACTGAAAGGGCTGGCGGAGGCTTCTCCCTTGGGCACGGTGTATCACTACTACGGCACCGGGGACGTCGGCGGCTCCCCCGCACAAGAGTCCGTCCGCGCCGTAGAGAAAGGGCTGAAAGGGCGGGGCCCCGTGGAAATCATCAACGCCGCCAGCGACCGCCTGTACAAGGACTACCTGCCTTACGAAAGCCATCCGGAACTCCCGGTGTTCGACGGGGAACTGACGATGGACGTGCACGGCACGGGATGCTACACCTCGGAGGCGGCCATGAAACTGTACAACCGGCAAAACGAACTGCTCGGCGACGCCGCCGAACGGGCATCGGTGGCCGCCGAATGGCTGGGCCGCTCCGGCTATCCGGGGCAGGAACTGACCGAGGCATGGCGGCGCTTCGTATTCCACCAGTTCCACGACGACCTGACGGGCACAAGCATCCCCCGGGCGTATGAATTTTCGTGGAACGACGAGTTGCTCTCGCTCAAACAATTCTCGTCCGTCCTGACTCGCGGAGTCAGCAGCGTGTCGGAAATGATGGACACCCGGGCCGAGGGCACGCCCGTGGTGCTCTACAATGCCAACGGGTTCGACACGGACGACCTGGCGGAAATCCACGTCCCCCTTCCCGCCGCGGACAAGCGTTCCGGCTACGAGGTGTATGACGCAGGGGGACACAAGGTGAAATCCCAGCTCGTCGGGGAGAAGCAGGGCGAGGCCGTCCTGCTGGCGGAAGCCCGCGTCCCGGCCAACGGCTATGCCGTCTACGACGTGCGGACTTCGCCCGCCAAGTCCGCGCGGGGCGGCCTGCCGTCCTCCCTCGACGGCAACCGCATGGAAAACAGCATCTACCGTATCACGTTCGACACGGACGGCGACATCGTATCGCTTGTGGACAAACGCCACGGGAAAGAAATCGTGAAGGAGGGGAAAGCCATCCGCCTGGCCCTGTTCACCGACAACCCGTCGCAAAGCTGGCCGGCCTGGGAAATCCTGAAAGAGACCCTCGACCGCACGCCGCAGTCCATCACGGACGACGTGAAAATAACCCTCGCCGAGGACGGGGCACTGCGCAAGACGGCGTGCATCGAAAAGCGGCACGGGCAGTCCGTCTTCAGGCAGTACGTCCGCCTGTACGAAGGCAGCCGCGCAGGGCGTATCGACTTTTACAACGAAGTGGACTGGCAGACCGAAAACGCACTGCTGAAAGCCGAGTTCCCCCTGAACGTGGGGAACGAGAAAGCCACATACGACTTGGGACTGGGCAGCATCCAACGCGGCAACAACACGGAGACCGCCTATGAAGTGTACGCCCACCAATGGGCAGACCTGACCGCCGATGACGGCAGTTACGGGGTAACAATACTCAACGACTGCAAATACGGATGGGACAAGCCGGACAACCACACCCTGCGGCTGACCCTGCTCCACACCCCTTCGGTAGACGGAGGCTTTACCTATCAGGCACGGCAAGACTTGGGGCACCACGTCTTCACATACTGCCTGACAGGACACTCCGGGGAGCTGGGCAAAGCGACCGCAGGCATGCAGGCCGCCGCGCTGAACCAACCCCTGAAGGCTTTCATCGTCACGAAACACAAGGGGCCGTTGGGCAAGACCTTCTCCTTCCTCCGTTCCGACAACGACAAAGTCGCCGTCAAGGCATTGAAGAAGGCCGAAACGTCCGACGAATACGTGGTGCGCCTCTACGAGACAGAGGGGGAATCCGCGCAAAAGGCCACGCTCGCTTTCGCGGGCGACATCGAAACGGCCTGTGAAGCCGACGGCACGGAAAAGCGCATCGGCAACGCGGACTTCCGGGGCAACACCCTGACTGCGGAAATCCCGCCTTACAGCCTCAGGACGTTCAAGGTGAGACTGAAAAAGGCTTATCCCGAAACGAAGGCGCGATATGCTTTCCTCCCGCTCGACTACGACAGGAAATGCGTCAGCTGGAACGGCTTCGGCCATGAGGCAGACTTCGAGTCGGGCCACAGCTACGCCGCCGAACTGCTCCCGGATTCCGTCCTGGTATCTGGCGGCACACCTTTCCGCCTGGGAGAGAAAGAAGCCAAGAACGGCATGACTTGCAAGGGGGACACCATCCGGCTCCCGTCGGGGAAGCCCTACAACCGCCTGTACCTCTTGGCCGCCTCCACTGACGCGGACTACACCGTGACGTTCACCGTGGGCGACCGCGAGACCAAAGCCCTCGTCCCCTACTACGGCGGATTCATCGGGCAATGGGGACACACCGGGCACACGGACGGCTACCTGAAACCGGCGGAAGTGGCCTACGTGGGCACGCACCGCCATTCGGACAAGGGGGACGAGGCATACGAATTCACCTATTTGTTCAAGATAGGGATGGACGTGCCGGAGGGGGCGCGAGACCTCCGTCTCCCGGACAACGGGAAAGTCGTCCTGTTTGCCGCGACCTTGGCGGAAGAGGACACGCCCGCCGCCCGACCGGCCTGTCCGCTGTTCCGCACGGGCCTCGCGGAAAGCACCGCTTCGGGCACCGCCCCGAAGAACCTGCTGAAAGGCGCACGGGTCATCGGCTGTTCGGGCGAAGCCAACGCATCGGAAAAGGCGGCTTGCGCCATCGACGGCGACCTCGGTACCAAGTGGTGCGACGCGGAAGCCGCCCCCAACTATGTGGATTTCGACTTAGGCGGCCCCAAGCAGATGAAAGGCTGGAAGGTGGTCAGTGCCGGACATGAAAACCATGACTACATCACCCGTTCCTGCTTCCTGCAAGGACGGAACGCCCCGGACGAAAAGTGGCACACTGTGGATGTCATGGACGACAACAGCCGGAACGTGTTCACGCATACGTTCCCCGCCGTCTCCTACCGTTACCTGAGACTGCTCGTAACCCGTCCGACGAAGGTACAGGCACAGGGGGCCGCCCGGATTTACGAACTGGAAGTCTACTGAAAGGACGGACAGGCGGCTTGTCCGCACACTCACTCTTGGACAGAGGAACTTCCGGGACTGGTCGCATCCGGAAGTTCCTCTCGGCCTTGCGAGCGGGACTGACTCCAAGGCTTGCCTCCAAATCGCCTGCGGATACCAAGACCTACGCACGCACATAATCGCAGGCCGGCACGCGCCAATCATACACAAAATCACGAGATGCCATGATAACGGCAACTGCACGTAAAGTCCAAAAGACTTTCCAAACTTTCGTTCCCATGATTCCAATTCCCAAAGCCGCCACGCCATTGACTTGCTTGCGAAAGCCGTCATTTTTTATATTGGACAAGACCGTCCCGGACATTTAACACGAAATCAACGATACAGACCCATCATTACCAAAGAAAGCACGTTTCCACGACCCCAAGTTCAATGCTAATAAACGTAAATCATTGGGACACTCGAAAAACTTTTGTAATTTTGCCCCAAGTATCGAAATCAGAATAAGAATGAATGTTTTAGAGTTAAGCGGACAAGAAATCGTAAGGCGGAACAACCTGAACGAGCTCCGTGCCTTGGGCATCGACCCTTATCCGGCTGACGAATACCCGACCGATGCTTTCTCGACCGACATCAAGGCCGAATACGACGATGCGGCGGAAGAGAAACGCCAAGTGTGCATCGCAGGCCGTATCATGAGCCGACGCATCATGGGCAAAGCCTCTTTCCTCGAATTGCAGGATTCCAAAGGGCGCATTCAGGTGTATGTCACCCGCGATGACATTTGTCCCGGAGAAAACAAGGACTTATACAACACCGTATTCAAGAAATTGCTCGACTTGGGCGACTTCATCGGCATCAAAGGCTTTGTTTTCAAAACTCAGACAGGCGAAATCAGCGTGCACACGCAGGAGCTGACGCTCTTGGGCAAGAGCCTCAAGCCCCTGCCCATAGTCAAGATGAAGGACGGCGAAGTCTATGACTCTTTCGACGACCCGGAACTGCGCTACCGCCAGCGTTACGTGGACTTGATTGTCAACAGCGGCGTGAAGGAAACGTTCCTGAAGCGTTCGGCCATCCTGAGGACGTTGCGTGCCATTCTGGACGAAGCGGGCTACACAGAGGTGGAAACGCCCATCCTGCAATCCATCCCGGGAGGTGCAAGCGCACGCCCGTTCATTACCCACCACAACTCGCTCAACGTTAACCTGTATCTTCGCATCGCCACGGAACTTTACCTGAAACGCCTCATAGTCGGCGGATTCGAAGGAGTGTACGAAATCGGCAAGAACTTCCGCAACGAAGGTATGGACAAGAACCACAATCCGGAGTTCACTTGCATGGAACTTTATGTGCAATATAAGGATTACAACTGGATGATGGCGTTCACCGAGAGGTTGCTCGAACGCATCTGCACCGCTGTGAACGGCTGCACGGAGAGCGTGGTGGGCGAAAAGACCATCAGCTTCAAGGCACCCTATCGCCGCCTGCCCATTCTGGAAGCCATCAAGGAAAAAACGGGTTACGACCTGAACGGGAAAAGCGAAGAGGAAATCCGCAGGATATGCAAGGCTCTGAACATAGAGACCGACGACACGATGGGCAAAGGCAAGCTTATCGGCGAGATTTTCGGCGAGTTCTGCGAGGGTACTTATATCCAGCCCACCTTTATCACCGACTATCCGGTGGAAATGTCCCCGCTCACCAAGAAACACCGCAACAATCCGGCATTGACCGAGCGTTTCGAGTTGATGGTCAACGGCAAGGAGCTGGCCAATGCCTATTCGGAGCTGAACGACCCGATAGATCAGGAAGAGCGTTTCATCGAGCAGATGCGCCTGAGCGAGAAAGGCGACGACGAGGCGATGTTCATCGACCAGGATTTCCTGCGTGCCTTGCAATATGGTATGCCTCCCACCAGCGGAATCGGCATCGGCATCGACCGTCTGGTCATGCTCATGACGGGACGGACCGCGATTCAAGAGGTTCTCTTCTTCCCGCAAATGCGTCCCGAAAAGAAAGTACCCAAGGACAGCGTCGACAAATACGTCGCCATCGGCGTGGCCGAAGTGCTCGTACCCGTATTGCAGAAAGCCGGATATAACTTAGTAAGCGACATGAAAGACGTAAATCCTCAGAAACTACAGCAACAGGTGGGAGAGGTCATCAAGAAATACAAGCTTGACATCGAAAAGCCATCCGTCAACGACATGACCGAATGGATTGCCAAAATATAGAGACCGGGAAACATGGGAGATTGTGGAACCATAGCCATCATGGGGGGAGGCAGCTGGGCTACCGCCATCGCCAAGATGATGTTGGAGCGAAACGATTCCATCCATTGGTACATGCGACGGGAAGACCGCATTGAGGAATTCCGCCGACTGGGACACAATCCAGCCTACCTGACCGGCATACATTTCGACGTGAACCGCATCCGCTTCTCCGCCGACATCAACAAAATAGTGGAAGAAGCGGATACCTTGATTTTCGTCACACCCTCACCTTATTTAAAGAGCCACCTGAAAAAACTCAGGACGCGCCTGTGCGATAAATTCATCGTCACGGCCATCAAGGGCATCGTACCCGACGAGAATCTGGTTTGCTCGGAATATTTTCATCAAGCGTACAGCGTACCCGACGAGAACCTGGCCGTCTTGGGAGGACCGAGCCATGCCGAAGAAGTGGCTTTGGGGCGGCTTACTTATCTGACCGTGGGATGTGCCGACCCGAGAAAGGCGCAAAGCCTTGCCGACATGATCAGTAGCGAATATGTCAAGACAAAAATCAGCGACGACGTGATTGGTATCGAATACGCTTCGGTGTTGAAAAACGTCTACGCCATTGCAGCGGGTATCTGCAACGGCCTGAAATATGGAGACAACTTCCAGTCGGTCATCATGTCCAACGCCGCACAGGAAATGAACCGCTTTCTCAAGATTGTACACCCTATCGAACGGAATATCATCGATTCGGTCTATCTCGGCGACCTCCTCGTCACGGGATATTCCAACTTCAGCCGCAACCGGGTGTTCGGCTCCATGATAGGCAAGGGCTACAGTGTGAAAAGCGCACAAATAGAAATGGAAATGATAGCTGAAGGATATTACGCCACCAAATGTATGAAGGACATCAACAAATGCCTCCATGTCAACATGCCGATTCTGGATGCCGTATATAATATCCTCTACGAACGAATCTCGCCGAGCATCGAGATAAAACTGCTCACCGATTCATTCCGATAACTCATTATTGTTTTTTTAATAGCGTGAAAAGATGAAGAATATACAATTAGACATCACAAAAGCGACTCGGTTCCTTCAGGCTGGTGCCATTACAGCATACGGGCCGAAGGTGAAAGCCGCACAGGAAGCGTTGGAAAACGGCACTTGTCCGGGTAACGACTTTTTAGGTTGGCTGCACTTGCCGTCTTCCATTACTCCCGATTTCATCGGTGAGCTGAACGCCACGGCGCAAGTGCTCCGCGAGAACTGCGAAGTGGTCGTAGTAGCCGGCATCGGCGGAAGCTACCTCGGCGCACGCACCGTCATCGAAGCCCTGAGCAACAATTTCCAGTGGTTGCTGGACGATAAGAAAGATCCTGTCATCCTGTTTGCCGGAAACAACATCAGCGAAGACTATTTGGCCGAAATGTGCGCTTACTTAGCCGACAAGACATTCGGCATCATCAATATTTCCAAGAGCGGTACGACCACCGAAACGGCTTTGGCCTTCCGCCTGCTGAAGAAACAATGCGAAGACCAGCGCGGCAAGGACATGGCCCGTAAAGTCATCGTGGCCGTAACCGATGCCAAGAAAGGCGCCGCCCGCACTGCGGCTGACAAGGAAGGGTACAAGAGTTTCATCATCCCCGACAACGTGGGCGGACGCTTCTCCGTACTCACTCCCGTAGGCTTGTTGCCCATCGCCGTTGCCGGCTTCGACATCGCACGACTCGTGGCCGGTGCCGCCGACATGGAAAAAGCTACTGCCGCAGACGTGCCTTTCATGGAAAACCCCGCGGCTGTATATGCCGCTTGCCGCAACGCTTTGCATGCCGAAGGCAAGAAAATCGAAATCTTGGTAAACTACCAGCCTAAGCTTCACTACCTGAACGAATGGTGGAAACAATTATACGGAGAGTCGGAAGGCAAGAACCGAAAAGGCATTTTCCCGGCTGCCGTGGATTTCACCACAGACCTTCATTCCATGGGACAGTGGATTCAGGACGGCGAACGTACCATCTTCGAGACCGTCATCAGCATCGAGCGACCCAACCGCAAGATGCTCTTCCCATCGGACGAAGATAACATGGACGGCCTGAACTTCCTGGCAGGGAAACGCGTGGACGAGGTAAACAAGATGGCCGAACTGGGCACGCAACTGGCCCATGTGGACGGCGGCGTGCCCAACATGCGCCTGAGCGTTCCCGTGTTGAACGAGTACTATGTGGGACAAATCGTCTATTTCTTCGAGAAAGCCTGCGGCATCAGCGGCAACCTCTTGGGAGTAAATGCTTTCGACCAGCCGGGCGTAGAAGCCTACAAGAAGAACATGTTCGCCCTGCTGAACAAACCGGGTTACGAAAAAGAAAGTGAAGCCATCCGCGCACGCTTGAACCCATAAGCCATGTTCGAAGCAGAAAAAGACAGATATTTAATGAAGCACGGCTTTGGGGCAACGAGCCTTAAAGCCGTACTCTTTGATATGGACGGCGTACTTTTCGACTCCATGCCCAACCATGCCTATTCTTGGGGCCACGCCATGACGCAGTTCGGCCTGCATATCACGCCCGAAGAAGCCTATATGCACGAAGGACGCACGGGCGGCGGGACTATCGACCTGCTGGCACGACGTTATTGGGGACGCCGGGCTACAGAAGAAGAGAAGCAAACCATTTACAAAGCCAAGTCCGACATGTTCAGCCGCCAGCCGGAAGCCCCCCGGATGCCGGGTGTCTACGAACTCCTGAAAAAGGTAAAGTCCGACGGCTTCACCCCCATGGTCGTCACCGGGTCGGGGCAGGTCAGCCTCATCGACCGGCTGAACCATAATTTCCCGGACATCTTCCGGCGCGAGCTGATGGTGACCGGCTTTGATGTGAAATACGGCAAGCCCGACCCCGAGCCTTATCTCATAGGGTTGCAAAAAGCCTGCATACGACCGTGGGAAGGCCTTGTGGTGGAAAACGCACCCTTGGGAGTACAAGCCGGGGTGGCCGCCGGAATCTTCACCGTCGCCGTCAATACGGGACCGTTGCCCGACGAAGTGTTGGTCGAAGCCGGTGCCGACTTGTTGTTCCCCTCCATGCAATCGCTTTGCGGACACTGGGAAGAAATACGAAAAACTTTAGCCTGACATTCTTATCCGACTATGATATGACACTATCCGAATCATCACAAAACGACCGGTTCGCCCGAACGGCAGGTGCCGAGATACCTGACATCCGTCCGGGATATGCCAAAGCCCGAATGGAAGCCGCCCCTACCCGCATTGATGCTTCCGGGGGTTGCCAGAGCGGCATCCTTTTCACGTCGGTCGACCTTGCTCTTGCCGCCGCAGCCCACAGCCATGCACAGGTAACTTTGTCTTCAAGTACCAATATCGACTTCCTGAAGACCGTGTCCGTCGGACGGCCTTGCACAGAGGCTCGTGAGGTACATCTCCCGTGCATTCCTCATACGGAGGTAAGAACCTGTCAGGCAGACGGTGATTCGGCGGACATCCTCGACAGTGCCGTTTATCGGAAGAAAGATAGACTACCCGTTGACAATCCAACCGACACGGAACAGCCATGAAAATCCTGCTGATTGAAGACGAAGAGGAGTTGCGGGATACCGTCAGGGAACACCTCACACGCGAAAAGTTCATCGTGGAATGCGCGAAAGACTATGCCTCAGCGATGGAGAAGATAAACGATTACGACTACGACTGCATCTTACTGGACATCATGTTGCCCGGCGGAAGCGGTCTCTCCGTCCTGACCCATCTCAAACGGATGCGTAAACAGGAAAGCGTCATCATCATCTCGGCCAAAGACTCCATTGAGGACAAGGTGGAGGGACTTAATCTCGGAGCCGACGATTATTTGGCCAAGCCATTCCATCTGGCCGAACTCAACGCGCGGGTGAAATCCCTGTTGCGCAGGAAAAAGGCCGGAGGAGATGTCAGTATCGTGCTGGGCAATCTGACTTTGGTACCCGATACGCGCAAGGTGACCGTGGACGGGAACGAACTGAACCTCAACCGCAAGGAGTTCGACCTACTGTATTATTTCATCAGCAACCCCAACCGCCTCATCAACCGTATGGCATTGGCAGAGTCCGTATGGGGCGACCACATCGACCAAACGGACAGTCTCGATTTCATTTATTCCCAGGTGAAGAACTTAAGGAAAAAGATGAAAGCCGCCGGCACACAAGCAGAAATAAAAGCCGTTTACGGTTTCGGTTACAAACTGGCTTTCGACATGCCGTAAGCTCCCCCACTCCAGCCATGAAGTTGTTACGCTACACCCACTTCAACATCTCCTTCCTCCTGTTCTTATTGCTGGGTGGATGGGGTACCCTTTTCTATTACACCGTCATCGACGAAGTGATGGACGAGACCGACGACGCCTTGGCCAATCACCGGGATATTGTCGTGGGGAAAATCCTGGCGGACTCCACTCTTTTGGACACAGAGGATAAAATCATACACAGTTACAGCATCCGTCCGCTCACCACGGAAGAGGCCAAGCATTATCGCGACCGGTACTACGACGGTACGGTATATATCGAGACCGAAGATGAATATGAACCCGTACGTGTCATGAAGTCCTGCTTCATGGCCACCGACCTGAAATATTATGAACTGGAACTCCGACTATCCACTCTGGAACGGGACGATTTGATAGCCGCCATATTCAAATATCTCGTCGCGCTCTACATCGCATTGCTTTGTTGCATCATCCTCAGCACACGCCTCATCCTGAAATCCGTGTTCCGCCCGCTCAACCGATTATTGGAGTGGCTTGAAAACGTATCACCCGGACACCCGGCTCCTTACCTGAATCCGAATTGCCGTATCCGGGAGTTCCGCACCCTGAACCGTGCAGCCCTTGAAATGCACGGACGGGCAGAAAAGGCTTACAGGGAACAAAAGGAATTTATCGAAAACGCCTCCCATGAACTGCAGACCCCGCTGGCCGTCATCAACGGTAAGCTGGAATTACTGGCCGAACATGAGAATCTCGATGAAGAAGAACTGAAAAATATCGACGACATATTCCGTAGCCTGCGCCGTGCCGTGCAGCTCAACAAATCCCTGCTCCTGCTTTCACGTATCCAGAACCGGCAATTCGAGGAAGTAACGGAAGTGGACATGAACCGACACGTCCGAAAGATTCTCGAACTCCTATCGGACTTATACGAAGAAAAAGGACTGCACTATCACTTGTCGGAAACGGAAGACTGCCACATCCGGATGAACGAACCGCTGGCTCATACTTTACTGACCAACCTCATCAAGAATGCCATCATACATGGCCCCGACCACGGACGCGTGGACATACTCATCCGTTCCGACCGAATTGAAATCGCCAACGACGGGGAACAGGCTCTCGACGAACGGCAAATGTTCAAACGTTTCTACAAGGGGCATGGCGGACAGAAAGAATCGACCGGGCTGGGGCTGTCCATCGCCCAATCCATTGCCGACCTATACCATATCTCACTCACATACTATCATGACGGACGACATCATTTCGTGTTAAAATTTGCAAAGCCCCAAGTTTGAAGGCATAATTCCCAAATTTTTCCAGAATCAAGTGTTTACTTCGCGGTTACACATTACTAACCATTGAAAGGAACTGCCCTTATGAGAAAGATTTTTGCCGTATTGGTCTTAGGAATTGTCATGATAACGACCGCTTGCGCCGACAATGATGTCATCACCCGCAACTTAAACGAACTGCCTGCCCCTGCGCGTGCGACTTTAAAACAGCAATTTGCCCATACTAAAGTCTCGTACATCAAAATAGACAAAGACTGGTTCATATTTACCACTTACGATGTGCAGCTTGTCAATGGTACGGAAGTCTCTTTCGACAGCAAAGGAAACTGGACGGAAGTTGACGGCAAAAGGTCTGAAGTCCCGGCTTTTTTCATACCGAAGGAAATCAGGAAACAAGTGGACGAGATGTTCCCCGGAGAGAAAATCACCAAAATAGAAAAAGACAGGCGCAAGTATGAAGTGGAGTTCACCAACGGCGTAGAACTCACATTCGACCGGAATTTCAATATCCGTGATACGGACTGAGAACATGAGATCTTCACAAGAATATAAATCCTTTAAAGAACCGAAAAATGAAAAAGAATCTATGGAAATGGGGGCTTTTCACCTTTTTGCTCGCCCCGGTCGTGACCGCATGTAATGACGATGACGAGAACGGCTACGACTTTCGGAAAGACCCGTACATCACCCAAACAGTGGAAAACCGTTATCCGGGAGCACAAATCGAGGAAGTAGAACGTACTCCCCAAGGATATGAAGTACAAATGCGGCTGAACAACGGAGAAGTGGACATGCATCTCGACCTCAACTACCAGTGGCTTTTCACTGAATTCGAAGACATCGCATGGACATCCGTCCCGGATGCCGTGGTCGGAAGATTCACGCAGGAAGGATTCACGTTCAACCCACGTGAAGACGATGTGGATCGCATCGAATATCCCGACGGAGCGGGAACGGCCACACAATACCGCATCGAATTGGACAGAGAACCCACGGACATCATACTTTATTACAATGAGGACGGAAGCCAAAGCCAGGGAAGCGGCTTCGACCCGTCAGCACAAATCCCGCAGGAAGTACGCCAAATGGTAGCCGACCGATATCCCGGTGCCAGCATCGTCGAGATGGACCGTACCGCACAAGGCTACGAGATACAACTGTGGCTAAACAACGCGGAGGCAGACATGCACGTGGACATGAACTATCAGTGGCTTTTCACTGAATTCGAAGACATCGCATGGACATCCGTCCCGGATGCCGTGGTCGGAAGATTCACGCAGGAAGGATTCACGTTCAACCCACGTGAAGACGATGTGGATCGCATCGAATATCCCGACGGAGCGGGAACGGCCACACAATACCGCATCGAATTGGACAGAGAACCCACGGACATCATACTTTATTACAATGAGGACGGAAGCCAAAGCCAGGGAAGCGGCTTCGACCCGTCAGCACAAATCCCGCAGGAAGTACGCCAAATGGTAGCCGACCGATATCCCGGTGCCAGCATCGTCGAGATGGACCGTACCGCACAAGGCTACGAGATACAACTGTGGCTAAACAACGCGGAGGCAGACATGCACGTGGACATGAACTATCAGTGGCTTTTCACTGAATTCGAAGACATGGCATGGGAAGACCTCCCGGATGCCGTGGTCAAAAGCTTCACGCAGGAAGATTACACGTTCAATCCTCTTGAAGACGATGTAGACCGCATCGAATATCCCGACGGGACGGAAACAGGTATATACTACCGCATTGAATTGGACAGAGAACCTACGGACATCATTCTCTATTACAATGAGGACGGCAGCAAACATTCATGAAAGTTCTTCTTGAAAAGGGACACTCCCTGCCGGCAAAATCAAGCCGGCGGGGAGTGTTTTCATGATTCACCCATTCACCAATACACTTGTCTGCCATCCTTGTACTCGAACAACCGTTCCGCTTCTCCCCGACTCAAGTCGCGAAGCAGCAAAAGCGCATGTTTCGGCACTCCCTTGAAAAGTAAGGAATCGGCCGCAGCCGTTTGCCGGGCAAACGGGATCCATGTACCCTCACGGCAAACCAAAAGTTCATACGAATCTCCTTTACGGACAAAATTATCCCGATTACGGGGCGTATAAACAATCTTCCCGATATGCTTCCGTCCGCCAAGGTCAAGTCCGGCCCATCCCCCGTCGGCAAAGGGATAATCATACGATGTATCCGTATGCCCGTCGAACACATTGAAATAAGAATGGTCTCCCACCGCGCCCTCTTCCGGGCCTAAGACCTTTCCTGCCAGCGGCACCGTGTCATTGACGGACGAATAGAATCCGGCCTCAGAAATATTCCCGTAACCACCGGCCGGACCGTAATACCTCACATAACGATATGCTTTGGAAGAATCTACTTTTACCACGGTGCAAAGCCTGTCCGGAGTCTCGCGGATTAGGAACAACGTATCTTTTTTCGAGAAAGAGGGAGAGTTACTGTCTTCGAACACCCCATTGACCATCCGTCCTAAAAAGAACTCCCCAAGCATGCCGAATTTGCTCAGCAGGACGACATCTTCCGTTTCTTCCCGCACGTCATAAAACTCCATTTTCCCGTTCTCCTGCCCCACGCTGAAAGGTGAAGTCACCGGATTTAACTTGTCATTAGCCGCGTCATAAACCGCCAGACAGTAAATGGTGCCTCCGTGACAATCCTTAAAGACAGCATTGGAACCGTCATATCTTGTCCATCCCACAGGTTTCCAATCATAACTGTCGGACATACAAATGTAAACGACCTCCCCTTCCCTTACTTTCCTGATAAAATGCCGTTTCCCTACTGGCAGAGTGAAAGCCTTATCCTTAGCATACAGGCGGGTGACATCCTCAAAAAAGGGATAGCGGAATTCGGGATGAACGCTGTCCAACGGAATCCGCAACGAATCCATCATGTCTCTGTTCAGGCTGAATCGCTGCCTGAACACTTTTCCATAAGCATCCGCGTATGCTTCGGCTTTCAGCAGGCGGTGCCACCAATAGAACATGGAAAAATACCAAGTCTGGCCATCCTGGTCTACAAGGAAATTCCAAAAATGCGGCGCGTTGTTATTGCCACGCATCGGGAGTTCCTCTATGCCGCAAGGGATTCCCAACGCCCTGTAAATGTACACTAACATGTCGCACAAGTCCAAGCAACTCCCGCCCCGCCAGTCCGCAATCCTCGGCCCGACACGTACGCTCGTCGCCATCTCGCCCGTAAAATAGAAAGGTGCCCTGAGCAAACTGTCCAAGATGACGTGGGCGGCAAATGCGGGGTTCTCTATTCGGGGGTCGTTCTTGTGCTTCTCGATAACAGGCATGAACTGGTAATACAACTTTTCCCGCCATGGAATCAGTTCTTCGTTTCCGATACGGTAAGGCAATATGTACTCACAGAATTGTTCGAACGAGACGTTTTTGCCCCATGGCTGTTCCCTCCATACTTTGAAGGCCCACTCTATGTTGGACACCAAATATCCTGGATTCATATCCACATCCGCTTTCCATACGATGTCCTTCTCTTTTTTGGGCTTCCCGCAGAGCCTCGCGGCCGAATCCAATGCCTGCCGGTAAGTATAGCGTCCCGTGCTGAATATCTCGTAAGCTTTGTACATGGAGTTCAGTTCCCCACTGTCAGCCCCTTGGTAATACGCCATATTGTCTATCAGGAACAAGGCGGCCTCGTATTTCAGGGAATCCTCCTGATACAATTCCAATATCCCCTTTAATCTGGGATTTTCAGTTAAGACCATATCACGGATATGTTCCTTGCCCGTGTGTTCCGAACAGCCGACGGCCGAAGCCGCGACCGCCACTGCCACCGTCGCCAGAACACTTGTATTCCTTATTTTCATGATTTTCATTCCTTTTTTCATCGGTTCTGTCTCACGGCTCCGTCTTTCCGCCATGCCGCATATCCTCCCGGATTTCTGTCTTGATTCGTCGGATTTCCCGGGAATCCACCTTTATCCTCTTCCTGGCGACCACGCCGGCCACCGAATCCGCCATAAGCGGTCGGCCTCCTGACTTATAAGCATGATACAAACCTTCCAAGGGAGCGAACCTCACCGGACACATCCAATGGGCCTGTTCATAATATTGCACGGCTTCGCCATACTTCCCGGCTGCCCGGCAAATGTCTCCTGTCAGAAGGGACAAATTATAGGACGGCCATAACACTCTGCATTCTCCTGCGGTCTTCAGTGCCTCCTCATACCGCCCGGCATAAAACTGTTCCGCCGTATAATTATACAAGAAAGAAGCATCGCGACGGTAATGCCTGTACAATTCCGCATACTGCGGCATCATTTCACGGGAATGCCCATGCAGGGCACAGCGAGCCACCCGGCTCCATTCATGTTCATAAGTATAGGAAACCCATACACTTATCAACGCCACGACCGACACCGTAATCCCGGCCATGCCAGCCCTACGCCGACACCGCTCGTTCATCCCCGCCCGGCCCGACATACCGGCGCACGCACGTCCCATAGCCACCATTCCTATCACCGGGGCCAACGGATATTTCAACGGATAGGAAAACATGGCAAAAACAATGCCCGCACACAAAGAAACGGCCGTCATTCGGGAAAAGATGTCCCTCCGCCGGAACAAACCGACAAGAGACCACGCCAACAGTCCCGATGACAACAACATCCCCGGCAAACCGAACTCAATCCATACCCATAGGAATTCGTTCAGCGGATGGCACACCTCACCGGCCAACCATGCATGACCGTCATCAGCGTGCCGCCTGAAGTAATCGGCCTGCCGGGGCATATACTCTCTCAGGAAACCGCCGGGGCCGTATCCGGCGAAAGGGCGTGCCCGTACCAGTTCCCATGAACGTCCCAATATGAAACGGCGACCGCTGGTGGAATCCGTCTTGACGACCGAGGCACCCCAGGCCAAGCCTGCGGCCGACACCGCCAAGGCCGTTAGCTTCATCATACGGTGTCCTTTCCACTGTCTTTGCAACCACAAAGCGGCATACAACGCCAAGCAAATCCATCCGGTGCGGGAGCCGGTACATATTATGGCGGCAAAAACGGCCAGGCCACTTACAGCAAGGGCGAGACGACACCGAATCCTCCCCGTCCGCCTTTGCCATAAACAGACATGGAAAGGCAAAGCGGCACAAAGACAGAAAGCCAATCCGGCGGGGTTGTCGAACGTGCCGGACGCCGCCAATCCTTGCCCTTCCCGGAACATCCGGGCTATCGCATACACCGCTTCCATGAAGGCCATGGCCGTCAAGGCTTCACAAAACGCATCCTCGGCGCGCGCCCACCGCAAGGACAGCCATCCGGAATCCCGATGCTTGCAGGCCACCAACGCCCGTATTCCTAAAGCCAAGAGTGCCAACAGCCCTATCGTTTCGGCCAATACCCATTTCGGCCTCAGCCATTCTTCCGAGAAGCCCCTTACCGGAGGGAAGAAACAGGCGGCAAACAGGCACAGGAACAGGCAAAAGCAAACGCCTGTCCCGTCCGCCGCCAGCTTTCTTTCGGGAACACACGTCCCGGCATGCCGACCGCTTCCCTCCGCCGTCATCATATCATCTCTTTTTCCGCTTTCAATATACGGCGGAACCTATCACGGAACATCGTTTCGTTTTTCATGTCGAGCGGTTGTTTGAGAACCAACCCGTTGCGGTCGAAAGTCATCTGCTTGCCGCTACCGTAGAAATGGAACAGAGCTTGCATTCCGAGGTAACTCTCGCCATCCTCTACATGAACTATCGGCGCGGACAGCTCTTTCCTCATTCGGGCGAACACGTCCTCATCCGAATACGCCTCCCCGTCGACTATCGCGATGATTTGCAAGTCCGGAGAACTTTCATAATCCGCCATGATGTTCTTCACGGATGAATCGCTATAGAAACTGAAATCTTTATCGGAATCAGAAAGCCAAACCACCTGCACGTACCGGCCTTTATAACTATTCAGAATGGACTCCAGCTCCCGGCGGCCTTCCCCCTCCGGGATTTCATAGGCCCATGAAGCGGAGTTCCCGGACAAACGGCTCAATTCCTTTATTTTCTCTTTGAAGTAGGGGTAAGTCAGATAGGAAGAAGACAAGAAGTCCGCCAACCTTTCGCGCTGCCCTGCGCTCCATTCCCCTTGCAAACGGGTAACCGAATGGGTGAGATAGGCCTGCAACGCCCAAGGCGTTTTCTTCATGCCGACCAGTTCGAGCAAGGTTTCCATCTTAAGGCTATCCCCCTTGATTCCCGCTTCCGCATAATCGAAAGGCCCCGGCTTCGAGGATTCGTCAAGGGAAGCGTAGGAGTTGAAGAAGTTCAGCAACATGGATAAGTCTATCGCCGGCGGGAAGCCCATGCTCCAAGGTAAGAAGGAAAGTGAGGGGTCGTCCAAAGGCAGAATGCCCAACACCTTAAAAGGCGAATAGTCGTAACCTACATAATCTTCCTTTCGCACAGGAACTCTTCTCGGGAATTCCACCTTCTCTTCCACCAACTTATTGGCGGAAAGGATATAGTGCTGCGTCAGTTCAAACCTTTGACGGTTCTTCAAAAGGTGCGTCTCCCATGGAGAGAGCTTGTACTTCCACGCCACATAGTCGCAAAGCCGCATGTTTTCCGCCACGCTCTCGTCCACCATCTTCAGGAAATAGCCGTTGTCCAGGTTGCGTCCATGATCCGACAAGCGGTCCCACCCGTAATAGACGACCGGCACGTCCTGATGCTTCAACAGATTCTCGTAACAGCCTTTCGGATGGCTGCTGGCGTAGTCCGCGGTCACATCCTTTTCCCGCATCCCTTTCACGGTGATGTCAAGCGTATCCCCCGGACGGACATAGAACGGGACAGCCGTGTTTTCGTCTCCCAACGTCATGTCCGCCCATACGGGATAATCCAAAGGAAGTTCCGCGCAGAATGTCCCGTCCGGTCCCAACGCCGCGCAAGGCCGGCTCATCGGATAAGGCACCGCTTTCCCTTGACCCAAGAAACTGGTGTCAAAGAACAAGACGTCCTTGTTCCAATCCCGGGAATATCCCTCTATCCTGCCGCGCACCACGGCCTTTCCCTTTCGGAACATCTTCTCGGAGGTCTCTTCTGCGTCTATCTCCTCCTTGGCCTCCGGAATCTTCACTTTGGCCTTGGCGTCGTGGATGCCGTAGATACGGAACATATCCTTGTCCGTCCCCTCTATCAGGTCGAATATCTTCGTGTCCTTCGGCATCGGCGCGAAGAGCAGACGGAACTCCAACTGCCCGGCTTTCGGGATATAGCATTTCTCGCCCAAGGTCAACCCGGCAGCCTCCCTCACTGGATAACGCGCAGCCTCTTCATCGCTTAAATATGTGGACGGCGCGAATTGGAACCAAGAGTTGATCTTCCCTCTCGCTGTGCAATACATGACCGTGGCCGTGTCGGACAGCACCACCTTGTCTATGGACACCATGCCCGCATTAGAGTATAAAGACTGCAAACGGGTGTAGGCCACTTCGCCTCTTACAAATAGCGTGGCCGGCAACGACGCTGCCGCCAACCACATCAAACGTTTCCATTTCATATATAACTAATTATAATGATTTTCCAGTTCTTCAGGCGTGATATACCTTATTTGGGGAGAGAAATCATAACTGTCGCTTCCATGTGTTCCCCTCTCATAGCCATCGACCGCTTTGCCAACGAACGCACATCCTCTTCCTCCTCAAAGATATCGTCCTCGGAACAGCTATACGCCAATGCGCCTGTGCCGACAAACGACAATGCCAAGACTTTCACCAATACATCCTTTTTCATTTTCTTACTTTTAAAATCAAATCAATATCCTAATTGCTTGTCTTTTTTTACCACGGCCTGAAACGACGATACAAAGTAAAACAATGACTCCATACAAATGCAAGTTTTTGCTATCAAATATTATCAAATCAAATATCAAATTTTATCATAAAATGTCAATCATCTGATTTTTAAAACATTAGAAAAGGCATATTTTATTCCGTTTCTCATTCCTCTTATACAAGTGGCATGTGAGAACGCGTTTCAAAAGCGCGCTTCCTGT
>CAYPMY010000023.1:0-22269 GCA_964412085.1 uncultured Paraprevotella sp. | reverse complement strand
AAGGGCTCGCGGCTTACATTTTGTCAGCGGGAAGGCGCGATCCTGCGGAAACCCCGCGTCCTGAAAGGACAAGAAGAGAAATTGGAATCGGGGAGAAACTGTAGTCGGGTTGATAGCGCTGGGATTTGAAAACTCGTCAAAACGGCAAATCAATATACTGTATGTCAATGTCTTCGTTCAGCATAGACGGATATAGGGAATCCATTAGTTTGATGTCTCTTATTTTGGAACGATACCTGCGCAGGGTCTCTTCATTTTCAATTTCTTCACGGCGTTGTTTGCTGATCTCGAGGAAGCCTTGCTCTTTGTCTATTCCCAAGAAACGCCGTTCAAGTAAATTGGCGGCAATGCCGGTAGTCGAACTGCCGCAGAAAGGGTCAAGTATCCATTCTCCTGGCTTTGTGGAAGCCATAATGATGCGTGAAAGCAAGGAGAGAGGTTTCTGTGTCGGGTGCTTGCCACAGGACTTTTCCCATGGGGCGATGGCCGGCAAATGCCATACGTCGGTCATTTGTTTGCCGGCGTTCAACCGTTTCATCAGACTGTAGTTGAAAAAATGCGGCTTTTTCTCGTCTTTGCGCGCCCAAATGATAAACTCTGTACTATAAGTGAAGTAACGACACGAGATGTTAGGTGGCGGGTTGGTTTTGGCCCATGTCACCACATTCAGGATTTTGTATCCCAATTCCGTCAAGCAGTTGGCTATGGAGAAGATATTATGATAAGTACCTGAAATCCATATTGTACCATTATCTTTTAACTTTTCATGGCAGAGCCTGATCCAATCCATGTTGAACTCCATCATTTCATGGTGTGTCTTGCCTTTATCCCAGTCGCCCTTGTTCACACACACAACCTTGCCGCCCTGTACGCTGATGCCGCCTTTTGACAGGAAATATGGCGGATCTGCGAAGATGCAGTTGAATTTAAAGTCAAAGCCATGGAGTAATTTCCTGCAATCTCCGTGAAGAAGCGTAAAATTACGGTCTGAAGACCTGAAGTAGGGCTCAATCATCGTTTTTGTCGGAGAAGATCTTATCGACTATTTCGTCCAACATTCCATGTTTCAACATATAGAAGTTGAGCAGGAAATCCAAATGCCTGAATCCTTTTGATAATTGGTTGGATGCCGAAGACCAACATTTTCCGTCTGTGACAAGGGCGAAATCTATGCCCGCCGACTTCAAATCATTTTGGCGGTTGATATACGAGTCTATTATTTCCTCTGGTTTGGAACCCGAACCATTGTAGAAATTAACTTCGAAGTCAATGGCCTTTCCCTTTTCGCGATCCAACAAGATGAAATCTGCCTTCCGATTGGCTATGTCCGCGGAGACATCGAATCCGAACTCACTTAGGGCCTTAAATTGCTTTTGTATCAACAGGGTTAATTTATATTTATCACGAATCTTCTCGAAGAACGGGAGGGTAGACAATTCGAAAGCTCTTCCTCCTCTGTTCTTGCGTCCGTTAGAGTCCATGCCTGCCAATACGCCTATGATATAGTCTAACGTGCTTTTTTCAATGACATTTTGATACAAGTTCTTCAGTCCCATCCGGACGAAGAAATCATAGAATTTCCCAATTTCATCGTCGTCTAAATGCTTTATGTCCTTTGAAAAGCTGTATGACAAATGGTCGGCACAGTCCGATTCATCTTGAATTATCGTGAGTCGGGTCTTGTTCCTGTAAAGTTTCTCTCTTTCATCTTTTGCCAGTCCGAATAAAAAAGGAAACAGCAACACGACATGGGGTAGCTTGGAAACAAGGGTGGTAAATTTGTCCTTGAAATCGCCGTCGTCCTTGCGGCCTATCAGGATGTCCATCGCGTGGATTTCTACCATGAACTCACCATAACCATCAACATTTGTCCAATCGACGTAATAATTGAACCCTCTATTGGTCAATAGGGCATTATCGATGAATATTTTTGTTCGCTCCTCGATTTGTAGGTTTAAGAATTCCATGGGACTTGTATTCATGGCTGGTGTGATTAAAAGATTATTAAACGGAGGAACTTGATGTGGAATCATAGTTCCTCACGAGAATCTCAGTTAACTTCCCTCTTTTGGACGGAATGGCGTTGATGAATCGGGAAGCATGGACTTTGTTGATGGTGAAGTTCCCGTAGAGATTCTCAAAAAAGGTGTCGCCAGGACCTTGCGTACAACAGTCTGAATTGCTAAGCATCATTTTGCAGCCGAATCTTGAGAGTCGGGCAAAAAACTGAGCCAATCGAATTTGTTCTGTGTCATCGAAGCTTTCCTTAGAATAGGAAGTGAAGCTTGAAGTCGTACTGAGCGGGCGATATGGAGGATCGAAGTATATGAAGGTATTATCGTCTGCATAACGTTCGATTTGAGTATAATCGCCGCAAAGGATTTCCACGTTTTGCAATATATGGCTATCTTCTAAGAGTAATTTTTCATCACAAATAGCGGGATTGGCATACTTACCAAACGGTACGTTGAAATATCCTTTGGAATTCACACGATACAAGCCGTTGAAACACGTCCTGTTTAGAAAGATAAACATTGCGGTGTTCGTCACATCATTGTGAATTTCTTCATTATACGATTCCCTAATCATGAGGAAATACTCTTTCCTTGCCTCTTCATTGTTCTTTTGTCTGAATTCTCTTTGGAGCGTTTTCAAGCTCGTGATAAGACGTTCAGGGGTGTCTCGTATTACCTTATAGGCAGTAACAAGATTCGGATTGATATCGTTGATTATGGCACGACCTATATTGGGATACTTCTGTAGCATGTGGAATAGCATGGCTCCTCCTCCGACGAAAGGTTCTATGTATGTGAAGTCGTCGGATTCCTCAAGGTCGCGAGGAAGAATATTCTCAAGTTGTGTCAGTAGCTGCGTTTTGCCGCCAGCCCATTTTATAAAAGGTTTTGCCATTTTGAACATTGACCAATCGTGCCCTGTAAACCGTATCTGCAAAGTTAGATATAATATTTGATCCGTATGCCGGAGAGACAAGAAAAAATCCGGCCTTGCAGGGACGGCGGGGGCGTGCGGGGAACGGTTCGACGGCTCCGTGGCATGTCCGCGAGGTCTGAGTGGCAGTTTGAAACCAAATGGCGCGGTTTCATGTCGATTTCGTTCGACGAGGCCGGCCCCGGCGACCACATTTACATCTCACTTTTGTACCCAAACTTTTGTCTAATATGAAAAAAGGGGCTAAATTTGCGGCGTCATAAGGAAAAAGCATAAAAAGCCGCAAAGATGAAACATAAGTTGCGCAGCGCGCAGAGTACCGAAGGCCGCCGGATGGCGGGAGCCCGTGCGTTGTGGGTGGCCAACGGGATGAAGCGTGGGCAATTCGGGAAGCCTATCGTGGCCATCGCCAATTCTTTCACCCAGTTCGTGCCGGGACATACCCATCTGCATGAAATCGGGCAGATGGTGAAAGCTGAAATCGAGAAGATGGGGTGTTATGCCGCGGAGTTCAACACGATAGCCATCGACGACGGCATCGCCATGGGGCACGACGGGATGCTGTATTCCCTGCCCTCGCGCGACATCATCGCCGACAGCGTGGAGTACATGGTCAACGCGCATAAGGCGGACGCCATGGTTTGCATTTCGAACTGCGACAAGGTCACGCCGGGCATGCTGATGGCCAGCATGCGCCTGAATATCCCCACGGTGTTCGTCTCCGGGGGGCCGATGGAGGCGCACGAAATCAACGGGGAGAACGCAGACCTGATTACGGCCATGGTCAAGGGAGCCGACACGTCGGTGAGCGACGAGGAGTTGGCGGAGATAGAGGCTTGCGCCTGTCCGGGTTGCGGCAGTTGCTCGGGGATGTTCACAGCCAACTCGATGAACAGCCTGACGGAGGCCATCGGGCTTTCCCTTCCGGGGAACGGGACTATCCTGGCAACGCACGCCAATCGTATCCGTCTGTTTCGGGACGCGGCCGGATTGGTGGTGAGGAATGCGTACAGATATTACGAGGAAGGGGATGAAAGCGTGTTGCCGAAGAGTATCGCCACGCGTCAGGCTTTCCTGAACGCCATGACGCTGGACATTGCCATGGGCGGCTCGTCCAACACCGTGCTTCATCTGTTGGCCGTGGCCAATGAGGCGGGGGTGGACTTCAGGATGGCGGACATCGACGCGCTGAGCCGCAGGGTGCCCTGCTTGTGCAAGTTGGCGCCCAACACGCAGAAGTATTCCATCCAAGAATGCAACCGTGCGGGCGGCATCCTTAACATATTGGGTGAATTGGCGAAAGCCGGTTTGCTGGATACGTCGTGCCGCAGGGTGAACGGCCGGACGTTAGGCGAAGACATCGCGAAGTATAGTATCACCTCCGGGCGGGTGGACGATGAGGCGCGGCGCATTTACAGCAGTGCGCCGGGCGGAGTGTTCAGCAACGAGATGGGTTCGCAGAGCAAGGTGTACGACACGTTGGACACAGACCGTGCCGCGGGGTGCATCCGCGATGTGGGGCACGCTTACAGCAAGGACGGCGGCCTGACCGTGCTGTTCGGGAATATCGCCCGAGACGGTTGCGTGGTGAAGACTGCCGGGGTGGACGAAAGCATCTGGCGTTTCAGCGGGCCGGCCAAGGTCTTCGATTCTCAGGAGGACGCTTGTGAGGGCATCCTGAACGGGAGCGTGGCGAGCGGCGACGTGGTGGTCATCACCCACGAGGGGCCGAAAGGCGGGCCGGGCATGCAGGAGATGCTTTATCCGACATCCTACCTGAAAAGCCGCCATCTGGGAAAGGAGTGCGCGCTGGTTACCGACGGGCGTTTCTCCGGAGGTACTTCCGGCTTGAGCATCGGCCATGTCTCGCCCGAAGCGGCGGCAGGCGGGAATATCGGCAAAATCGTGGACGGGGACATCATCGAGATAGACATCCCGGCCCGGAGTATCAACGTCAAGTTGGACGAAGCTGAATTGGCCGCCCGCCCGCAACGCCCGATGACGCGCAAGCGTGCCGTGCCCAAATCGCTGAAAGCATACGCCTCGATGGTTAGCTCGGCCGACAAGGGCGGAGTCCGCATGACAGATTAAAAGGGAGTTCAGTATGGCAAGGGAAAAGATAACAGGCGCGGAGGCCTTGATGCGTTCGTTGGAGCACGAGGGGGTCACGACGCTCTTCGGCTATCCCGGGGGAGCCATCATGCCGGTATATGACGCCTTGTACGGATATAAGGACAAGCTGAACCACGTACTGGTGCGGCATGAACAAGGAGCCACCCATGCGGCGCAAGGGTATGCCCGTGTGTCGGGCAAGGTCGGGGTGGCTTTGGTGACCAGCGGGCCGGGGGCGACGAACACCGTTACCGGCATTGCGGATGCCATGATGGACAGCACGCCCATCGTGGTGATTGCCGGCCAGGTCGGTGCTTCCTTGCTGGGGTCTGACGCTTTCCAGGAATGCGACCTGGTAGGTGTGACGCAGCCCATCAGCAAATGGGCTTACCAGATTCGTGACCCGGAAGACGTGGCTTGGGCGGTAAGCCGTGCCTTTTATGTCGCGAAGAGCGGCAGGCCTGGCCCGGTCGTGCTGGATTTTGCCAGGAATGCACAGGTCGGCTTGGTGGACTATGAACCGCGGGTCACGGATTTTATCCGCAGTTATGTGCCTGTGCCCAAGACCGACCCGTTGACGATACGTCAGGCGGCCGCATTGATAAACGGCGCGAAACGCCCGTTTATCCTTGTCGGACAAGGGGTCGAGCTCGGCGGTGCGCAAGAAGAAGTCCGTCAGCTGATAGAACTGGCCGATATTCCTGCCGGTTGCACCTTGTTGGGCTTGTCTGCCTTGCCGTCCGACCATCCGTTGAATATGGGGATGCTGGGCATGCACGGAAGCCTGGCCAACGGCATCAAGACGCAGGAGTGTGACGTGTTGATAGCCGTAGGCATGCGTTTTGACGACCGTATCACTGGCAAGCTAAGCACATACGCACGGCAGGCCAGAAAGATACATTTTGAAATAGACCCCAGCGAAGTCGACAAGAACGTGAAGGCGGACGTGGCTGTGTTGGGGGATTGCAAGCAGACGCTGTCCCAAGTGCTTGAACTGGTGAAGCCTAACCGGCATACGGAATGGATTGACAGTTTCAGGGAACATCATGAGAAAGAAAAGGAGTCCGTGATAGAACCTGAAATCCATCCCACGGACGGGCCGATAAGGATGGGGGAGGTCGTGCGCAAGGTGGCAGAGATGGCCGGCAACGAGGCTGTCCTGGTGACTGACGTGGGGCAAAACCAGATGATGGCCGCCCGTTATTTCAAGTTCTCGCGGCAACGCAGCATCGTGACTTCCGGCGGTATGGGGACGATGGGATTCGGATTGCCGGCTGCCATCGGAGCCACGTTCGGCGCGCCGGGGCGCATGGTGTGTCTCTTTTTGGGCGACGGCGGCATCCAGATGACGCTTCAGGAACTGGGCACGATTATGGAACAGCGCAGTCCGGTGAAAATCATACTGCTCAACAACAACTACTTGGGCAATGTGCGCCAATGGCAGGAAATGTTCTTCGGGAAACGGTACTCTTTCACGCCGATGATGAACCCGGACTACAATATGATTTCCTCGGCTTACGGGATACCGAACTGTACGGTCGTGAATCGTGAGGATCTGGCTGCGGCCGTTCAGGAAATGGTCGATACGGACGGGCCTTACCTGTTGCATGTGGCCGTGATTGAAGAGGGTCGCGTGTTGCCGATGTGTTGCCCGGGCAATGACGTGGACGACATGGTTTTGGATTATTAACGGGAGGTCTTTTGATGGAACAAGGGAAGAAATTCTATACCTTGATTGTTTTCTCCGAGAACTTTGCGGGGCTTTTGAACCAGGTGACGGCGGTTTTCACCCGCAGGCAGGTGAACATCGAAAGCCTGAATGTGTCGGCTTCCAGTATAAAGGGGGTACATAAATATACCATTACCTGCTGGAGCACGGAGGAGCAGATACAGGTTATCACCAAGCAGATAGAGAAACGCATAGACGTGCTTCAGGCGCATTGTTTCACGGACGATGAAATCTTCATTCAGGAAGTGGCGCTTTATAAGCTGGCTACTTCCAAGGTGTTGGAGAATCCGGACATCTCAAAGGCCGTACGTCAGCACGGCGCGCAGATTGTGGAAGTGAACCCGACTTATACCGTGGTCAGTAAAAAGGGAATGACCGACGACATCTTGTCGCTTTATTTCGCCTTGAACGAGTATAAGTGCGTATTGCAATATGTGCGTTCGGGGCGCATTGCCATTACGAAGAGTTGCACGGAATATCTGGACGAGTTCTTGGAGGAACGCCAGCGCGCGTACGAGGAATTTCAGAACAGGGACAAACAAGGTGGGGATTCGAATGAAAGAGAATAAAGTCGGGACTTATTCGTTTGTGGCCGAACCTTTTCACGTGGATTTCACGGGAAAGCTCTTCATGGGGGTGCTGGGCAGCCGTCTGCTCGACTGCGCCGGGCACCATGCCACGGAGCGCGGCTTCGGGATGGCGGAATTGAACGAAAGCAACTATACGTGGGTGCTGTCACGCCTGGCCATTGAATTGGAAGATATGCCGGCTCAATACGAGGAGTTCTCGGTCGACACGTGGGTGGAGAACGTGTACCGTCTGTTTACCGACCGTAACTTTTCCATTTACGGGAAGGACGGGAAGGTCTACGGTTATGCGCGTTCCGTGTGGGCCATGATTGACATGGGAACCCGTAAGCCGGTCGATTTGTTGTCGTTGCTCGGCGATGATATCGTGGACTATATGGAGACGGGAAAGGCTTGTCCGATAGAAAAGCCAGGCCGTATCAAAGTGGGCGGTTGCATGCCGGTGCGTTCTATCGACGTGTATTATAGCGACATGGACATCAACGGTCATGTGAACAGTATCAAATATATTGAACATATGTTGGACTTGTTCTCCAAGGATTGGTATGCAGGGCATGTGATTCGCCGTTTTGAAATGGCGTATGTTGCCGAGAGTTGTTCCGGCGACACGCTCAGCTTCTTCCGCGAAGAGAGCGAAGACGGGACTTACGATATCGAAGTGCGTAAAAACGTCGGCGGGGAGAATCCCGAAGGTGAAGTCGTGTGCCGAAGTAAACTTAAATTCGATGTCAAACAGCAATTTGTTGCAGGCGTATTGGAATAATTTTATAACTTTGTCATCGAGTTTCGTGAAAAAAAAGAATTTTAATTAGAGAACGCGGCTATTTGTCGCATAAAACAGGAATAGAAAAAAATGGCAGAATTGAATTTTGGCGGTGTCATCGAAACCGTGATGACCCGTGAGGAATTTCCGTTGGAAAAGGCTCGGGAGATATTGAAGGACGAGACGATAGCAGTCTTAGGGTACGGTGTCCAAGGTCCCGGCCAGGCTTGCAACCTGCGTGATAACGGTTTTAATGTGATTGTTGGCCAGCGTCAGGGCAAGACATACGACAAGGCCGTGGCTGACGGTTGGGTGCCGGGCAGGACCTTGTTTTCTATTGAAGAAGCGGCTGAAAGGGGCACGATAGTTTGTATGTTGCTTTCCGATGCGGCTCAGATGCAGTTGTGGCCGTCCATCAAGCCTTGTCTGACTCCGGGCAAGACCTTGTATTTCTCTCATGGTTTCGCTATTAACTGGAGTGACCGTACGGGCGTGGTGCCTCCTAAGGATATTGATGTCATCATGGTGGCTCCCAAGGGATCGGGCACTTCGTTGCGCACGATGTTCCTCGAAGGCCGTGGCCTGAACTCTTCATACGCAATCTACCAGGATGCCAGCGGCAAGGCATTGGATAAAGTGCTGGCTTTCGGCATTGGCATCGGTTCAGGGTATTTGTTCGAGACGACTTTCAAGCGTGAGGCTACGTCCGACTTGACCGGCGAGCGCGGTTCCCTGATGGGTGCTATCCAGGGCTTGTTGTCGGCACAATACGAAGTGTTGCGCGAGAACGGACATACTCCTTCCGAAGCTTTCAATGAGACGGTGG
The DNA here is from genome assembly GCA_964412085.1 of uncultured Paraprevotella sp. GTDB lineage: Bacteria > Bacteroidota > Bacteroidia > Bacteroidales > Bacteroidaceae > Paraprevotella. The sequence continues at coordinate 13,303 of CAYPMY010000023.1, read as the reverse complement.
AAGAACTGACCCAATCGTTGATGCCGTTGTTTGCCAAGAATGGCATGGACTGGATGTATGCCAACTGTTCTACGACGGCACAGCGCGGCGCGTTGGATTGGATGGGGCCGTTCCACGATGCCATCAAGCCTGTGATGCAGAAACTGTATCATAGCGTGGTCGCCGGCAAAGAGGCGCAAATCGCCATTGATTCCAACTCGAAACCGGACTATCGCGTGAAGCTGGAAGCCGAGCTGAAGGCTTTGCACGAAAGCGAGATGTGGCGTACGGCAGAAACGGTGCGCAAATTGCGTCCGGAGAACAATTGATTCCGTTTGTCGGGGGAAAAGGGAAGGATATCGGCGGAGGCCGGTACCCTTTTTTCGCGGAGCGTGGCTTTTATCCAAGCGAATGTCGTGTAAGTGGAGAAATAAAGAGAACCTGCAAGGGAAGCTCCTTGCAGGTTCTCTTTTTGGAATGTCCTTTGCCTTAGAAGAAGAGGTAACGATTGTCTTTTACCTCGGCTTTCTCGTACAGTTCATTGGCAAAGCGGTCGATGGCGCGCATGTTGAGGGTCTCTTGTCGGGCTTCTTCTTCTTTGGCATCGAATTTCTCGGCCGACTTGCCCTTATTGATAACCTGCAACGTATAGACTCCGGCGTTACCTTTGAACGGGCCTGCGAATCGATTGGCCGCTGTTTTGCTGGCCACGGCACTCAACATCGGTTCGCTGGAGCCGGTCTTCATTACGAAAGCCGATGCGCTGAACGTTACGTGTTTGATCGTATCGCTTATGGCACCTTGTACTTTCATGGCATCCGCCATGCTCTTCGTCTGAGATAGTTTCCCTTTCAGCATCTCGGCCTTTTTGTCCTTGATGACTTCTTGTGTGAGATACTCTTTCAAGTCTTCCATCGCGCGATAGCCTTTCTTGTGTATGCCGGTAAGGATGGCCACGAGCATGTGGTCGTTCTCGCCACATTCGTAAAGAGGGGATACATTGCCTATTTCGGTGTCTTCATCGAATATCCATCGCATGGCCTCACGCGTGTTGCTTACTCCTCCCACATAATGTTCATAGTTGAACAAGTCCTTGCGTTCCTGCAGGTTATAGCCGTTTTTCAGGGCTTTGGCCTCGATGTCCTTCCGGGTAGGATTGGAAGCGATGAAGTGGCTGAAGTCGTTATAAGCCTTTGCGTAAGTGTCCTTGCTGAACTCAATGGGGCATTTGATTACGGCTACGTCGTATTTGTTAATCATGGAACGACGGTCTGTCACCTGTGCAATGATACACCCTTGAGTGAAATCGATCTTTTCGGTGGCATTTACCGGCATGCCGGTGACGGTTTTGATAAACTTCAAGTTGTCACCGTCCAGAGTCGCGCCTTCGTAATTGCGCGAAGTAATCCATGTCTTCTCTCCGGTCTGGTTGTATTTCTTGGCGATGGAATCGAAGGCCGTTCCGTCGTGCAGTGCCGTCATGATGCTGTCGGCTGTCTTTTTGATGGCGTCCATGTCGGCACCTGCCACTTGTATTTGACGAAGCTGAATGGAATCCGGCGCGGAGACCTCGTCGATTACCTTGATGATGTTCATCGTGTTGTCCCCGGCATAATAGTAAGGAGCCTTCATCTCTCCCGCGGCCATGGAATCCAACTGTGAGGCTATGTCGTTGGGGAATATGCCCTTGCTGACTGGAAGCGGACTGTAGTCAATCGTGGAGCCACTTTCACGGACAATCTTGGCGATGTCGCCTCCTGCCGCCAAAGCCTTGGCCGTTTCCGCCATGTCTTTGTCCAAGGCCGCCCTGTCGGCCGCGCTGGCCTTGACTTGTACATCGATGAATTTGATGTCGCGGCTTTCGGCTGTCTGCTTGAACCGTTCTTTCAATTCGTCATATTTAGCTTTTAAGTCGCTCTCTTCCACTTTGATGTCTTTGTCATCAATGGTAGAGTAGGGTACGGCAACCATGATGACGTCGCTTTCGTTGGTTCGTGCCTCGAATGCGGCCTTGTCTGCGATTTTGTTGCCTAACATCGCTTTGCCCAGCAGTACTTGGTATTTCTGCGCGAGGCTTTCCCGGCGGAGCGCCTTTTCAATGAACATCCAGAATTTGTAGAGGCTCTCGTAGTAGTCCTTGTATTCGGGGGGCATCTGTTCGCTTTTGGTTTTCATGTTTTCATAATCGGCCAGGAACTTCTTCAGGACATTGGCATCGAAACGTCCGGTCTGTTCGTTGCGGAAAGGGGTTTGCGTCAGTACGGGGCTGTTGCCTTCCGAAATGATGGATTGGATTTCCGCGTCAGTGACGGTCAGTCCCAATTCTTCGGCTTCGTGTTCGATGAGTTTGTTGTTGACGTACGTGTTCCAAACCTGGTCGCGCAATTGGGTGAGCTGTTGGTCGTTGAGTGCGCTGTTGCCACTGGTGAACTTCACTACTTCTGCGTATTCGTCCACTAAGTTCTGGAATTCATGTACTGAAATCCGCTCTCCGTAAATCTCCCCGACTTGCAACCTGCTTTCGTTAGAAGCGGACTGGATGGAGCGCATGGCTTCCTCGGCTATGAATGCAAAAAGAGCCACGCCGATGACGATGACCAGCAAAGGCCCCTTAGCTCTGATTTTCTGTAATGTTGCCATTGATTTAAATGATTATGTTTCTTATTATTCCCCTCGAACGATTCAAGCGCACGAAGATACGAAAATCTTTGCACATATTCATGCCTGTCGGGCTAAATTTTATTGTTCGGCGATTTTCAGGCGCACGAGTTCTATTTTCGTCGTCGTGTTCTTGATGATTTTGAACTCAAAATGGCCGAATCTGATGATTTCGTTCAGCTTCGGGAAACTTTGGTACTGGTGCAGAATCAGTCCGCTGACCGTGACATACTCTTCGGATTCCGGCAAGTCCAATCCCAACAATTCGTTGGCTTTCTCTATTTCCAGCCGCCCGGACAATACGTATTCATTCTCGTCAACCTTTTGGGCGATATAGTTTGTACTGTCGTGCTCGTCCTCAATGTCGCCGAAGATTTCTTCCACTAAATCTTCCATCGTCACGATTCCCGAAGTCCCGCCGAATTCGTCTACTACGACGGCCAGAGTCCTTTTTTGCTGCATGAACCTCTTTAATAGCTTCTGGGCAGACATCGTTTCCGGGACGACAGGAGCTTCTTTGATTCGTGAAGTCCAGTCTGCCGGGTTTCGGAACATTTCGGATGAATGGATGAAACCGACGATACGGTCTATGTCTTCTTTGTAGACGATGATTTTGGAATTCCCGCTTTCGATGAACCTGTTTTTAAGATTTTCCATGGATGAACTGATTTCCACCGCTTCTATTTCTGTCCGCGGCACCATGCAGTCCCGTACCTTGACTTCCGAGAAGTACAAGGCATTTTGGAATATCTTGATTTCATCCGTAATGTCGTTCCCATTTTGAACCGATTCGATGCTGGACTGTATCAGGTTGTCCAAGTCTATCTTGGTAAAGGCCTGTTCCGATGCTTTCCTGTTCACTTTAAGTCCCATCAGGCGCAATATGCCGCGAGATAGCGCACTGGTGAACTTGGACACGGGATAAAGAAGTATATAGATGACAAACGCCGGAACGGAGAATACCTTCAGCATACGGTTCGGGTTGATCTTGAAAAGCGTCTTCGGGAGGAACTCCCCGGTTACTAATACGATTAGGGTCGAAATGATGGTTTGCAAAGCCACGTTCAGCCCCTCGTGTCGGTTTAAGTGGATTGGAGAAAGGACGTATTCGTCGATAACTCCTGCCATTAGGATGCCATAGACGACCAGCGCGATATTGTTCCCGACCAAAAGGGTAGAGATGAAATCATTCGGACGGGTATAGAATATGGTCAGAATCTTGGAGGTCAGGCTGACATCGCTGATATCCAACTCGACCCGAAGTTTGTTGGAAGAAACGAATGCGATTTCCATCCCCGAGAAAAAAGCGGAGAGCGACAGGATGATGATGATTTCTATGACGGTCAGTGTCATGGCTGATTGGGTTTGGCGGGAGCGGCACGCATGACCGAGTCATTGGAGGATGAACTGCCACTGTCGCTGAAAGGCGTTTCGGCATTGGCGTTCTTGACAGAATAGCGCGTCATTCGCTCGTCGGAACGGAATTCATAACCTTGGAGAAATTCATCCGGTTTTCGGATGGTCATGAACATATTGGAATACATTTCATGGCGTTCCGTATCCCAAAAAAGTTCTTCGCTGGTAAAGACAGTACCCTCCTGGTTCCGTATAACCACACGTCCGCGCAACTCCCATAGCTGTTGATTGTGGAAATATGCCGTGTCCGATTGCACGAACAAATCGATGTGGAACGTGGAATCGAACCTTTCCAAAAGTATGCCCTTTACGAAAGACCATCGCGGCGGATTGGTCGTGTTGTAGTTGTTCATTTCTTCCGCCGTGATTTTATAGCGGATGACCCCGGAGTCCGAAATGAGAGCCGAGATGCCCCATGATTGCATGAAAGGCAAGGAGTCCTTTTCGTTTACGGCCGGAGCGTGGTTGGTTTTTTCCGTAGAACACGAGGGTACCAAGACAAGCATGGCAGTCGCCCAGACGGAGACTGTCATGTGGGTCAAGCGGGACGATTCCGTCGCAGGCTTTACCTTGCTTTTCCTCATTACTGAATCTTCCATTTCATGAACCACCTTTCGTTGAACGTGATGCCGACGTTGAGGCGCAAATAGTTTTCAGTAATTAAAGATGATGCGCTGGGAACGGCTCTGCCCCATTGAAATGCGATATTGACCACGGAACGGTTATTGATATTGTTAGATACGGGAAGAGCGAATCCCGCCGTTACACCGAATTCCCGTGGGCCGTTATGCCCGTTTACCTTGTAATAAGGCGTGGAAAAAGAAGCCCCTGCGCGATATTGCACCCGTCTTAAGTATTTACTGCTGTAACGATCCGGCTGGAACTCGCCCCCGATAACGATTTTTGTACGGTTCATATAGTTTTCCGCAGTGCTGACAAATTTGTCGTTTATGATTTGAGGTACACGGCATTCCCCCCATCTTTGGTGAGTTACGTCCAAGCCTATTACCCATTGCCCTTTGTGCGCCCATGCCAGTCCGGCTCCGAAAGACGTGGGCAATTCAAAAGCCTTTTCTATGACGGATTTCGTGGTGTCTCCGTTTGCCACATAACTGTAGTAATTGGCGGGGGAGTTGATTGCATGCCCGATACCGTATGTAATGCCGGGAGTCAAAACGTCGTTCTTGCCGATTCCAATGGGATATTGAACCCCGATGTCTATCTTATAGGAAGAAAAGTCGGCTTCTATTTGCCGGCGCAACCCGTTGCTTGCGCTGGTGACAGTCCCGCCTTCATAAAAAGTCTGCGTGATATTTTGGTCGTAATTTCCCCACACATATCCGAAGTTGGTTCCGACGGACAAGTCCGCGAACGGATTCCAACCCAGACCCACATACACCTCGTGCAGCCCTCCGTCGCCGGTGTAGCTGTTGGTATAAGTCATGGCCGAACCGCTGTTGAAGTGATTGCCCAGATATTTGCTTTCCGAAAAGTCATATCCTATACTGGAAAAAGGGATAAAGCCGAATGAAAGTCCCAGCCCCGGGCACAAACGGAAACCCGCGTTGATGTAGTCCAACGTCGTGTTGTGCGCATTGACGCTGTTGTCTCCGCTTTTGAAATTTACGTTTTGCAACGTGAGGCCTACGTCGAATATGAACGATAAGGAATCTATGGCAGAATAGGAAGCCGGATTTTGCATATTGATGCGGTTCCCGTCGCGGAATCCCAGTGCCACTCCGCTCATAGCCTTGTTGAAGCCTTGCGACTGGTCTTTCAAGTTACCGAGTCCGAAGCGGGAATACGGGGAGTTTGAACCGTTAGTCTGTGCGGGAGCATATAGTGTTGCCATGGCCAGCAACACGCAGAGTATAAATTTATGACAGCTCATCGTTGAATGCTAATATTCGGTTTAGCCCTCTGGACACTATGTATTTATCTGCAAAGATGAGATTTTTTATTTTGCTATCAAAGTTAAAAGCATCGCCGCCAGTTAAAAAAACCAAAAGGGACGGGTGTTTCCCTTGGAAATATCTGATGCGTCCTTCGATTTCGAACTTCATGCCCTGGATGACTCCTGAGCGTATTGACGTTTCCGTGTCATGTCCGATGTCCAAGAGCAGCCCTTCGCTGTCTATCAACGGGAGCTTGGCTGTAAAGGCGTGAAGGCTTTTTAGGCGCATTTGAAGTCCCGGAGAAATGCACCCGCCCTTGTAATGTCCGTTCTTGTCGATGAACTCGTAGGTCAGGCATGTTCCGGCATCGACTATGAGGATGTCATGCCCGGGATACTGCATGTAGGCATCTACGGCTGCGGCCAGCCGGTCAGCTCCCAGCGTATCCGGAGTCCGGTAGTCGTTCGTAATCGGGATGGGAGTCTGTGCATTTAAATACAGCAAAGGGAAGTCGAGCCTTTTCAGTCGTCGTCCGGCCTCTGCGGTGATGCCGAATACGCTTCCGACGATACCCCGTTTGAACGCATATTTATTCACGAATTCCGGCAGGCGTTCCAGCGTTTCGTTTGAGGTCTTGATTTCTTCCACCGGAATGTCACCGTCAAAGGCTACTAACTTGGCCAGCGTGTTTCCTATGTCAATGATTAAATTCACGTGTTCATGCTTTGCGGTCGCAAAATTAATCAAAAAAGACAACGTGGCAGATGATTTTTGTCGAAAAGACACTCGTCTTGTTTTTTCCCGTGAATGGCATGGGCAAAATGGAAAATGCGCTAACTTTGCAAAGATAAACATGGCATGGAATGGGACGTTTGAGATTTTTGGCTTTATACACCTTATTATATATAGGGGGGATGGCTCGTGCTTTTCCGGTCGACTCTGTCGAGGTTAGCCTTTTGACTTGTTCTCCTGGAACCGAAATTTATTCTTTGTATGGCCATACGGCCATTCGCGTGAAATCGTATGCCACGGGGGAAGACTGGGTCTTTAATTACGGCGTGTTCAGCTTCAACCGTCCGAATTTTATATGGCGCTTTACGTTAGGCGAGTGTGATTATCAGATTGGAGCCTTGCCTTTTGCTTGCTTTGCCAGGGAATACGAAGAGCGTGGGTCGGCCGTCTATCAGCAAGTGCTGAACCTGAGGGCTTCGGAGAAAGAACGGCTTCGGGCTCTGCTGGTTGAGAATATGCGTCCGGAAAACCGGGAATACCGTTATAACTTTCTTTATGATAATTGTACGACGCGGGCACGCGACCGAATAGAGGAGGCTGTGGAAGGAAGGATCGTTTATCCGGAACAGGGTGATGTTCGTACATATCGTGAGATTATTCATCAGCATACGGCCCGGTATCCGTGGGCGGAATTGGGTAATGACATTTGTTTGGGTGCGGAGGCAGACCGTCCTATCTCTGTGCGTGACGAGATGTTTGCTCCTTTTTGCTTGTTGCGTTATGCCAATGACGCGGTGATTCAGGGACTCGACGGCAGTACTCGGCCGTTGGTGTCGTCTCGATCGGAAGTGGTCAAAGGGCGTGATGCGGGAATACAGAGGGGTTTCCCTTGGTCGCCGGAGTTGTCCGTATGGGCGCTTTTCTTTTGTGTGGCGGGGTTGACCGCAGTGGAACGGTGGCATCATGCATGTTTTTGGGGGATTGATGTCTTTTTGATGGCATTGGTCGGAGGAATCGGATCGGTGGTCACGTTTCTCTTTTTCTTTTCCGTTCACCCCACAGTAAGCTCGAACTGGCAGATTTGGGTGTTCAACCCCGTCCCGTTGGCGGCTATGCCGTGGGTCGTTTGGTGTGCTGTCAAAAGGAGGAAAACTTACTATCATCCGTTAAACGCATTGGTTTTAACATTGTTTATGCTTTTTTCCGCCCTGATACCGCAAGATTTCTGTGTGGTAGTTGTACCTTTGGCCTTGGCTTTGTCGCTGCGTTCGTGTAGCTATTGGATAAGCTATCGGAAAAGAGAAAAACAAGCAAGCCGTGCATTATAAAAGCTGTCGTTTCCTGAATCTGTTGATTATGGTGCTGGCCGGGGCTGACGTGGAAGCCCAGGTGTCGCATCCTGTCCCCCGCTTGGTGGTCAACGTGACGATAGACCAGTTGCGTACGGACTATATGGAAGCTTTCTCTTCGCTTTTCGGGGCCGGAGGTTTCAATAAGGTGATGCGCGACGGGCGTAGCTATATGGATGCGGCCTATCCTTTTTCGCATATAGACCGTGCTTCGGCAGTGGCGTGTATCGTGACGGGTGCGGTGCCCTACGATAATGGAATCGTGGGCGAGCATTGGTTGGATCGTAAGACTTTGCGTCCGATGTATTGCGTGGACGATGCGGCGTGCGAGGGATGGCTGACATCCGAGAAGTATTCTCCGGCGGCGTTGAATGTTTCGACCATCGCCGATGAGCTGAAGATGGCCACCGGGGGGCGGGCTTTGGTTTACAGTATTGCCCCGGATGCCGACGCTGCAATCCTGGCGGCCGGGCATGCCGCGGACGGCGCTTTTTGGATAGACAATGCTTCCGGGCAGTGGAGCAGTACGTCCTATTACGGCCAGTATCCAGATTGGGCCTTACGTTATGACGTTTCCGAACGTTTGTCCGGGCGTGTTTCCGATATGTCCTGGACTCCAATCAGTCCGATTGTAGAAAACTTCAATTTCTTTATTTCGCCGCAAGAGAGCAAGGGGTTCACGCACAAGTTCACGGGAGACCGTAAGATCCATGAGTTCAAGACCAGCGCGTATGTCAATGACGAGGTCAACCGTTTTGCCAGGCATTGTCTGGACCATACCGGGCTGGGCGAAGACCTCGTAACGGATTTCCTGTCTCTGACGTATTATGCGGGGACGTTCGACCATAAGCCGGTAGCCGAAGTGCCGGTAGAGTTGCAGGATACGTACGTGCGTCTTGACCTTGAGTTGGCAGAGCTGGTCACGATGCTGGAAAAGAAAGTAGGGAGCGGACGTTTCTTGTTGGTCGTTACTTCTACAGGATACACCGATGACGAAATCACCGATTTCTCGAAATACCATATCCCCACGGGTACGTTCAGTGTTACGCGTGCTTCCGCGCTGTTGAACATGTACCTGATGGCTGTGTATGGACAAGGGCAGTATGTCGAGACGGAGTTCGGATCGCAACTGTTCTTGAACCAGAAACTCATAGAAGACAAGCAACTGAATTTGAACGACGTGCTGACACGTGCGCAGGCTTTCTTGATTCAGATGGCCGGCGTGAAGGACGTGTACACTTCCCAGCGGTTGGCCTTGTCTGCGGGGGAAACCGAGATGCGCCGTTTGCGGAACAGTTTCAACCAGATGCGTTCGGGAGATATCTTCATTGAAGTGTCTCCGGGATGGAAAGTCGTCAACGAGGAGACGCATGAGCAAACCGTGGAAAGGGCTTCATACGTGGGCTTTCCCATTTTCTTTTTCGGGTGCAACGTACAGCCGGAAACGATAAGGACACCGGTGACGGTGGATTGCATCGCTCCCACCGTGGCCCGTTTCATGCGTATCCGTGCCCCGAACGCATGTGCTGCTGCACCTTTGTCGGCAGTCCGCTGACGAAGATGCTTGAATAAAATCCTATTCTTCTACTTTTTTTGGTTAACTTTGCGCAAATAAGCGCGAAGCGTATCGTGTGGATAAAGAAACAAAACAAAATATATGGATATAAACAAGTTTTTGAGCAGGCTTTTCGGGAATAAGTCTACCCGAGACATGAAGCTGATTCAGCCGCTGGTGGAGGAAGTGAAGAAAGCTTACCCTGAAATTCAGGCACTCAGTAATGATGCCCTGCGCGCCAAGACGCAGGAAGTGAAAAGGCACGTGCGGTCTTCGGCCGACGACCTCAAGGCCAAAATCGCGGAACTGAAGGAAAAGGTGGAAGAAATGCCGATTGAAGAACGCTCTTCTCTTTTTTCGCAGATTGACAAGTTGGAGAAAGATGTGCTGGAACGCTATGAACAGGTCTTGAACGAAGTCATGCCTGTGGTGTTCTCCATCGTGAAATCCACGGCCGAACGTTTTGCCGTTCACGGAACAGTGGACGTGACGGCAAACGATTTTGACCGCGAGCTGGCGGCAAAGTTCGATTTCGTGGATATTGAGGGCGACACGGCGCATTACCACAACCACTGGACGGCCGGAGGGAACGATACGGTGTGGAATATGATACACTACGACGTACAGCTTTTCGGCGGTGTCGTACTCCACCAAGGCAAGATTGCCGAGATGGCGACTGGAGAGGGTAAGACGCTTGTGGCTACCCTGCCTGTGTTCCTGAACGCCCTGACCGGGAACGGCGTGCATGTGGTGACGGTCAACGACTATCTGGCCAAGCGCGACTCAGAGTGGATGGGGCCGCTCTATATGTTCCACGGCTTAAGAGTGGACTGTATCGACAAGCACCAGCCCAACAGCGACGCCCGCCGTCGTGCCTATCTGGCCGATGTCACGTTCGGTACGAACAACGAGTTCGGTTTCGACTACTTGCGTGACAATATGGCAACGAATCCCAGGGACTTGGTGCAACGGGCACACAATTACGCCATCGTGGACGAGGTAGATTCCGTATTGATTGACGATGCCCGTACGCCGCTGATCATATCCGGCCCCGTGCCTAAAGGCGACGACCAGTTGTTCGAACAATACCAGCCTTTGGTGGAAAAGTTGGTCGGCGTACAGCGCCAGCTGGCCACGCAATACCTGGCCGAGGCCAAGCAGATGATAGCTTCGGGCGACAAGGAAAGGATGGAGCAGGGTTTCTTGCAACTGTACCGTAGCCATAAGGCGTTGCCCAAGAACAAGCCTTTAATCAAGTATCTGTCCGAGCATGGCATCAAGTCCGGCATGCTGAAGACCGAGGAAATCTATATGGAAAACAACAACAAGCGCATGCCCGAGGCCGTGGAACCGTTGTATTTCGTTGTGGACGAGAAGTTGAACAGCGTGGATTTGACGGACAAAGGCTTTGCCTGGCTGTCCAAGGCGACCTCGGACCCGGACCTGTTCGTCATGCCGGACATCACGTCGGCCATGTCTGCCTTGGAGGCAGACGGCTCTTTGACCGACGAGGAGCGCGTCGTGAAGAAAGACCAGCTCTATTCCGATTATGCCGTGAAGAGCGAGCGTATGCACACCTTGCAGCAGCTGTTGAAAGCTTATACCATGTTCAACCGTGACGATGAATATGTCATCATCGACGGCGAGGTGAAAATCGTGGACGAGCAGACGGGACGTATCATGGAAGGACGCCGCTGGAGCGACGGCTTGCATCAAGCTGTGGAAGCCAAAGAACGCGTCAAAGTGCAGGCCGCGACCCAGACTTTTGCCACGATTACCTTGCAGAACTATTTCCGCATGTACCACAAGTTGGCGGGTATGACCGGTACGGCCGTGACCGAGGCCGGCGAGTTCTGGGACATCTACAAACTCGACGTGGTGGAGATTCCGACGAACCGGCCGGTTGCACGTAAGGACATGAACGACCGCGTGTATAAGACGCAGCGTGAGAAATACAAGGCCGTCATCACGGAGATAGAGGATTTGGTAAAAGCCGGGCGGCCCGTGCTGGTCGGTACGACTTCGGTGGAAATATCGGAGATGTTGAGCAAGATGTTGCAGATGCGCAAGATTCCGCATAACGTGCTGAACGCCAAATTGCACCAGCAAGAGGCCGATATCGTGGCGCAGGCGGGGCAGAGCAGCACGGTGACCATTGCCACCAACATGGCCGGACGCGGCACCGACATCAAGCTGAGCGAAGAAGTGAGGAAGGCCGGCGGCTTGGCCATTGTCGGCACGGAACGTCACGAGAGCCGCCGTGTGGACCGTCAGTTGCGTGGTCGTGCCGGACGTCAGGGCGACCCGGGCTCGTCCGTCTTCTTCGTGTCCTTGGAGGACAAGTTGATGCGTCTGTTCGCCAGCGAACGGATTTCCAAGGTCATGGACAGGTTGGGCTTTGAAGATGGCGAGATGATTGAGCACAAGATGATCAACAATGCCATTGAGCGTGCCCAGAAGAAGGTGGAAGAGAACCATTTCGGTGTGCGTAAGCGTTTGTTGGAATACGATGACGTGATGAACAAGCAGCGTACCGTGGTCTATGAGAAGCGTCGCCACGCCCTGATGGGGGAGCGTATCGGGATGGACATCGCCAATATGATTTGGGACCGTTGCGTGAATATCATCGAGAATAGTGACTATCAGGGCTGCAAGGAAGGCTTTATCGAGGTCATGGCCATGGAAGTGCCGTTTACGGAGGACGAGTTGGACGGCATGAAGCGTGAAGATTTGTGCGAGAAGGCTTTCCAGGCGGCCATGGGGCGTTTCAAGCAGAAGACGGACATGCTGGCCGCTGTGGCTCAGCCTGTCATCAAGCAGGTGTATGAGGCGCAAGGGCACATGTACGAGAACATCATGGTGCCCGTGACGGACGGGCGCCGTATTTACCAGATTTCCGCTCCGCTCAAGGAGGCTTACGAAACGGAAAGCCGTTCCATCGTGAAGGCTTTCGAGAAGGCCATCATGCTGCATACCATCGACGAGGCTTGGAAAGAGAACCTGCGCGAACTGGACGAGCTGAAACATTCCGTACAGAACGCCAGCTACGAGCAGAAAGATCCCTTGTTGATTTTCAAACTTGAAAGCGTGAAGCTCTTCGATGCCATGGTGGACAAAATCAACAACCAGACCGTCAGCGTGCTGATGCGCGGACAAATCCCGGTGCAACGACCCGAACAAGTGCATGAGACCGCGCCCGAACCGGCTAAGCAACAGCGGAACAGCGGCTACGTGGAGTCGCGCGAGGACTTGACCGACCCCGACCAAAAGGCCGCTTCCCGCCGCGATACGCGCGAACGCCAAAAGACGCAGCCTGTAGTGGCCAAGAGACTGCCCGGACGGAACGACCCTTGTCCCTGCGGCAGCGGCAAGAAGTTCAAGAACTGCCATGGGCGCGGCTTGTAACCTTCCTCGCCACGTTTCGATGCACTCCCCTGCGCGGCTCCCGTCCGTGCGGGGGATTTTCTGTGCGGGGCGAGGGCGGAGTCAAGCCTGCCCGAACTCCGCAGGGTGTCCGAAATGCGCGAAGCGGATTTTGCGTCACGAAGCGAAAAAGTGCCGGGCTTTGACCGCAGTTCCCTGGATTTTATTTAACTTTGCACCGCGAGCCGGCGGGGCGTCCCGTCCGTACAAACGAAAAAGAATGAAGTAAAAAACGGATTAATCATGTTCTTCAACTCGTTCCAATTCATCTGGCTGTTCCCGCTCGTCTTTTTGGG
>CAYPMY010000022.1:0-22737 GCA_964412085.1 uncultured Paraprevotella sp. | reverse complement strand
TTTTTATGTTTGACTATTCCGTCTGCCTGCCATGCGGATGTGAGGAGGAACCTGGCAATGATTTGACTGTAATTTCTACCATTCCGGCTTCTTGAAGGAGTTTTCCCATTACGTCAGCCACGTCTTTCCGAGTAATGGAATTAATGGAAACCTCTTCTTCCTGCTTGACAAGTGACTGCACTGTCTGTTGGTGTTCCATATATACATTTAATATAGCTAACCAATACATCGGATCCTGCATCATCACTTCTTCCTGTACCTCTTCATTCATGCCTGTCTTTTCAGCATTCTCATCAAGTACCAATGGAATCTTCACTTTCTTGAAGTCGTCTTCGCTAAACGCGTTGTTACGTATTTCCTCAACAAGTTCGTGCGTGCGTTGACGCATTCGGTCTGCTTTTTGGCGTTCGGTACTGAAATGAATCGCCAGCGTGCAGATGGTGTCGGACGATGAAGAATAAGTAACATTTGCAGAAACGTCATATACTCCTTGCTCCTTTTCCCGTAATTCGCTAAATAGGCGGTACTGTAACAATTCTTTCAGTAGCACCAAGGCTTTTTCTTCTTTGGTAGAGAGAGTTACTCGGTTGGTATATGTCAGTTCCACTTCCCCAATGTCGCCTTCGATGTCGGCTTCAAATTCCTTCACAATGTTTCGGATGGGTGTTTCCAGCTTGTATTCGTAGTGTTTCGTCTGTTTGCCAGGTTGCGATGGTAGCGAAGCGAGATATGTGCATACCAGTCTTTCTACCTCCTCCTTGGGTAAGTCACCCACAAAGCAGAAAGTAAAGTCGGCTGCGTTGCCATACAAGTCATTGTAGAGGCGCACCATGTCTGTCCGATTCATACGGTTGTAGAAGTCCGTGTCCTGTTTAGGGCTTGTCGGAGTAGGTGGATAGAGCAATTCATGGATAGAATCTTTCACAGCACTCATTCCCGATGTGCTACGAGTGGCATAGAAGTACTTTTTCTGTTCTACAAATTTTTGAAACACTATAGGGGCGAAGTTTTGCCGAGTCAGTATCAAGTAGAGATAGCCGAATAGATTTTCAGCCTCTTCGACAGGGGCATTTCCACCGATGCCATTCACCAGTTCTGTTATCGAAAGTGACATATCCACTCTGTGCGCTTTGCACCATTCATGCAGTTGGTTACGGTCGTATCGGTAGATACCCGAACGCATCAGCAGTGATTTCATGGCCGTATATGAAGGTAAGTCTGAAGGTGCCACTTTGGAGTCACCGCCCATGGCTGAGCCTACTAAATAGACCTTTCTGTCGGTTGAGGGCAAGTATTTGTAGAGAACCCGTACCCCATTGTTCAACACCCATTCCTCAGCTTCCAACTTCGAAATAGGCTTCACCGAGTCGATGCGCCCCGGGGTGATATTGAAGTCGATGAGATGATCCACTCGTTCTGTTTCCTTAAATACGAGTAACGGGCTGCTTTTTACCTTAGCCAATGCAGTGTTGAAATCATCTAAACTCACGTTCATATCCTCCTGTCGAGTGGAATAAGTGATGAAAGCCAATCCCCGATCATGGTTCATCCACGATCGAATCCAACCATTAAAGTCATCCACTTCCAGTTCCACTAATTCCTCCACCGATTCCGTCAGTTGGTCATGAAACGTTTGTAGCGGCATTCCATAGAGATAATGCTGCTTAAACATCCCCATCAGGTTGTCCGGTGTACCCAACTTGTCGCTTTCGAGTACAGCTTTCAACTCTTCGTAAAGCTTCCATTTCACATCTTCAAAATCTTTTTCAGAAAAGCCTTCCCTCCGAATGCTTTCACGAATGGTCAGCACCTGTTCCAAAGCTTCTGCCTCCTTACCCGCATAAGGTACAATATTCCAAGCACATTGCGAGTAATCACGCACAATCGGAGCATAGGTCATTGTAGCCGCAATGTAGCTTTCTTCACCGCAGTTGTGTAGCATGGCAAATCTGCGTTCGGTGAGTCGGGTGAAGAGCTTGGAGAATAAGTTCTCTCGGATGGCCTCCCGCTTTGACACCTGTGAACTGGCTATATGGCGGCGTTGGTAAATGCCAAATGAGTTGGATACATTCTCTTTATCAATGAATTGGTAGTATAGCGGTGATGCATTATCGTCCATCAGCACCGTTTCCCTTTTCACCGGCAAGGTAGAAACTTTGATGTCTCCAAACAGCCTTTTCACCTCCGCTTCCCAATAGATAGGGTCGATGTCTCCTACAATGGCTACATATTGCACCTCCGGTCGGTACCATTGATTAAAGAACTTTTTCAACCCTTTGCGAGTGAACCCTTTAATGCTTTTCTCGTTTCCTATCACATTGCGCTGTGCATAGATGCTATGGTTGTAGATGGTCGGAGCAATGGCTTCGGTAAGCCGTCGATCCACGTTGCGGCTCTGTCTCCATTCCTCGATAACGATGTTCTTCTCCTTTTCAATGCACTGATTTGTGAACAAGATGCCGTTGCTCCAGTCTTTCAGCAAGAGTAAAGATGAGTCCGCCAGTGCCTTACTGGCTACCGGCACACTGTTTATTTGAAAGCACGTCTCATTAATGCCCGTAGTGGCGTTGAATGTTAAACCATTGTTGCGCAAGAAGTTCATGGCACCTTGCGGAAAGTGTTCGGTGGCATTGAAAGCCAAGTGTTCCATGAAGTGTGCCATGCCGTCTTGGTCGTCCTCCTCCACTACTGCACCTACGTTTTTGAACAAGTAGAAATTCACTTCATCGGCAAAGTTCTCCTCTTGCAATATGTAGTAAGTAAGTCCGTTAGGTAATACCCCCTGATGTAATCCGGGAAGTTGAGCAAAACCCAATGTACAAGCCAAATATATCAGTGTGCAGCACAATAAAATTCGTTTCATACTCATCTCCCCTTCTTAGTTATTTGCGCAATAATTCCAGCTTAGCCAATTTGCGTGCGATGCCTGCTTGGATCGTCTGTTGGGCAGCTCCGACATCGGTCAGTTGCAGTGACTCAGCGTAAGCTTGGTTATAGAATCGTTGTGCAGTGTCATAGTCTTTCATCTCTCGGTGAGAATCGCCCAGCATCACGATAAAGTTGATGCGATCCACTCCGGCACTTTCGCCTTGTAGTGCTTTTTCCAACCATTTCACAGCTGTCTGGTGATTTTCGGTTTTCATCTTGTCACCTGCTGCATAATACAAATTCTGAGCGGCCTTTCCATAGTCTTGCGGACTGACATTTTCGCCAAGCAAACGGAGATATTCCTGTATCAACGTTATGTAGGTTGCCACATCCTTATTCTTGTAAACGCTGTAAATAGCGTCGGCATATTTGGCAGTAGTTTCATAGGGAGTCACCCCTTCCTCCAACGACAAGATAGAGTAGGCATCCTTGTAGTCACCTTTTATTTTTGCCACATAGTCCTTGTATTTTTCATTGCCTTCTTTGGCCAGCGATTCAATCATCTGATCGTTGAACTCGATGACATAGTAGACGGCAGCCGATCCCACTGCTTGCCGCCACTGCGGTAAATTGGCATTGATGAAGTCAGCCATTGCCTCCTGTTCTTTCTTGTCGTCACCCCCCAGTTCAGTGATGATGATGTAATCTTGCTTGTTAATCAAGTCCGGTCCCTTTTTCGCTTTAATGTATGAGTGGTATATTTTGTTGATGCGTACCACCCATTTCTCGGCATCCATGCCGTCTTGTGCCATCAGAAAGCGGGGAGCTTGCAGTAGCATCTGTTGCTGAATCTGCAAGTTCTCGGGCTCTTTGCGATACTGGTCGTATAACTGTTTAAATCCCACCTGTTCGCCCAAAGCCGTCTTGGCAGCTTCCAACAGTTCCGAAGCATTCAAAGCACCCACAGTGACAGACAGAGCTTTCCCATCTTTCCCGATAAAGGCCAAAGTCGGGAAAGCATCCACTTTATATAGCTTGGCCACTTCCACGTTCTCCGGCTTTTCGGCATCCAATTGCAGGCAGATGAAATGTTCGTTGAAATACGCTCCGATGGAATCTTGCGTGAATACCTCTCTTGCCATGCGCTTACAAGGGCCGCACCACACTGCATAGAAATCGACAAACAGTGTTTTGTCCTGTTGTTTTGCCTGTACTAGTGCTTCCTGAAACGAGCCCTTGAAGAATGCGATTCCTTGGTTCGTCTTTTCTTGAGCAGCCATCCACATAGGGAGGCATAGGAAAAAGACAAGCAGGCAACAGCGATTTTTTTTCATGATACTTTTTCTCATATTATTTTCATTTTTTTATGTTACACAAACTAAACACACTCCAATCGGTTGTTTTTTATTCCCAATCAAACTCTTCATAGTCTTTCACCACAAACGAGAAGATGTCGTTTAGTATGTAAGAATGGTCCTCATTATATACTCTCAATGTCAAGGTGTATGTACCGTTGGGGATGGCGTTCACCCCTTCTTGAAACAACTGGATGATGCTTCCTTGCACCCTTACATATCCGTCGGCCATTGCCTTTTTGAATGCTTCGGCATTGCCACCGTCCGATACCTTCACGTCGTATAGTTCATAGTTGATAGGGTTGGTACCCGATACTCCTTGGATGCGGTTTGATGTCCAGGGTGTTCCTTCGGTGAGATGTTGGTCTTCGGGATACAGGTTGCGATACACTTCTACACTTTTGGGGTCGTAGGCTCCGTTTTCAGCTTTCAGATAGCCAATATCCATCTTATCGCATTGTGCAAAAATCAGGCAGCAAGCCATGACCAGCAATGCCGGAAACACACGATATACCTTATATACTCTTTGTCTCATGGTTTTAAAAATCGTTTAAAGTAAAGTCATAACTAAGTGAATGAACAATGCCAGTTTGGGTAATGATGTTGCATGAGGCCACCACTGTCTTCTTACTACTATCCTTCGATACGATGAAAATCTGTGTGGGGCCAGCTCCCGGCACGCCTTCGTATGCCCCACTGAATGTATAGATCCACAGAGGCTTGCCCGAGAGCGTGACATACTCCTTACCGCCTGTGCCAATCACATTGTTAAAGTCGGTCGATGGCTTTCCGGGCAAGAATCCGTCAAGGTCAATCCATTCGTCAAGTACTGAAGAGAGGATAAAGTTACGACAGTCTTCCGCTGGGATGTCAGCCACTTTATCAATCTCGTTTTGCAACAGGTAGCGTCGGATGCTATGGTTGGTGATACCCAAGAAAGTAATGTCTTTGCCATATTGGGTTTTTCCCTCAAAGAGTTCTTGCAACTTCATGTCCTCGCTTCCGGCTGAAGCATCGGCATGGCGCACCATAACCATGAGCGAGTCCCAGTTGTAAGCGTCGGTTTGGAAATAGCCCCACATTGTGGTCTGATGCACTCCGTTAGCTTGTCCTGTTTCTACGAAGTTATAATCGGTACACGAAGCCGTACCTATAAGGAGTGTCAGCGACAATAATACTTGTATAATTGTTTTCATGTTGAATTTCTATTTATTTGCTAAAACACAATTTGTTAGTAAAATTTGTCAACCTCATCGGATGTAAGGAAGCCAATAGGGTTTCTGACGTATTTCCGTGTTCACTACCATACCATTTTCATCGGTGTATGCACTTTTAGGGATAGGCATAAACAAAGCTCCCCCTTTGATGTCGGCAGGCGTGAGGAGTGGGAACTTGCCGGTGAGTTCTTCTTTCACATAGTCGTTGCGGATGATGTCATAGTAACGCTCATCGTTCTCGCCCAAGAGTTCGCGCTCGCGTTCTTTGAAAATAGCTTTCTTTAAATCCATTCCGGCATCATATTCCGAGGGATATTCAGTGGCTCCTGCCCTTTTGCGTATCGTATTCAAGTCGTTTTCTGCCAATCCGGTCTCGTTGAGTTTGGCATAACATTCGGCACGCAACAAGATGAGGTCAGCCAATCGCCAATATACATAGTCAGCATCCACCGTTCTCCAATACTTACCTGCTTCAGAGAACTCGTCGGGCGTATAAATGCTGGTTCTAAACTTATAAAGAATAGCGTAGTCGTCACCCAAGTTATGGTCTACTCCCAGTTCGTAGAAGAAAGCCTGTCGTCGGCTATCATTGGGGTCGGGATACATTTCTTCTATTGTTTGCGTGTAGAGCTTGTAGTCTGTGTCGGACATAAAGTTACCCGGCAAGAATAGGTCGTTTACCGGCCAGCTTACGTAGCTCATGGCAGCCACGTTGGGGGTCACACTGTATTCTGAACGGCTACGATCGAAAGTGAGTGTGAAGATAGCCTCCGGGTTTTCCTCTTGCGGAGTCGACAAGCGTTCGCAAAGCTCTTCAGGTGAGTAGCATAAGCGATAATTGCCTACTTTCTCGTCAATAAGCAGGGTTGCATAGTTCACAGCTTCCCTGTAAGCCTTTTCCGACTTCTCAGTCACATCATAGTCTTTTCCATAGCGGTCTATCATACTTCCTTTCCAGGCGTAGAGTTGTGCAAGAAGGGCGGCACTGTTGCCTTTCGAGGCATACTGTTTGCTGTCGATGGATATATTGTTCAGTCCGCTCAATTCGCTATATATCGGTAGTACGTCAAACGCTTGTTTGGCATGTTTGATGGCCTCTTCTATAACATCAAACATGGGAGAGATGCCATAGACAATTATTTCACTGGAATTCTCCGTTATCACACAGTCGCCATATCGTTGCGATAGTGCGAAGTAGGCCAGTCCTAATGCGAAATGTGCCTGTCCTGTGTGAAACTTATAGCGGTCTTCCGTTAGATTCTCCGTCTTGTGGATGTTTTCCAACAAGAGGTTCGATTCATAGATGATGTCATACAAACCTTTCCAGTCGCCATTCATGTCTACTGTTCCAATTACAGTTTTTGGATTCCATTGTCTCAACTCCTCATTGTCCCTCGTTTCGTCCACTTTGGCTCCAGCAGCAAAGTGGACTGGGTTGGAAGAGAAGTGCACGTTTATGAAAAACTGTATCGTAGTGGTGGTGGCGTTCAATTCGTTTTCGGTGACGAAAGCATTGCCGTAAGTCAGCGTATTCTCCGGAATCTGTTCCAGACACGACACTTGGAAAAACAAAAGTAATAATGTAGGGTAGATAAATCTTTTCATACATCAAAAATTAAAATTCAAGCCAAATGTAAATTTGCGACTCAACGGATACTGGTCGCCCAAGTCTTGTCCTGTATAAGGATTTACCTCTTCAGGATCCAATCCGGAGTAGTTGGTGATAAGGAACAGGTTTTCACCGGTCACAAATACACGGAAATTTTTCACTATGCCTTTGAAAATTTTTGTAGGCAACGTGTACGACAGTGTGAGCTGTTTCAAACGCAAGAAATTCACCTTCTCTATTCTCGAATCGATGTTTCCGTCGAACTGTCCGACGTATCCGGCATCGGCAAACTCCAGTGAAGGATATTCCGTATGGTCGCCCGGTTTTTCCCAGAACGTCTTAGAATATGGGTCGTCCATCACTACGCTGGGTGAAGCCATGAACATGAAAGCGGCTCCTTTCATCATGTTCATCATCTTGCGGTTTATCACGTAATTCATCAGTACGTCAAGTTTGAATCCTTTCCACGACACACTACTGCTCAATCCTCCATAGAGAGAAGGTAGCGTGCTTCCGGCGTAAATTAGATCGGCTTCGTTGATGAAGCCGTCCATGTTTTGGTCTTTGATTTTGCGTCCACCCACGCGTAAAGGGTAGTTTTCGTTTCGGAAGCTCAGCGGCCTTTTTTTGCCAAATTCATTGTAATAATAAGGAATCTCCGATTCATTCTGCACGATGCCTTCATCTTGGTAGGTATAAATGCCATAGATGGGTCGTCCTAAAACCTTCGAATTTTGTCCCTCGTGGATGTCCATACCGTTGTACGATTTCTTGAACAAGTTCCAGTTGCGTGACAGGTTGAACCCCATCGTCCATTTCCATTCCTTGTTGTCGATGATATCTGCTTCGAATTCCATTTCAATGCCTTGGTTTGATATGGCTGAGCCGTTGTTCCACATCTTGTCAGCGAGGAAGAAACTGCCCGGCACGGAAGTTTGCATCAGTAGCGCACTTGAGTACTTATAATAATAGTCCAAAGTCGTACGAACGCGGTAGTTGAACAACTGAAGATCAAGCCCCACGTCATACTGGTCGCTCTTTTCCCACGTCAGTTTGTTGTTGGCCAAAATAGCAGGCATCAGTCCGGAAGCACCCAAGAATGTGTTGCTCTCAGTCATAGTACCTTGCGCCAGATACGCTTCGGCAAACTTCTGTCCCGATTTTCCCCATGAGGCGCGCAGTTTACCGAAGCTCAACCACCACAAGTGTTTTAAGAATGCTTCCTCCGAGAAACTCCATCCGGCAGCTATCGAGGGGAAAGTACCCCATCGCACATCTTTGCCGAATACCGATGAACCGTCGGAACGGACTGTCATTTCCAGCAAGTATTTGCGGTCGTAGTTGTAAGCCACACGTCCGTAGTAGCTCAGCATGGCCTGCACCTCATGATTTGTGTTAAATCTTTGCAATGCTTCGTATTCACCATATTCGTTTGGTCTGATAGTAGGCCATGAGCTGCCCACATAATGAACTTGGTTGCTCGGTCCGCCTTGTCCCGAACCGCCGATGGTTTCCAATTTATTATAGTTCCATGACAAGCCCGCCATCAGCTCCAGTTTGTGTTTTTCGCGGAAGTTCAAGTCGTACGTCAACATGTTTTCCGACTGAATCATTGTCATACCGATGCCTTGTGCCTCGGCCATGGTTAGGTTGTTACTGGTCAGATAGTCGGGCGTAAACAGGTTGATATGTGTCAGATAGTGGTCGATGGCAGCCGAAGCATTAAACTTCAAGTTGTTTAAGATACTGTAATCGAATCCCATGTTCAAACGCACGTTATACTGATTGTGTATAGCATCTGAGCCCCTGAGTTTCTCCAAAGCCTTTTGCTCGGCCACGCTTCCCCGTCCGGGGAGCAGAGTCGATTCTGATTTCGGGTCTACCGTGAGTCCTTGCACCTTGCCCATGTCGCCCGCATCTTGGTCGGTGTATGCCAAGTTGATGCGTGCAAAAGCATCGATGCGTGGAGAGAGTTTGAAATCGAGATTAGTCAGCACGTTGCCTCTCAAGAATTTGGAATTTAGCATGATACCTTTCTCGTTGTAGATGCCTGCCGCTATCATGTAGCGCATATTGTCGTTACCTCCCGAAGCGGAGATGTCGGCCTGTGTCACCTGTCCTACGCGGAACATGTAGTTCCACCAGTTAGTGTTATTATTGTAGAATGTATTCAGCGAATCTTGTACGATGCCCGGTACGCGATTACCATCGGAGATGTGTCCGTTGTTCCACAAATAGTCGAACGATCCGTCATCCGGATCCCATCCCCACGTATCGTTGTAGCTGTTGGGCATATTCACGTTATCCGTCATCCAGTCATAATGACCGTAGCGTTGCATCTTAGCCAACATCATGTAAAGTTGTCGTTCGCCGTTTCCCCGTACTTGCAGTGGAGTCTCGGGTAACCAAGAAATTGACTGTGATACGTTTACATTAAATTCAGCACGTCCCGACTTGCCTTTCTTAGTAGTAATCAGCACCACCCCGTTGCCCGCACGAGAGCCATACAGTGATGCTGATGCCGCATCTTTGAGTACCTCTACCGATTCGATGTTTGAGGGGTCGAGCGATGACAGCGGGTTGATGCCGCCTGTGAGTAGTGAAGCCGACGACTGCACAGGCACACCATCGATGACGTAGAGCGGCGACCCGTCGTTGCTTCCCGTAGCGTTGAGCGAGGCAAAGCCGCGAATCACCACTTGTGACCCGCCCCCACCAGGTTGTCCCGAAAGGTTCGACACACCAACACCTGCCATTTTTCCTTGTAGTAGATTCTCCAGAGAAGCAGTGGGGAGATCTTTCAATTCCTCTCCTTTCAGCGAGGAAATAGAACCCACCAAATCTTGTCTGGTGCGTTTACCATAGGCAATGATGGCCACTTCCCCCAATTGATTCAAAGCCTCCGTCATCACGATGGACAAGTTTTGCCCTGCTGTATATTTCACCGTTTGGGTTTCCATACCAATGTTTGATACCACAATCTCTCCCGAAACTGTCGGAGTGGTGAGTTCAAATTCACCTTCGAGGTTAGTGATGGTGCCTTGTTCCAGCCCCTTCAGCCGAATGGTAGCGTTGGGCACCGAAAGACCATTGGCATCTTTCACCACTCCTTTTACTTTATACCTTCCCCCGTTTTGATTAGCTTTCAGCCGGAATACCTTGATGACCTTTCCAGACACGTTGTAAGTAAACGGCGTGTGTTGCAAAATCTCCTGTACTGCCCTTTCGGCAGTCACCTCATCGAACGATACGGTGAGTTTTTCCGTGAAATTCCTTACTTCATTGCCATAGCTCACCGTATAGTCCGTATGGGACGAGATGTGATCTAGAATAAAATGTAGATTTTGTAATTTGAAGGACACAGAGAAGCGAATCGAATCCGATTGCGCTAACACATTTCCCGATAATCCGAGACTTATCAGTGAGTACCCGATTGCAATAAAAAAACACCTCATGCGACTCATTTTTTATAGGTGGGTTCTATAATTCACATACCGTAAAGATCGGATAGACCCACTTTGCCCGATCGACACAAAATTATCAATTTTACATCATAAAAGTATGTATTTTGTTATTCATAGTGACATTACTCCCTTGTTTTTACATAAATTTAACACATATAACACAGTTATCCCTTGCAGACAGCCAACCGGTGATAACGTACGCAGTAAAAGGTGTTCCTGATTCGGGTTGCTGTCTAAACAACCTCCGTAATGACAGTTTTCAACTGTTTGTTACCATGCGTGGTTCTTCCACTTTTTTACCTGCGCTTTCATTGTTTCCCGGACACATGCCGACTTCTATTTCCGCTATCAGGTCTTCTCTGTTTTCCGGTTAAGTCCGGGAGCTTCTGTCCCCGATAACCGATCGACGTATTCCTCGGCATCTCTATCGACACCAAGCCGAATCCGGCGACAGTCTTTTTAAACTCCACGCAGGAATGCATCCCGTCAAGCTCCATCACCTTGCAAGGGCGGGGATTACCACTCTTGACACGTTCCGAACTTCGGCATTCGGGACATTTCATATCATCTGCAAATTGACGACAATTTTTATGAAATATGATAATTTACCAATTCCAAACAAGAAACGAAAATGTACCGAGTAAGAATCAATTAACCGAAAACAATGGAGCAACTGAAAAGGAATATATACTCATAATATGAAGCAGTGTGTTTGTTTTCATTTACTTGATTGTTATTTTCCTTTTAGGGGTATATTCTATAAATCTAGGAATTTTACCCCATGAAATATCGGGTGAGTCCATCTTTCCCGGTTACACACACAAGATTTGCGGCAAACCCATCGCATCGCAATGGCATCTGCCGCAAACCAAACAAGATAGGTGTCTCCCTACTATCCGCCGAAGTTGTCGTACATGATGGATTCGGGATCCACGCCGAGGCCGTCGAGCATGCCTACCACGGCCTTGGACATCGGGCCAGGGCCGCACATGTAGTATTCCACATCCTCGGGTGCCTCGTGATCTTTCAGATAAGTCTGGTACATCACGTTGTGGACGAATCCCGGAGTGTACTTCACGCCTGCGGCATCTGCAGCGGGATCCGGACGATCCAACGCCAAATGGAAATGGAAATTCGGGAAATCCTTCTCCAAGCCTAAGAAGTCCTTCAGGTAGAACACTTCGTTCAACGCGCGTGCGCCGTAGAAATAGTGCATCTCGCGGTCGGTCGTGCGCAGTGTCTTCGTCATGTGCATGATTTGCGCGCGCAGGGGAGCCATTCCGGCACCGCCGCCGACCCAAATCATTTCCTTCTTGCTGTCGAAGTGCGGATGGAAGTCGCCGTAAGGCCCGCTCATGGTCACCTTGTCGCCGGGTTTGAGCGTGAAGATGTAAGAAGAGGCGATGCCCGGATTCACGTCCATGAAGCCGCTGCGGTCCGGTTTAAAGGGAGGCGTGGCGATGCGCACGGTCAACATGAACACGTCGCCTTCCGCCGGATAGTTGGCCATGGAGTAGGCACGCACGGTCGGTTCAGGATTGACACACTTCAACGGGAAGAGGCCGAACTTCCGCCACGCTGGAAGGTATTCGTCGCCGATGAGACCCTTGTCGATGTCCTTGTCGTAGTCCATCGCGAATGTCGGTATCTTGATTTGCGCGTAAGAGCCGGGCAGGAAGTCCATGTGTGCCCCGGCGGGAAGCTGCACCTTGAACTCTTTGATGAACGTGGCCACGTTCTTGTTGCTGACGACCGTACATTCGTACTCTTTCACGCCCATGACCGATTCGGACACCTTAATCTTCAAGTCGCCCTTCACCTTGCACTGGCAGCCCAAACGCCAATGGTCTTTGATCTGCCTGCGGGTAAACTGCCCCTTTTCAGAGTCCAGAATCTCACCACCTCCTTCTACCACCTGGCATTTGCACTGTCCGCAAGAGCCTTTGCCGCCGCAGGCCGAAGACAGGTAAATCCCTTCGGAAGCCAAGGTGGAAAGCACGCTTCCGCCTTGTGCCACGGAAATCGTCTTGTCCCCGTTGATGGTAATATTCACGTTCCCGCTCGGAGACAAATACTTCTTGGCTACCAACAAGACGACCACCAACAGGAGAATCGTGACGAGGAATACGCCAATGCTCGCAAAAATAAAATTCATATCCATTGTCCTATCCCTTTCCTTTTAAATACTTAAACCTGAGAAACACATGAAGGCCATGGCCATCAGCCCCACCGTGATGAAGGTGATACCCAATCCCTGCAAAGGTTTGGGCACGTCGGTATAGGCCATCTTTTCACGGATGGCAGCCAAAGATACGATGGCCAACAGCCAGCCTATGCCTGACCCCAAAGCGTATGCCAAGGAATCCCATACGCTGGAGATGGCCTGCGTGCTCGTGGCCGGATCCATGGAAATCCTCTGCTGCATGAACAGCGAGGCACCCATGATGGCACAGTTCACGGCAATCAAAGGGAGGAATATGCCCAAGGCGGCATAAAGCGAAGGAGAGAAACGCTCCACGACCATCTCCACCAACTGTACCATACCGGCAATCACGGCTATGAAAAGGATGAATGCCAGATAGGACAAGTCCATGCCGAGGATGCCATCCTCAGCCAGTACTTTGGTCTGCAACAGATAGTCTACCGGCACCGTCACACAAAGCACGAAAGTCACGGCGACACCCAACCCCAATGCCGTCTTTACATTCTTGGATACGGCCAAGTAAGAACACATACCCAGGAAGAAAGCGAAGATCATGTTGTCCACGAAGATAGAGCGGACAAACAAACTCAACATATGTTCCATATTTTTTTCTTTCTATTTATGGTTATGATTCTATTGCTTTTTCTCTTTCCTTTCATTGTAAGCCCGGTGCGCCCAAATGAAGCATCCCAAAAGAATCAGCGCCATGGCCGGCATGGTCATCATCCCGTTGTTCATGTATCCTATGTCGTAGAAGCCTTGCGGGATGATTTGGAAGCCCATGAGCGAACCGCTCCCGAAGAACTCGCGCACCGTGCCTACTGCTACCAGCACGAAAGCGTACCCAAGTCCGTTGCCGATGCCGTCGAGGAAGCTCTCCCACGGGCCGTTCATCATGGCGAAAGCCTCCAGCCGTCCCATGAGGATGCAGTTGGTGATAATCAGGCCGACATACACGGACAACTGTACGCTCACATCATAGGCAAACGCCTTCAGCACCATACTCACGATGGTTACCAAGGCCGCCACGACGACCAACTGGACGATGATACGGATACGGTTGGGAATCGTCTTACGTATCAAGGATATGATCAGATTGGAAAAAGCCGTGATTACTGTTACCGAAAGCCCCATGACAATGGCCGGCTTCATTTGGGTGGTGACGGCCAAGGCGGAGCAGATGCCGAGCACCTGGACGGCAATCGGGTTGTTGAGGTTAAGGGGGGACGAGAATACTTCTCCATTCTCTTTAGAAAACAACTTGCTCATATCTTTCCTCCTTTGTTCTTTACCTTTATCATTACCTTTTATTCATTAGTATTTAAGAAAGTCATATAACGTGAAATACAGTCGTGAAGCATGTCGTTCACGCCGTTGGAAGTCAGGGTCGCGCCCGTGACGGCATCGCAGCGGCTGTCATCAGGAAGCCCGTTCACGGGCTTGCCTTTCTTCACCACGCTGACAGCCACGGCGGATTTGTCCTCGTTCATCAGCTTCTTCCCCTCGAACTGCTTCTGGAACTTATCGTATTCCGTGATGACGGCGCCCAGCCCGGCCGTCTCGCCCTTATGGGAGAAGTACACGCCATAGATGGTGTTCTTGTCGGCATTGAGGGCCACATACCCCCAAATGGCATCCCACAAGCCTTTGCCCGTCACGGGGATGACGTATTTCGTTCCCCCGTTTACCTTGCATACATACAGAGGAAGATTGCCGTCCGAGATGTCTTTGTCTTCCACGGCAAAGCCGTCTTCGTCTTTGGAAGCGCCGTCTTCCACCACGTTTCCGTCCTTGTCGATGATTTTATCGGCCACCACGACTTCGTCGTATGTCTTCTCCACTTCGGTTTTCTCCACGTCACGGAGGTTCAAGGCGGCCAGAATCTGACTTTTCTTGTCGATGCGCACGTTAGCCATTGACTGCGGTTCCAACACCTTGGAAACGAAAGCCAACAAGAAAGCCACGACAACGACCACGATACATGAATATATGATGGTATAGGTGTTGCCGTCGGTGTTCAGCCCTTTCTTCGTCGGCTTCTCCGTCCCTCCGTCCTCCACTATCTCTTCAAACTCGGAAGCCGGAGCCTGGCACACCGGGCACTTTTCAGGCGCAGCGTCGCCCTCATGGACGTAACCGCACACTTTGCATTTGAATTTCTTTGTAGCCATAGTCCTTTTTATTGTTTTTTTATTGCACGTTTAGCCCGCTTGTCGATGTTGCGCTGGACGACGTAATAGTCAATCAGCGGAGCGAACAAGTTCATCAACAAGATGGCAAGCATCATGCCTTCGGGATAACCCGGATTCAACACACGGATGATGATAGCCATGGCGCCGATGAGGAAACCGTAGATGTACTTGCCCGTCTCGGTGCGTGCCGAAGTCACGGGGTCGGTAGCCATGAACACGGCGCCGAAACAGAAGCCGCCCAACACTATATGCTGGTACCAGGGCATGGCCGCCCCCGCGCTTCCTTCCGGCCCCCATGCGTTGAAGGCCCATGCCAGAAGCGCACCCCCGGCAAACACGCTGAGCATCGTCTTCCAGCTGGCAATGCCCGTCCACAAGAGGATTACCGCGCCGATGGCGATGGCTATCACGCTGGTCTCGCCGATAGAGCCGGGAATCAAACCGACGACCTGGTCGTAAGAGAAAGCCGGTGCCGTGCCGGTAGCCGCCTGTCCCAAAGGAGTGGCCATCGTGAACGTGTCGGCCAAATCGTTGCCCAGGCCGCAGATGCTTTCCTTGGCCACCCAGCAGGCGTCGCCGCTCATGGCCGAAGGGTAGGCGAAGAAGAGGAATGCGCGGGTAATCAAGGCGACATTGAAAATGTTCATGCCCGTCCCCCCGAAGATTTCCTTGGCGAAAATCACGGCAAAGGCACAAGCTATCGCAATGATCCACAGCGGGCAATCGACCGGCACGATCATCGGCACCAGGATGCCCGTTACCAGATAGCCTTCCTGAATCTCCTCGTGCTTCCACTGGGCCACGACGAATTCGATGCCCAACCCCACGACGTAAGACACGATGATTTTAGGCAGCACGGCCAGCAGGCCGAAGCCGAACATTTCCCAGAATGTACCGTCCGCCCCGGCGGCCGCATAATTCTGATACCCGATGTTGTACATGCCGAACAACAAGGCCGGCAACAACGCTATGACCACAAGAATCATGATGCGCTTGCTGTCTATCGCATCATGTACGTTCACTCCCGACTTCGACGTGGTGTTCGGCACGAACAGGAAAGTCTCGAAACCGTCAAACACGGAACGAAATGCGTGAAGTTTGCCGCCCTCTTCGAAGTTCGGCCTTATCTTATCAAGATATTTTCTTAACGCGTTCATTATCTGAATCATTTAAACCTGTGATGAAATTAATCAAGCCATTTCCTTGCGAAGCATGTCCAGCCCCTCGCGGACGATGCGCTGCACCTCCAGCTTGGAAGAGTCCACGAACTCGCACAAGGCGAAATCTTCCGGGGCCACCTCGTAGATGCCCAAGGCTTCCATGCGGTCTATGTCGCCGGTGACAATGGCTTTCACCAGCTGTTCGGGGAAGATGTCCATAGGGAACACGCGGTCGTATTCGCCCGACATTATCATGTGGCGTTCTCCGCCTTTCACGCGGGCATCGAGCGCGTACTCCTTCTTGCCCATCAGCCAGCTCATGTAAGCGCGGCTGGAAGAGTAGTCGTTCAGACGCGGCATGATCCAGCCGAGAATCTCGTGTACGTCGTCTCCTTCGGGAATCACGTTCACTTCCGTCGCGTGGGCACCCAGGAAGCCGTCGGCCGAAGTCCTCGTGCCGGTCATCACGTTGCCGTTTATCACACGCAGGGTCTTGCCCTCCGTCACGTTGCCTTCGATTAAAGTGTTCAGTTGCTGTCCTACCGTCATTCTGCAATAGGCTGGCCTCTTCACTTCCGAACCGGCGAATGCAATCACGCGGGTGAAGTCCAGACGGCCCGTGTTCATCAGGTGCCCGATGAAGATGACCTCTTCCGCGCCGAGCGTCCAAACGACTTCACCTTTGTTTATGGGAGACACGTGGTTGATTTGCACGCCTACGTTCCCCGCCGGCGCCGGCCCGTCGAAAAAGGTTATCTCCACTCTCTTGGCCGCCGTCAGCGCCGTGGCCGTCTGCTTCGAGCTCACGCCGAGGTAAGTTTTCGCCATTCTGGCCAAAGCGTCGAGCCCGGCCTGGAAGTCGGCTTCGCGTCCCCGCAGCACGTACTCGAAATCGGCGGCAAGCGGCATGGAGTTGAAAGCGGAAACGAAGATGGCTTTCGGAGTGTCGGACGGGTTTGCCGTCACGTCGTAGGGGCGTTGCCTGAAGAAGCCGAACAAGCCCGATTCCAGGAGGAGGTCTTTCACCTCCCGCCCCGTCATCTGTTCCGCATCCTTCTTGCCGAAGTCCACGTGTTCCTGCTCCGCGCCGGCTTCCACCCGCACGCTCAACACCTTGCGGCGGTCGCCACGCTCCACCATGGACACCCGTCCGCTCACGGGAGAGACAAACCTCACCTCAGGATGGTTCTTGTCCACGAACAAGCTGTCCCCGACTTTCACCGTGTCGTTCTCTCTGACCACTACCTTGGGCTTCATTCCTGCAAAGTCGTCCGGCACCAGTGCGTAGACAGCCGGCGCTTTCACCCTGAACTCCTCCTTGGCAGCCTTTCCCTTGAGATTCACGTCAAGGCCTTTGCGTAATTTGATTACATTTGCCATTGTCTTAGGATTAAAAGAACTGGTTTGATTGAAACGCCGCAAATTTACATTAAAAATATGACAAAGTGAAGGAATCTAAAAAGAAAATAGTATTTTTGTAGCATAAAAGGGAACCATTATTAAAAGGTTAAGGAAAACACTCAGGATACTCGCAGGTATGGCCGCGGGCTTCTACCTGTTGTCGGTCGCGCTGCTCCATGTCCCGGCGGTGCAGAGGGGCGTCGCGTTCCTCGTCTCGGAGGCATTGAGGGATGTTTTACATACGGAACTTTCCGTCGGACGGGTGGATCTGGGGTATTTCAACCGTGTCATCCTCGACGACGTGCTTGTCAAGGATCGGAGGGGAAAGAGCCTGTTCAAGGCCGCCCGCCTGTCGGCAAAGATGGAACTGGCCCCGTTGTTGCACGGCATGGTTTCCGTTTCGAACGTCCAGCTCTACGGGTTCGACATCCGTCTCTACCAGTCCGCTCCGGAGGAAAAGCCGAACTTCCGGTTCCTCGTTGACGCCTTTTCCAAGGATGGCGGCCAGTCCTCCCGCCTGTCCCTTCGTGTCAATTCCGTGCTTGTCCGGCGGGGCAGATTGTCGTGGCACCGTCTTTACAAGCCTCCTACGCCGGGCCGTTTTAATCCGGACCACATCGTGTTGGACAAGGTTAGTGCCACGCTCTCGTTGAAGAGCTATACGGCGGATTCCCTGAACTTGGACGTCAGGAAGTTCTCCTTTGAGGAGCATTCCGGCCTGCGGCTTGAGCAACTGTCCTTCAAGGTCACGGCCAACGGGGAAAAGGCGTTGCTCGACCATCTTGCCGTCGAGTTGCCCCGTTCCAGGCTGGCCTTTCATCCGGTCACCATGAGCTACCGCCGTGTGAAAGGGAAGGACGGGAAGGAGCGGTATCGGGATTTCGCGTTCCAAGGCGGCATTGAACGGGGGACATTCTCTTTCGCCGACTTCATTCCCTTCTGCCCTGCGAAAGCGCGGTCTCTTGCGCTTGAAAGGCTGCAGCCGTTGTCCGCCGAAGCGCGGTTCAGCGGAAGCCTCGGGCAAGTCCTGATAGACCGGTTCGTGCTTTACACTCCCGACCGGAGCGTCGTGCTTGAAGCCCCGTTGGCGGTCAGCCGCCTCGACGACCCTGCCCGGCGGACGATAAGGGCCGACATCCGGGAACTGCGGATTACCCCTGCCGCTCTCAGGCGGCTGGCCGAACGGATTCCGGGCGGCAAGTTCCCCGTTTC
Source organism: uncultured Paraprevotella sp. (assembly GCA_964412085.1). Lineage (GTDB taxonomy): Bacteria > Bacteroidota > Bacteroidia > Bacteroidales > Bacteroidaceae > Paraprevotella. Next base: position 4,056 of record CAYPMY010000022.1, on the reverse strand, counting down.
GCCTTGTTTGCAGGCCGTCGGCGCGTTGGAAGCCAAGGGAGTCTTGTCCTATCGTCCCCGGCGCCTCGCAGGCCGTCTGGATTTGCATACCGGCTTGGGTCCCCTGGTCTTGTCCGGCTCTTTCGCCGAAGGGAACGAAATCGAAGCGGAAGTGCATACTCCCGGATTCCGGATAGGCAGGCTGGCGGGACGGGAGGGGCGGTTCGGCGAAACGGCCTTCGACCTGTCGTGCAAGGGGCTCCTGCGCTCCGGCGCCTATCCCGCGCTTTCGTTCCGGGGCACTGTCGGAAAGCTGTCCTACGACCGTTACGACTACCGCGGCATCACGGTCGACGTGGATTACCGGAAAGGGGGATTCTCCGGCAAAGCCAGCATCAGCGACCCCCACCTCGCACTTACGGCGGAGGGGGAAGCCAGCTTGCGTTCGTCCACGCCTTATGTCAAGGCGGAAGTTTCCGTCCGCCGCTTCTCCCCGCACGACCTCGCCCTCACGTCCCGGTATGACGGGACGGTGTTCCAAGGCGACATACGGGCCGATTTCAGGGGAAACGGCATTGAAGACATGGAGGGCACCCTCTGCCTCGACGGCTTCCGCATGTCCGCGTCCGGGGAAGAGTACGCCGCGGGGCCGGTATGCTTCAAGGCGGCCCGCGGGCAGGGCAGGCGCACTCTCTCGCTCAGCAGCGACTTCCTGTACGCGGAAATGGAGGGAGACTTCAGGCTCGGCACGTTGGTCGCCCACGGCAGGGAACTGCTCCATGCCTATATCCCCTCTTTCGTCAAGGCTCCTCGGTTCAGGAAAGACACGCCGGACGAAGTGTCCCTGTACGTGCGCGTCGACCATGCGGAGCCCGTCGAGAAGGTTTTCGGCATACCCCTGCGGATTCCGCAGGCCGGACAGGCCAGCGGTTATTTCAACAGCCGCACCGGGGAGCTGGACTTCAACGCCTCCGTCCCCTCGCTCAACTACGACGGGCAGCAGCTGGACGACATACGGATCGTGGCGGGCATTGCCGGAGACTCTGTCGCCTGCGTCGCCGACTTCAAGAAGAAGATCGGCAAGTCCCCCATCGGCTTCAGGCTCCTGGCCCGTGCCGCCGGCGACGACGTCAGCGCAGGGCTGAATTGGGCCGCCCGTGCCGAAAAGGCATATCAAGGCTCCGTCTCGGCGGATGTCCGTTTTTCCCGCGACGAAGGAAAGGAGATGCTGACGGACATAGAGTTCCATCCCTCGCGCATCATCGTCAACGACTCGGTCTGGAACGTGCACGCCTCCCGCATACATGCCGCGTCCGGACGGGTCGGCATCGATGGGTTCACTATAGAACAAGGAGACCGCCACTTGGTCCTCAACGGAAACATGTCGGGCGAGGCGGGCGACTCGCTGGCCGCCGACCTCAAGGACATCAACTTGGAATACATCTTCAACATCATCGACTTCCACACCGTGGAATTTGCAGGGCAGGCCACCGGGCGCGTCCTCGCGGCCAACCTTGCGGGAAACCCCAAGGTGGACGCCCGCCTCCGCGTGAGGGACTTCACCCTGAACCAGGCCGCCCTCGGAGATGCGGACATCACCGGCGGTTGGGAGAAAGAGAGGAACGCGGTCGCCATTCACGCCCGCATGGCGGACCCCGCCCGCCGGAGCGCGACCACCGTGGACGGGGAGGTGCGGATTGGCGCGCCGCCCAAGGGAGGGCTCGACCTGATGATCCGTGCCGACAACATGGACATGGCTTTCCTGAACCGTTACACCGAGGGCATCTTCACCGGCCTCTACGGGCGCGCCTCGGGGTGGACCCGCGTGTTCGGCCCTTTCAAGGGCATCAACCTCGAGGGCGACATGCTCGTGCACGAGGGAGGGATGAGGGTCAACTCCACCGAAGTGGACTACCGTTTCTTCGACGATTCCGTCAGCCTCCGCCCGGACAACATCTATTTCCGCAACACCCTGATTTACGACCTGCAGGGAGCGCCCGGCAAGGACGGACACTATGCCGTGGTCGACGGCGTGCTGAGGCATTCCAACCTCTCCCGGATGCGTTACCGTTTCGACATAGAAGGACACGACATCCTCGGCTACGACGTCAGGGACTTCGGGGACGAGGTGTTCTGCGGGACGGCATACGCCACGGGGAGGATAGGGCTCGAGGGGCAACCGGGCAACCTGAACATCGACATAGACGCACGACCCGGGGAAAACACCCTCTTCGTCTACAACCTCTCCTCCCCGACGACCTTGACGGACAACCAGTTCATCACCTACAAGTTCAAGGCAGATCCCGACAGCGCCGGCGGGAGTTCCCCGCGCCCCGGCGCGCCCCTCCCGGAGACGGAATCGGACATGCGCATCAATTTCCGCCTCGACCTGACGCCGGAAGCCACCATGAAGATCCTCATGGACCCGAAGGCCGGCGACTACATCGCCTTGAACGGGCACGGGAACATCCGAGCCAACTATTATAACAAGGGAGACTTCACCATGTACGGCACGTACACCATAGACCATGGGGTCTACAAGCTCTCCTTGCAGGATGTCATCCGCAAGGACTTCTCTTTCAACCCCGGCGGCACCATCGTGTTCGGCGGCGTCCCCACGCAGGCCGACCTCGACCTCCAGGCCGTCTATACCGTGCCCTCCGTCTCCCTGAACGACCTGAGCGCGCGCTCCACCTTCAGCCAGAACAACGTGCGGGTGAACTGCCTGATGAACATCGGCGGGAAGGCGCTGTCCCCGCGTATCGGCTTCGACTTCGACCTGCCCAACGTCAACGAGGACGAGAAGCAGATGGTGCGCAGCCTCATCAGCACGGAGGAAGAGAAGAACATGCAGGTGGTTTACCTCCTCGGCATCGGGCGGTTCTACACCTATGATTACAGCAACACCGAACAAAGCCAGTCTTCCGTGGCCATGAAGTCCCTCCTCTCCTCCACGCTGAGCGGGCAACTCAACCAGATGTTCTCCTCGCTGCTCGGCAACAACAGCAACTGGAACATCGGGACGAACCTCAGCACGGGCGAGACGGGCTGGAGCGACATGGACGTGGAAGGGCTGCTCTCCGGGAGGCTGCTCAACAACCGCCTGCTCGTCAACGGCAACTTCGGCTACCGCGACAACAGCGCCAGCCCCAACGGGAACTTCATCGGGGACTTCGACCTGCAGTGGCTGTTGACACCCACCGGCAGCATAAGCCTGAAAGCGTACAGCAAGACCAACGACCGGTACTTCACCAAGTCGTCGCTGACCACCCAAGGCGTCGGCATCGGGCTGAAGAGGGACTTCGGCGCATGGCGGGACGTGTTCCGGGCGGGGAGGAGACGCACGCGCCGGGACGCGGGGAGGGAAACCTCCCGCGCGTCCGGCGGGGCGGGGGAAATGGAACGTTGAACTTTAATAAGGAGAATTGCTATGGGAAACAAGGAATTCATGCGCAAGGCCATCGCGCTTTCCACGGAGAACGTCAGGAACGGCGGAGGCCCCTTCGGCGCCGTGATCGTGAAAGGAGATGAAATCGTGGCCACCGGGGTGAACCGCGTGACCGCCAGCAACGACCCGACGGCGCACGCGGAAGTCAGCGCCATCCGCGAAGCCTGCCGCAAGCTGGGCACCTTCGACCTTAGCGGGTGCGAGATATACACCTCTTGCGAGCCTTGCCCGATGTGCCTCGGCGCCATCTACTGGGCGCGGCTCGACAAGATATACTACGGCAACGACAAGGACGACGCGGCCGGCATCGGATTCGACGATTCCTTCATCTACGAGGAGCTGGCCCTGCCGCGGCGCGACCGCAGGAAAGCCATGGAAGAGATGTTGCGCGGGGAAGCCCTCGCGGCCTTCGACCTCTGGCGCGACACGGAGGACAAGGTGGAATATTGAGCCGGTCGCCGCGGAAGTCCCGCCTGCCGGAAGCCGCGTCGGGGCGGACGGAAGCCGGCGCCTGCGGAGGTTCGTTCCCGGGAGGCCGCCGCGCCGCGCTCGGCTTCCTTGAAACCGGGACGGAAAAGGGGACGCGCCCGCCTCGCGTTCCGGCGGGGGCGGCTCCGGGTGTCGGGGCG
>CAYPMY010000021.1:0-23611 GCA_964412085.1 uncultured Paraprevotella sp. | reverse complement strand
CCATGGCGCACAAGGCGTTCATGGCGGGCGTGTAGGAGTAAAGCTGGTCGAGCAGCACGTCGCTGTGCCCCATCATTCGGCTGTACCGCGCGAACGGCACGGATTCCGCCCTCACGATCTCCGCGCGGTCGGGATAACGCGCGGACAGCCGCACCAGAGCCTCGTACATGATGTCCGTTCCTTTGTAAGCGTCCCGCTTGTGCTGTATGCCGATGAAAAAGCGCGTCCGCCCCGTTCCCGGATGGGAGACGCGCGGCGTGACTTCCGACAGGTCGATGGGAAAGGGGATGAACCGCGTCTTCTCCGGGAAATGCGGGCGGTAGGAGGCGTCGTATTCGTAAAGGCCGCTCACTATGCCGTCGCAGTCGTCGGCGATGAGGCGGTTCAGCCTTCCCTTGGGGCCGTCCAGCCACTCGGCGACGAAGCGGTCGTTTTCGGGGTTCATCCTGACTTCCGTCCCGATGTTGAAGTCGGAATAGCGGAACAGCTTGCAGCCCATCCCCGCCTTCACCCAGTAATGATCCATGCCGAAGGCGCCGAGGAACACTTTCCGGTTGTGCCGGCGCAGGAAGCGGTAAACGGGGAACAGGCGTTCCGGACGCAGTTCAAGGAAAACGGGATTGATGAGTTGCACCACGTCGTATCCTCTCATGAAAGGGAGCGCCCTGGCCAGACGGAGGAGGAAACCCAGAGTGTCCGTTTTCCCTGTCGACTTCCGGCGCAAGTCGGTGTCGCGCGGATAGCCTTTCCAGCTGTCGCCGTCCGAAGCCACCGTGACGGAATGCCCCAGTGCGCGCAACCCTTTGGCCAAAGTCCAATGCACGTTGCTGTATTCGCCGAGTAACAGGACTTTCATGTTTATTTTTGGACAAAGGTACGGAAAATAAATGGAAATGACGTATCTTTGTCTCCTGTATTATGGGCGGGGCACGAGAAATAGAGCACGGCTTGGCGGTCTCGGAAGAAGCGGGAGGCGGGGAAGGCGCGACTTACGGCCATATCGTGAAATACACGGGTTTCCTGGGAGGCATACAGGTACTTACGATGCTGGTCGGCGTGGTGCGCAACAAGCTGGCGGCCGTCTTGCTCGGCACGGCCGGAGTGGGGCTTTCGGCCTTGTACCAGAGCGTCATCGGTTTCCTCCACAACACGTCGAACCTGGGCATCCCGTTCAGCTCCGTCAAGGAGGTCGCGGAAATTCACGGGCAAGGCCGCCCGGAGGAAGTCCTCCGGCAGGTGGAAGTGGTGCGCACCTGGAGCGTATGGACCGGTTTGGCCGGGATGCTGTCGTGCCTGCTGTTTTCGCCCGTCATGAGTTATTGGGCTTTTGGCGACGCCTCCCATGTCCTTCCCCTCTGCCTGCTTTCTCCCGTCATGGGCTTCATGGCTGTTACGGCGGGCGAGATTTCCATCTTGAAGGCCGTCCGGCGGTTGAAGCGCGTGGCCTTGATTTCCGCCTCGGGGGCGGCGGCCACCTTGTTGCTGTCAGTCCCTTTCTATTACTTCCTGGGGATGTCCGGAGTCGTACCCGCGTTGGTCGCCGGCACGTTGGGGATAATGGTCGTTCACCTGTGCCTTTCCTTGCCGGTTTTCCCTTGGCGGGTGGATCTGCTGAGCCGCGAGAATTTCCGGACGGGATGGAGCATGGTGCGCATGGGCGTGCCCTATGTCATGGCCGCCGCGGCGAACATGTCGGCGGGTATGGGCGTTTCGCTTTTCATTGCCAACTGGGGCTCGTTGTCCGACGTGGGCTTGTACGGAATGGGGTACAACTTGGTGTTCACCTACGCCGGGGTGGTGTTCGCGGCGGTCGATGCCGATTACTTTCCGCGCCTGTCGTCGGTGAACGCCGACGCGGAGCGGATGAACCAGGCCGTCAACCGCCAGACGAAGGCCTGCGTGCTGCTCATGGCGCCTTTCTTGGTCCTGTTCATGATATCCATGCCGTTGGTCGTCCGTCTGTTGTACTCTTCTTCCTTCCTACCCATGACCGGCATGGCGGTATGCGCTTCCATGCACCTGTTTTTCAAGTCGATGACGCTCCCCGTGGCTTATGCTTCGTTGGCCAAGGGCGATGCCGCCATGTACTTGTGCATGGAGGTGGCCTACGACGTCTTCATGGCCGTGTGCGTGGTGGCCGGTTTCGTGTACGCGGGCGTCCTGGGAACGGGAATCGCCTTGGCCTTGGCCGGGGTGTTCGACTGGTGGATGATTCGTGCCGTGTACGGGCGGCGCTACGGCTTCAGGCCCGACAAGGCGGCACGCCCGTTCATGGCGGCGCAGTTCCTCTGCGTGTCGGCGGCTTTGTTCTTGGGCTTGCAGTCCGAAGCATGGCTCAAGGTCGCGGCGGGCGGATGCGTGCTGGGCGTCAGCGCGTGGCTTTCGGCCTCGGCGATTCGCAAGGAAGTCTCCTTGCTCCCCGGATTGAAAAGGAGGCTGTGCGGCAAGTACGGGAAAAGGCGGCGGATGTCAAAATGACAAACCCGCCCCTGCGAGAATCCGCCATATACGGGCGGAAGGAGAGCCGCGCCGGAATACGCGAATCTCGCGCGACGGCTTCTTGGCAAAATGACAGGAAAACCCGGCCCGGGCCTTACGAAGCGGGGCGGGCGGGCGCGCTTGTTGCCCGCGCCTGCGGACGGAAGACAGCGGAATGCGGATTCCGCTGTCTTTTTGCTTTCCCTACTTTGTCGGCGGGACGGGCCCGGATAGATGAAAAAGGAGTGTTCCCGGCATGTCCCGCCCCCGTTTTCTTCCTGTTTCCGGGGCGGACGGAAGCCGCGGGTGTCTCGATCTGCGGAGAACTTTTTTCCGTTTGGCTGTGGATGAAAAATTTTTCTCAGCAGAAAAAGCCGCATATATGCAGTTTTCGTTGCATATATGCGGCTTTTATGCGCGTTTTATTCATTCCCGCCGTCCTTTTTGGAGCCGCAAGGCCGTTTTCCTGCTGGCGGCAGGCCTTGGGGAACTGACAAAATGCTCGCCTTACAGGCTTACGAACGTCACTATCGAGCGCGCCGGGATGACGGTTTGTTCTCCGTTGCCCACCCTCCCGATTGGCTGTAAGTTCTTTCCCGTTCCTTCGGCGGTCAGGTAGGGCTGCCAGCTTTTCACTTTCCCGTCGTCCACGTGGAAGGTCGCGCTTTTCGCCTCGGCGGCGTAGTTCACTGCGACCAGGACCCACGATTCGTCGGCGTTCCGGTAGGCGGTGCACATCAGTCCCGTGCAGTCCGTGTCGCCTTCCGCCACGGCGTGCCCCGTCTTGTCCGAGGCGGCGATGCCCATGCGGGTGGCGCCCGGGCGGACGAAGCGGCTGTAGTTGCCCAAGGCCCACAGCAGCTTCGAATCCACCACGCGCGCGCCCGTGCCCCCGCGGCCGCTGAACTCGCGCAGGAGCCCGTCCTTGTAGTCCCCGCCCACGGCGCGCCACCATTGCCAGCTCCGCGCCCCGGCATAGACCATGTCGTGGTGGATGATGCGCGCCACGTAGAGGGCCGTCTTCATCGTGCGGTCGTAACCGCTTCCGCCGCCGATTTCCTTGTCGTTGCTCATGATGCAGGTCTCCGTCTGCCAGAACTGCACGTCGTACTTGTCCAGGGTGTCCCTCAGTTGCATGCGTATGCCGCGCAGGGCTTTCAGGGGAGTGTCTGTCCAGTAGCTGTGCCCGGCCATGAGGCGCGGCACGTTCGGGGTGTCGCCCAGATAAGTGTCCGTGCTGTCCGGGCAGAAGAACGACTGGATGGCGTACCCTCTCTGCCAGTCGGTCATGTGGGTGGCAAACAGGCAGCGGTAGTCCGACGATTCGTTGACGAGGATTTTCGTGTCCAGCCCTTTCCGCGCGAACTCCCGGCTGAACGCCCGTGCCAGCGCGGCGACTTCGCGGTTGGTGGCCGGCGTGCCTTCCTGTTTCGCCCCCACCCAGTTCCAATGGCCGTCCGGCTCGTTGACGGGGCAGACGTACGAGAGCCTGACGCCGTCGTGCCGTTCCAACCCCTCCACCACGTCGGCCGCGAACCGGGCGAAGTCGCCGTAATGTTCCGCTTTCAGGTTCAGCGTCCCGCCCCGTCCGGTGTTGGTGGCCAGCCCGTTCCGGGTGAAGTACACAGGGGGCGAGTTGAAGAAGCCGATGAACGTCCTTACGCCCCGTTCCCGGGCCATGCGCAGGAAGTCGCGCTGTCCGGGCTGTTGCGTCCAGTCGTACGTGCCGTCCGGCCGGAGGAAGCATCCCGTGCGCGTCCAATGCGACGCGATGCCGCTTTCGCGCCCCTGGTCGAGGCTGCCCGCCCCGATGTTGAAACGCCATATCGAGAGGCCGATGCCGAGGGGCTGCCCCTTGCCGTCGTTCTCGGTGCTGAACAGCCAGTCGGCCGTTTGCCGGCGCACGCTGTCGGGCCAGAGGCCGACGTGTTGCATGCTCCATACGTCCGACGCCCCGAAACCGTCTATCGCCTGCAGGGGGGCGCGGGTGTCTATCTCGAAGTGGGCGGCGTGCCTTCGCGCCTGTGCGTAAACCGGAATCAGGATGGCGCAGCAACATGCGCCGAAAGTGCGTTTCATGTGAAAAAACCTGTCAGCGTGATAATAATGGACAAAGATAGGAAGTTTTGCCGTGGGAGGCGGGCGGATTCATGTTTTTTTTCATTATTTTCGCGCCGTACACTCCTGAAAAGTCATGGCGTTTATGTTGAATCCGACTTGTTATTCTCCGGCTTCTGACCGGTATGAAAACGGCATGCGCTACCGCCGCTGCGGGCGTAGCGGCGTGCTGCTTCCTGAGATTTCCTTGGGGTTGTGGCATAATTTCGGCGACGTCGACCCCTTGTCCCGTTCGCTGGCCATGGCGCATTATGCCTTCGACCACGGCATCACGCATTTCGATTTGGCGAACAATTACGGCCCTTCGAACGGCAGCGCCGAGGTGACTTTCGGACTCATCATGAAGAAGTCCCTCGGCCCCTATCGCGACGAACTGTTCGTGTCGACCAAGGCCGGCTACGACATGTGGCCCGGCCCCTACGGGAACTGGGGGAGCCGTAAGTCGCTCATGGCCAGTCTCGACCAGAGCCTCGCGCGTATGGGGCTGGATTATGTGGACCTGTTCTATTCCCACCGTTACGACCCGGAGACTCCGTTGGAGGAGACGATGCAGGCTTTGGCGGACATCGTGCGCCAGGGCAAGGCGCTTTACGTGGGACTTTCCAGGTATCCGGCCGACAAGGCCGAGGAGGCCTACCGTTATCTGGAAGCGCGCGACGTGCGTTGCCTGTCGTACCAAGGGCGTTACAATCTGTTCGACCGCGCTTCGGAAGAGCAGGGCATTCTGGAACAGGCCCGGGCGCACGGGGTCGGCTTCGTCGCCTTTTCACCGTTGGCGCAAGGCCTGCTCACGTCCCGCTACCTGCAGGGCGTGCCCGGCGACTCGCGCATGGCACAAGGGCGCTTCCTGAAACGCGAGGTGTTGACCGGGGCTGTCCTGGAGAAAATCAAGGCTCTGGGCCGAGTGGCCGCGGGACGGGGGCAGACGCTGGCCGAGATGTCCTTGGCCTGGGTCTTGAGGAACGGGCCGGTCGCGTCTGTCATTGTCGGGGCAAGCTCCGTGGCACAACTCGAATGCAACCTGAAAGCCTTGCGGAAGGCGGACTTCTCGGAAGAGGAGTTGGAACGGATTGATGCCATTTGCCGCGTGCCGGGCGGGCCGTGAGCATCAGCCGGCGCGTTTCTTCCCGTCAGAACGGGGCCGGCGCCGTGATGCAGACCCGGCGTCCGGTCTTGAAATGCCGGAAGACCACGGATTCGGCATGCAGGAAGAGACGGGAGTCCCGGCGGCCATACAGGTTGTCGCCTACGATGGGTGCGTCCAGTCCCTCCGGATGGGCGGCATGCACCCGCAACTGATGGGTGCGCCCCGTGAGGGGATAGAACGCCACGCGGGTTCGGCCGCGGTCGCGCGACAGGACTTCGAAGCGCGTGACGGCGGCTTTGCCGTGTGCCGTGTCCGCCGTTTGCCGCGGACGGTCGTCCGGGTCGGGGCGGAGGGGAAGCCGGATGAAGCCTTCGTCGTCCGCCACCGTGCCGTCGAGCAAGGCTATGTATCTTTTCCTGACGCGCCGCGTCTCAAACAGTTGCCGCAACTGCCGGTGCGTTTCCGGGTCCTTGGCGATGAGAAGCACTCCCGACGTGTCCATGTCCAGACGGTGTACCACGAGCGGGCCCGCGGCCTCGGGGAAACGCGAGCGCGCCCAGCTCCATACGGAGGGGGCGTCGCCCTTGCCGGGCACGGAAAGCATGCCGGCCGGCTTGTCGACTGCGGCCATCCATTCGTCTTCATAGAGGAGTCCCGGTTCGCGGGCGAGGCGCTTGCTGGCTTCATGCGCGTCGGGCTCCACGTCCAGGCCTTGCAGCATGTGGCCGAGTATCGGCGCGCATTTGCTTTTGCATGCCGGATAGTAGTAACCATGCCTGCGCATTTCCGTTTCCGGCGAAGCCCCCCACCAGAATTCGGCCATGGCCAAGGGGCGGAAGCCGTGACGGTAGGCGTATTGCAGCAACCTGGGGGCGGCGCACTCTCCTGCGCCCGACGGCGGCACGGCCCGTCCGTGTTCCCGGAAGATTTGCCACAGGTCTTTTTCTTCTCCCCGTGCGTTTAGCATTCGGAACCGGGCGAAGAGCCAGTTTTGCAACAGGATGGAGCGGCGTTTCCGTTCGGCCTTCAACGCCTCTATTTCCTCGTCCGACCGCTTCAAGGCGGTTTCAGCTTCTTCGAGCCTGGCTTTCCATTGCCTTTCCAACCGTTTGTATTCGGCCTTCAGGAACTGGCTTTCATGGGCGAGCTGTTCTTCCGTGAAGCCGTCGTATCCCGAAGCCCTCAGCAAGTCCCGTTTCCGTTTGGCTTCCTTCAGTGCGTCGCGGGCTTCCCCCAATGCCCGTTCGCTTTCCGCCTTCCCGTCGGCCGCCCGTTGGAGGAGAGAGACACGCATTCCGCTGTGTTCCAGTTCCTCGATGCGGCGGTTCATCCGGGATATCCGTGCTTCTTCGGCCTTGAAAAGACCGTCCGGCCTCGACAGGTCAAAAACGGGCGGTACGAAAAAGTCGTGGTCGCCGCGACCGCAGAGCGTGCCGGAATAGGCGGCTAAGAAGCCTGCCTTTCCCTCCTTTTGCACGACTAATACGCCGAACATTTTCCCCTTGTCCAGTTCCGACTTCCAATCGGTGCGGAGCGCGAGATAGCGGCGTACTTCTTCGGCCGCGCGCATGGATAAGGGATGCGGTTCATAGTGGAACGGACAGGTGAACAAGCGCGGAAGCTCCGAGGGTTCCGCGTCCGGAATGAAAGGATGGAAATGTGTGGCGTTTATCTCCATGAGGGTGCGTGCCGGGCGATGCCGTTCGGTTCCGCAAGGGGCAGACCGGCGCGCTACGGCACGGGTGTCGGGATGAAGATCCCGCCCCGCGCCCCGTTCTTCCGCTTCCGCCGTTGTCCGTGCGGAGAGCAGGGACGGCTGTCCCTTTTCCCCGGCAAGGACAGCGAAATTAAACTAAAATCCCGACCTTTTCCATTCCCATCCGTGTTTTTTAATGTTATTTGGCTTAAAAGGCATTGTCGCTTGCCGAATCGGACTCTGCTGTGAGGACGAGGATGGGGACTCGTCCGACTTCGCGGGTGATTTCAGGCAACGTACGCGCGCGAAGTCTTTCCGGACCCACATCGGTCTCCGTTCCTGACGCCAATGCCTACACCTTATTATATATGGGACGCGGGCGGCAATGCGGGAGCGTTCGCCCGCGTCCTTTGCGCTTTCTCCTTTTTTGCGTAGTTTTGCAGGCGTTAAATGAATATGTTCCGAGTATTCTTGTCCGGAAGAACGGGGAAACGGAATAAACCTTGCCTACCATGGAAAAGAACCGGGTCGCTCCTAAGTTTCAGGACGTGTCCATTGCTCCGATGCACACTTGTGAGCATATCCTGAATCAGACGATGTCAGGATGTTCGGCTGCGAACGGTCGGGGAATGCACACATAGAGCGGAAGAAAAGCAAGATTGACTATGGACTGGCGGAGGCACCGGCGGAAGAGCAGACAGCGGAGATAGCCCGGAAAGTGAATGAAGTCATCGCGGCCGATTTGCCGGTAACGTACACCTGTGTGTCGCGCGAGGCCGTTCCAGAAGGCGTTCCGCTTGACAAGTCGCCTGAGACTGCGGAAGATACTCTGCGCTTGGTCAGGGTGGGGGATTATGATGTCTGCGCCTGCATAGGCATCCGTGTGCGGCATACGGCACAGATTGGCAGGTTCCATGTCAATGGCACGAGCTACAAGGACGGGCGATTCCGAATTGTATTCAGACTGTTGGACACAGTCCGGGAATAGTCCTTGCGAACGGGACGGGTATGGAATCCCGCGCGACATGGGGATTCGTATGAAAAGTGGTTGTCGTGATTCTTTTCGTGTGCATGCCGTCCGCTTGCGGAAGCGTCAGCCTTGCATGCGGATGCCATGACCGGCAGGCCGTCCGGGATAATCCGGCTACCAAAGCTCGACCTTTAGGATTTTGCCGCTACATGCGGGAATGTCCGTCAGTGTACATTGATTGGCGTCGAACGTGATGCGTTCTTCGCCCCCGCTTAGGAGCTCAGCCGCCATGACCTCTCCTTTTCCTTGGATTTGGAAGAAATCGAACAGATGGCGAGGAAGAAAGACCGCTGTACGCCTCTCGGCGTCTTCGAAATTGGCAAGGATAATCAGCAGGTCTTTGTCTTTGCGTCGGACAAAAGCATAACATTTGTCGGCGTTAAACCAATCCGAGCCGTTGTTGGCGTACATCAGGTCATAGAAATCCCCCTCCCTCAAGGCCCTCTCGCTGTTGCACAACGTAAGCACCCGGGTATAGAATGCCTGCAAGGCAAGTTCCCGGGCCGAGAGCCTGCCCGTGCCGAATTTACCTCCGTCGCGCCACCGCCTGATGGTATCCACGCTCCAGTAATCGAAAATCGTGGTGCGTCCGTCTTCGCCGCTGAACCCCTCCGCGTCCATTCCCCTTTCCCCTAATTCTTGCCCGAAGTAAATCATCATGGGATTTTTCCCCATGCACGCACTGACCAACAGGGCCGGACGGCCTTTTTCCGCATTCCCTGCGAAATAATCGGAGGCCAATCGTTGCTCGTCGTGATTTTCGAGGAAATTCAGCATGTGGTCTTTGATGCCGTCCACGCTTTGCCAACATCCCGTGATCTGACGCGCGGAAGCGTGCCCGCAGACGACTCCGCGAAGCGTGTCGTACAATCCGACCTTGTCGTATAAATAATCGAAGCCTCCCCTGCGGATGTAGTCCTGATATTCGCCCGGGTTGTAAACTTCGGCGATGAACGCAAGGGAAGGGTAAAGGCGCTTGACCTGCGGAACGGCCCATTCCCAAAATTCGACGGGAACCATTTCCGCCATGTCGCAACGGAAGCCGTCTATGCCTTTCCCCGCCCAAAACAACAGGATGTCGCGCATCTTAAACCAAGTGGAAGGCGTCGGGACGAAGTGCCGTGCCCTTCCGTTGCAATAATCTATTCCGTAGTTCAGTTTTATCGTCTCGTACCAATCGCCGCGTCCCGGAGAGGGGGAGAAGTTGTCGTTGCCTGTGGCCTTGGCCGGACACTCTTCGTATGGAACCGGCGCACCGCCCTGCAAATCGAAGTCGGGGCGAAACGGGCATCCGGGAATGTAATAGAAGTTGTTTTGAGGAGAGAAGGACAGGTTCCTGTCATCCTCTTCCCCGAGGTCTTTCACGTGTTCCGGCCTGTTGGCGGATTTGTATTGGCGTGCCACATGGTTGGGAACGAAGTCGATGATGACTTTCAAGCCGGCATCGTGCGTGCGGCATATCATGTCCTGAAACTCCTTCATGCGTTCCTCGGGCTTTGTGGCCAAGTCCGGGTCCACGTCATGGTAGTCTTTAATGGCATACGGGGAACCGGCTTTCCCTTTTACGATGGCAGGATGGTCGGACGGAATGCCGTATCGGGTGTAGTCGGTTTGTGTGGCATGCGCGATGACGCCCGTATACCAGACATGAGTTGCCCCGAGCCTTTGGATTTCCGCCAATGCCTTTCGGGTGAAATCAGCGAAGTGCCCGCATCCGTTCTCTGTCTTGCCGCCGTGGGGGACGCATGCCGCATTGTCGTTCCCGAAAAGGCGGACGAGCACCTGATAGATAATCATCTTGTTTCTCATGCATCAATGGGTTGGTCGCCGATAGAAAATCCCCTTGCCGCTTTTTCAGGGCAAGGGGACAGCCGTTCGAGTCGGCTTATGCTTGAATGCCATGGGCTGTCACGGCGCCGTTCCCTTTGGCAATCTTTCCGATCATGCCTTGCAGGACTTTGCCCGGGCCGCATTCCGTGAAATCCGTGGCACCGGCCGCAATCATGTTCTGCACCTCTTGCTTCCAACGGACGGAAGCCGTAAGCTGGGCAATCAGGTTAGCCTTGATTTCTTCCGCATCCGTATGGGCCTGCGCGTCTACGTTTTGGTAAACGGCACATTCAGGCGCATTGAATGCGGTCGTCTCTATGGCTGCTTGCAGTTCGTCTTTGGCCGGTTGCATCAAAGGAGAGTGGAACGCACCACCCACGGGTAACAAGAGGGCGCGTTTGGCACCGGCTTCTTTCAGCCTTACGCATGCGGCCTTGACCGCTTCCACATTGCCGCTGATGACCAACTGCCCGGGGCAATTGTAATTGGCCGGGACCACTACGTTGTTTTCCGTGCTGATTCCTGCGCAGATGTCCTCGATCGTGGCATCGTCAAGACCGACGATGGCCGCCATCGTGGAAGGCACGGCCTCGCACGCCTTTTGCATGGCCATGGCACGGGCGTAAACCAATTTCAGACCATCCTCGAAGCCCAGGGCACCGGCTGCCACCAACGCGGAAAACTCTCCTAACGAATGTCCGGCCACCATTTCCGGAGCGGAACCTTCTCCCAAGCACGAGGCTGAAATGACGGAATGGAGGAATACGGCGGGTTGCGTCACCTTTGTCTGCTTCAACTCTTCGTCCGTACCGCTGAACATGATGTCCGTAATGCGGAACCCTAAAATATCGTTTGCCTTTTCAAATAGCTCTTTTGCCAGCGGATTACCGTCGTACAGGGCTTTGCCCATGCCTACAAATTGCGCTCCCTGTCCGGGAAATACAAATGCTTTCATATAACCTAAATCTTATCTGATGCGTGTTCGCTCGTCAATCCGCTCGCAAAATTAATAAAAACTTACCGAACCATCAGCTTTTCGGGATTAAAAAAGTGGTTTAACGGGCCATGCCCTTTCCCGACGGCTACGTCTTTCCCGGAGGACAAAGCCTCCGTGAGGTATTTTTTCCCCAAGCCGACAGCTTCCGGCAAAGAGAAGCCTCGGCCGATGTAAGCCGCGATGGCAGAAGAAAGCGTGCATCCCGTCCCGTGGGTGTTGGTGGAGTTTATTTTGGCGGAGTGGTAGCGGTGAATGTCTTCCGGCGTATTGCCGCAGACCAGGATATCCGTCATGTCGTCCCCTGCCAGATGTCCCCCTTTGATTAATGCGGACTGGCAGCCGCAAGCAAGGATGTGCCGTCCGGCATTCACCATGTCTTCCATGTCTCGGACGGGGAGGCCGGATAGCATCTCGGCTTCTGGCAGATTGGGGGTCACTAAGGCACAGCGGGGAATCAGGCGGTCGCGCATGACATGCACTGCCTCGGGTCTTGCCAAGGGGTGGCCGCTGCTTGAGACTAAGACCGGGTCGAAGATGGCCGGGATGCAGTCGCCTGATAAGAAATCGGCAATGACCGCTACGGTCCTTTCGTCCGTCACCATCCCTATTTTCAAGGCGTCTATTGGCATGTCCTCGGCTACGGCCTGTATCTGTTCCCTGACGATTTGGGCCGGGACAGGATATACTTTTTTTACCCCGAGCGTGTTTTGTACGGTGACAGCCGTGACGATGCTGGCGGCATAGCATCCCAGCGCGGAAAACGTCTTGATGTCCGCTTGGATACCGGCACCTCCGCTGCAGTCGGAACCGGCGATACTTAGGACGGTCACATATCTCATTTGCATGTACAAAAGTACGCGAATGTTCGGCCTCGTGCAAATAAAACAGGGAAAAAGGAGATGAAAATATCGGACCCGTTTATGCATGAAATCAGAAAAATAGTTGTAGTTTTGCAACTTGACTTATTCTCGTGGATATTGAATCATGGAAAGGAGTAATAATCATTTGGTAATTATGGCCGGCGGCATAGGAAGCCGCTTCTGGCCGATGAGTACTCAGGATTGCCCGAAACAGTTTATCGACGTGCTGGGATGCGGACGCACATTGTTGCAATTGACTGCGGACCGTTTCAAAAGGATTTGTTTCCCGGAGAACATCTGGGTGGTGACATCCGAAGCTTATGCGGACATCGTGCGCGGACAGTTGCCGGAAATCCCGGAATCTAACATATTGAAGGAACCTTGCCGAAGGAACACGGCGCCCTGTATCGCTTATGTGAGTTGGCGTATCAAGAAACAGAATCCGAAAGCCAATGTGGTCGTCACGCCGAGCGATCATGTCGTCATGGATGTGGCCGAGTTTGAACGTGTGATAGCTTCCGGGTTGGTGTTCACGGCGGAGACGGACTCCATCCTGACTTTGGGCATGAAGCCGAACCGTGCTGAGACCGGGTATGGATACATTCAGGCAGACTTGGGCTTTGCGTCGGCACGCAATAAGGAAATCTATCGGGTGGATTCTTTCAAGGAAAAGCCTGATTTTGCCACGGCGAGCCGGTATATCCAAAAGAACAATTATTTCTGGAACGCTGGGATATTCGTGTGGAACGTCAGCACGATCGTCAATGCGTTCCGTGTGTATCAGCCCTCTATCGCACGGGTCTTCGAGCAGCTCATGCCCGTATACGGGAGCGAGGGGGAGCAGGAAGCCATCAACCGTGTTTTTCCTGAGTGTGAGAACATATCAGTGGATTATGCCATCATGGAGAAAGTGGAAGAGATATTCGTGCTCCCGGCTAACTTCGGGTGGAGCGACTTGGGCACGTGGGGCTCTTTGCATGAGCAGACGCCGCAGGACGCTTATGGTAACGCGTGTATCGGAAAGGACATTTCGGTGTATGATACGCACGACTGTATGATTCATACCACTCAGGAGAAGAAAGTCGTGATACAAGGCCTGGATGGTTTCATCGTGGCCGAAAAGGACGGCACTTTGCTCATCTGCAAATTGTCGGAGGAGCAACGCATCAAGCAATTCAGCGAATGACAGGAAACAAGCTCCATGCGGAGAGATGCGCAAGGGCTTCTTTTTCACATGGGGCTTATAGGGGCGGATGAATCCGGGTCAAAGTGTGTAAACACGTCGCTGTGAGTTAAGACGTACCGATAGAAGTCTTTGGGCTCCACTTCTTCCGGGATGAATTGCCCCACTGTGTATTCCAGCACTTCCGGGGCTTTCTCACAAGCAATCTTCAGAAAGGCGATGAATTCCTGGTAACGGCTTTGCATCAACGCGCAATAGGCCAGATAAGCGTATGATTTCTGACTTTCCCTGTCTTGTGAAGCATCGCGGTCCAGTGTATGCAAGAAATGTTCCCTTGCCCTTTCATACAGTTTGTTTTCCACCAATGACAAGCCGACGAGGAAATGGGCTTCCGAAGGGTCTTCGTGGCTTCGGATAAACGTGTCGTAGCACTCGAGGGCTTCGTCCTCCCTCTCGTTTTGCATCAGGATATGCCCCTTGTGTAAGTCTGTGTCGTAATCCGGGTTTATTCCTTTTATCTTGTCGATATATTCGAAGGCTTTCTCCGTATCGTGCCGCTTGCTGTACACGTTCGAAAGGTTGGCATATATATGTTGCTGCTCTGGTGAACAACCTCGGGACAATTCTTCGGCTTTAAGCAACTGGCTTAAAGCCTCGTCGTAGCGTTCGAGCGCGGCGAGGCATACCCCGTCGAAAAGGTAGGGGATTTCATTGGCCGGATGCTCCCTGAAATATCGGAGATACAGCTGGTGGGCTTCGTCGAGATTCCGTTGTTGGAGCTGGCTGTTAGCCTTCAGCAGGAGAGCTTGGGCATCGTGCTCGTCTATGGCCAATGCGAAATCAGCCGTTTCCATGGTCTTCGGGAAGTCTTCGGATACGAAATAGGCTTCGCCCAACGAGTGCCATGCATTGAGGTTGTAGGGGTTGATGTCCAACAAATCATTTAATATCTCGATGGCCTCTTCCGGACGATTGGAGGAGATGAGGTGGTCTGCCTTGAACTTCAGAAACTTCTCGTTGTCCGGCTCCATGTCGAGTGCCAGTTGACCCCATTGGGCTGCTTGTTCCAAATAACCGTAATCCAAGAACAGTGTAGCGACGTCGTATGCAAACAAAGCGTAGTCTTCTTCCGTTTCGGCTTTTTCGGACAGGTATGTTGAGGCTTCCTGTTCTTTCCCCTCACGCAACAGCAGTTCCGCGTCGAGGTATATGACTTCGCGGTCGCTGGTGTCCGTGATGCAGTCTCGTATGGTCCTGGCACCCTCCACGTCGCCGTTGAACATCTTTTGTCGGGCCAGGAAAATCAAGGGGTCGATGCTGCCGGGGTGGATGTTTAGGGCGTATTGGATGCACGCCATAGCCTTGTCCGTGTCGTTTTGCATGAGATAGTACTCGGCAATGTCAGTCAGTTCGTCCGCTTCCAGGTAAACCGGCTGGCCGCCTCGTAGCATCTGCTCGTAAAGAGCCAGGTGCTTTTTGAATTCTTCTTCTTGGAAATACGAGAGGTCTTCTGTCGGCATGTCATTTGTTTTTCTTACTCCATGTGTCTTTCAGGCTTGCCGTACGGTTGAATACCAGATGGTCGGCCGTGCTGTCCTTGTCCATCGTGAAGTAACCGACGCGTTGGAACTGCAGGTATTCAAGAGGCCTTTTGGTCGCCGCATATTTTTCCACATAGCATCGGGGCAGGACTTTCAGTGAATCAGGGTTCAACAGTTCATGGAAATCGCGTTCTTCCGCTCCTGGGTTCTCTACGCTGAAAAGCCGGTCGTACAAGCGCACCTCGGCCGGCCGGCAATGTCCGCAGCTCACCCAATGGAGGGTGCCTTTCACTTTCTTGTCCGAACCCGGCATGCCACTTTTTGACATGGGATCGTATTCACAGTAAACCTCCGTCACGTTGCCTTTTTCGTCTTTCCTGCACCCCGTGCACTTTACGATGTAAGCGCTTTTCAGACGGACTTCATTGCCGGGAGTAAGGCGGAAGTATTTCTTGGGGGCTTCTTCCATGAAGTCTTCGCGCTCTATCCACAGCTCGCGGCTGAACTCGATGGTATGGCTTCCATCGGCTTCGTTTTCGGGGTTGTTCACGGCCTCGAGCTCTTCCACCTGCCCTTCCGGATAGTTGGCAATCACGAGCTTTACGGGGTTCAGTACGGCCGAGACGCGGGTCGCTCTGACATTCAAGTCCTCACGTACGGCGGCCTCCAGCATAGCGAACTCGTTCAGGGCATCGAACTTGGTATAACCGATCATGTCGATAAATTTGCGGATGGCTTCGGGAGAGTAGCCGCGGCGTCGGAATCCGCAGAGGGTCGGCATTCGGGGATCGTCCCATCCGTTTACCAGGCCTTCTTTTACCAGTGCGAGCAATTTGCGTTTGCTCATGACGGTATAAGTCAGATTCAGACGGTTGAATTCTATCTGGCGAGGACGGTGGTCTACCAGGTCGTTCCTTTCTTTCAGTTCGTCGATGAGGTAATCGTAGAGCGGGCGGTGGGAGACGAATTCCAACGTACAAATGGAGTGTGTCACTCCCTCAAAGTAATCGCTTTGCCCGTGTGCGAAGTCGTACATCGGATAGGCTTTCCACCTGTTGCCCGTGCGATGGTGTTCTTTGTTGATGATACGGTAAATGATGGGGTCGCGGAAGTGCATGTTCGGGTTGGCCATGTCCAACTTGGCGCGCAACACCATGGAACCTTCTTCCGCCTCGCCGCTGTTCATCTTGTCAAACAATTCCAGATTCTCTTCCACGGGACGGTCGCGATAGGGGCTGGGTGTGCCGGGTTGCGTCGGCGTTCCCTTTTGTTCGGCAATCCGTTCGCTGCTTTGTTCGTCAACGTAGGCTTTGCCTTCCTTAATCAGTCTGACGGCAAAGTCCCACAGTTGCTGGAAGTAGTCTGAAGCATGATAGATTTTTCCCCATTTGAATCCCAGCCACTGTATGTCTTCCTTGATGGCCTCCACGTATTCCGTGTCTTCTTTGATAGGATTCGTGTCGTCCAGTCTTAGGTTGCACACGCCGCCGTATTTTTCCGCGATGCCGAAGTCCATACAGATTGCCTTTGCATGCCCGATGTGCAGGTATCCGTTAGGCTCTGGTGGGAAACGAGTTTGCAGCCGTCCGTCGTTCTTGCCGGCTTTCAGGTCTTCCACCACTATTTCTTCTACGAAATTAAGTCCTTTCCTTTCTGAAGATTCTGCATGGGTCGTTTCGGTCATAACCAATCTCTTTTGCGTAACGTTGCCAATTATGGTTGCAAAGGTACTATTAAATATTGGAAATCGCTTCCGTCTTTCCTATAATAATAAGGTGTGAAAAGAGTTTTTCTAAAACAGGATGAAATGAATGTCCCTTTTTTATGCCAAGAAACATCCTTTTTTATTTGTGTCGTTTCCCTTGTTGAATCCTGCTGGTTTTATCATGTTCGTTTTGTCAGACAGTCAAAGTTTGGCTTTTATGCTTGTCGTATCGGTTAAGGTTGCCGGGAGAGGGAACATTTTTCGCGTCGTTTCATATCCTGGCGGTCAAGAAGGAATGGCATGGTTCTCCCTGTTTGATTTCGTCACTTCGGATTTTGTCCCAATTTTATCTTCGCTATTGCTCAGGATACGAACAAAAGCGTTATCTTTGTGAGTGTCAAGACTACATCCGAGTCTCTCTTGCCGTCAAAGGCAGGGCCGGACTTGGTTTTTCTCATGGCAAGGCATATTAAGGGATTTGTATCTGAAATCGTTTGGTTATAATTTGATTATAAAAAGTAAAGTGATGACTAATATCAGCGTGGAAGGAATCTTATGGAAGTTGCACGTGGATAGCTTGACAGCGATGCAGCAAGCCATGGTTGAGGAATACAGGAAGGGGAAAGACTTGGTGCTTTTGTCTCCGAGCGGGTCTGGAAAAACAATCGCTTATTTGTTACCCTTAGTGCAATCTTTAAAAAACGAGAATGCTCTTCAGGCCGTGGTATTGGTGCCCTCTCGTGAGTTGGCATTGCAAACAGAGCAAGTTTTCAAGTCCATGGGAACGGGTATTCCTGTCATGAGTTGCTATGGCGGCCGTCCAGCTATGGACGAGCACCGCACGATGAAAAGCTTGAATCCACAAGTCATAATAGGTACTCCGGGCCGTATGAACGACCATTTGAATAAAAGGAATATTGATGCTTCACATGTTCATACGTTGGTGATTGACGAATTTGACAAATGTCTTGAGATGGGTTTCCAGGAAGAAATGTCGGAGGTGATGGCGCAAATCCCGTATTTAAGGCATCGCCTCCTTCTCTCGGCCACAGATGCGCCGGCCATTCCTCGGTTCGTATCGGACGGAGGTTTTTTGAAATTGAATTTCCTGGAAGATGAAGAACAGGTTCCGGAACGCATAAAGGTTTATACGCTGAAATCTCCAGAGAAAGATAAGTTAAAGGTCTTGTCCGATCTTTTGTGCTATCTGGGGAATAAAAGCTCTTTGGTCTTCGTGAACTACCGTGAAAGCGTGGAGCGGGTTTACCGTTATTTGCTTCAGGAAGGAATCTCGTGCGAAATGTTCCATGGAGGAATGGAACAGAAGGAGCGTGAGCGCGCGCTTTACAAGTTCAGTAACGGTTCATGCAATGTGTTCGTTTCAACGGATTTAGCCGCACGGGGACTGGATATTCCCAATATAGACCATGTCATCCATTATCATTTGCCGCTCAATGAAGATGCGTATGTTCATCGTAACGGTCGAACGGCGCGGTGGGATGCCTCGGGAAATGTCTTCCTCATATTAGGGCCGGAGGAGCGTTTACCCGATTTCATACGGCAGATTCCTGAAGAATATGTGTGGGAGGGGGACATGCCTGAGCCTGCCGAGCCCCAGTGGGTGACACTTTATATAGGAAAGGGGAAAAAGGATAAAATCAACAAGGTGGATATTGTCGGTTTCCTGTCAAAGGTAGGAGGATTGGGCAAGAACGACATAGGACGTGTAGACGTGAAAGAACATTATGCTTTTGCTGCTATCAGGCGGATTTTGCTGAAAGAGACCTTGGCCGCCGTGTCCGGGCAAAAGATAAAGGGTATCAGGACGATTATAGAGAAGACAAGATAAGGTTACGAGTCGTAAGGGCGGAAACCGTTTTTACAATATAGACAGCAAAAAATGCATGGCTTAAAAATGTGGCTTCAAACGTTGCTTTTATGGATTTTATTTCCTACTTTCGCGGACGTTATGATTGGAGTAACTGATAATCAATCTTAAGTTTCACGAAACAGATGAAGAAGTATAATTTTAATGCAGGCCCGTCCATGTTGCCGCGTGAAGTGATAGAGACGACGGCGGCCGCATGCCTGGATTTTGAGGGTAGCGGCCTTTCCCTGATGGAAATCAGCCATAGGGCGAAGGACTTCCAGCCTGTGGTTGGCAAGGCAGTAGGATTGGTAAAGGAATTGCTCGACCTGCCGAACGGCTATTCGGTTGTTTTTTTGGCCGGAGGAGCCAGTACGGAATTCTGCCGCGTTCCATACAACTTTTTGGAGAAGAAGGCGGCCTACCTGATTACGGGTGCATGGGCCAAGAAAGCCATGAAAGAGGCAAAGTTGTTCGGCGAAGTGGTTGAAGTGGCTTCTTCTGCCGGAGACAACTACACCTATGTCCCGAAAGGCTTCACGATACCGGCTGACGCTGACTATCTGCATGTTACGACGAACAATACGATTTTCGGAACGGAAATGCGTTATGATTTGGACAGCCCAGTCCCTTTGATTGCCGACATGTCGTCAGATATATTCTCTCGTCCGATAGACGTAAGCAAATATGATTGCATTTACGCCGGTGCGCAGAAAAACGTATCTATGGCCGGAGTGAATATCGTTATCGTAAGGGATGAAGCCTTGAACAAAGTAAGCCGTCAGATTCCCACGATGTTGGATTACATGACGCATGTGAAAAACGGTTCCATGTTCAATACGCCTCCGGTGGTACCGATATACTGTGCCATGAAGAATTTGGAATGGGTGAAGAAAAACGGCGGAGTAGGGGCGATGTCCCAGCGTGCAAAAGAGCGCGCGGATATGTTGTATGCCGAAATAGAACGCAACAAGTTGTTCCGTGGAACGGTGAGGGAGGAAGACCGTTCTTATATGAATATTTGTTTCGTAATGAACGATGAATATAAAGGATTGGAAGCCGCTTTCCTGCAGTTCGCTACGGAACGAGGCATGGTGGGCATAAAAGGCCACCGTAGCGTGGGCGGTTTCCGCGCGTCGTGTTACAATGCGCAAACGACAGAGGGCGTGCAGGCATTGATACGAAGCATGAAAGACTTTGAAGCCCTACATTGAAGGGCTATGAAGACAGGCACCCTTGCTCGGGGGAACGCCTGTTTTTTATTGGAACGCGTTTAAACAAGACAACTATGGCTAAAATATTGATTGCTACAGAAAAGCCGTTTGCAAAAGTCGCGGTGGACGGCATCAAGGGGGTTGCCGGGGCGGCCGGATTGGAAGTCGTTTTATTGGAGGAATATGCGGAGAAAGCGCAGCTCCTGGCGGCAGTAGCCGACGCGGAAGCCATGATAATCCGCAGTGACAAGATAGATAACGAAGTTTTTGATGCGGCAAGGGACTTGAAGATCGTCGTCCGTGCGGGGGCAGGTTACGATAACGTGGATTTGGCGGCTGCCACCGCACACGGGGTGGTTGTGATGAACACTCCCGGCCAGAATGCCAATGCCGTAGCCGAATTAGCGTTCGGTTTGTTGATATTCGCCGTGCGCGACTTTTATAACGGAAAGGCCGGCACGGAGCTGAAAGGGAAGAAATTAGGAATCCTGGCATACGGCAATGTCGGTCGCCGCGTAGCGCATATCGCAAAAGGATTCGATATGGATGTCTATGCATACGACGCATATTGCCCCGCGACGGCCATGGAAGCCGACGGGGTGGGAGCAGTCTCCTCGCAAGAAGAGCTGTTTGAAAAGTGCGGAATCGTTTCCCTGCACATCCCGGCTACGGCGGAGACGCGTCAAAGCATCAACTATGCCCTGGTAAACAAGATGCCCCGGGGCGGGGTGTTGGTCAATACGGCCCGCAAGGAAGTCGTCCATGAACTGGATTTGCTGAGGCTGATGCGGGAGCGCGCAGATTTGAAATATGTCACGGACATCACGCCTGACGCAGATGCGGATTTCCGCATGTTCGAAGGCCGCTATTTCTCTACGCCAAAAAAGATGGGCGCGCAAACGGCCGAGGCCAACATCAACGCCGGAGTGGCCGCGGCGCGCCAGATCGCGGCATTCTTCAAGGACGGATGTACGGAATATCAGGTAAATAAATAATCGCAGGAGTCATGGCTCGGGTTAAACCGTTTAAAGGGCTTCGCCCGCCTAAAGAGCTGGTGGAACGGGTGGAGTGTCGCCCTTACGACGTACTCAGTTCGGAAGAAGCCCGCATGGAAGCCGGCGGCAACGAGATGTCGCTTTACCACGTAATCCGTCCGGAAATAGATTTCCCCGAGGGGACAGATGAATACGCTTCGTGTGTGTACGAGAAGGGCGCCGAGAATTTTGCCAAGTTCCAGCGTAACGGCTGGTTGGCGGAAGACACCAAGCCCATGTATTATATTTATGCGCAGACCATGGACGGGCGGACACAGCACGGCATCGTGTTGGGCGCATCGGTCAAGGACTACATGGACGGGGTAATCAAAAAGCACGAACTGACGCGGCAAGAGAAGGAAGAAGACCGAATGAAGCACATCCGCATTACGGACGCGAACATAGAGCCGGTGTTCCTTGCTTATCCCGACAATGCCGCGCTGGCTTCCCTGGTAGGACGGTATGCAAGGCAAGAGCCGGAATATGACTTCGTTGCGCCGGTCGACGGCTTCCGTCATAGGTTCTGGCTCGTGGACGATGAGGCGGATATTGATTCGATTACGGAAGAATTCGCGGCCATTCCCGCATTGTACATAGCAGACGGGCATCATCGCACGGCCGCCGCCGCCTTGGTGGGACAAGAGAAAGCTTTAGCCCGTGGCGGGACACACCCCGACGCGGAATATAATTATTTTATGGCCGCGTGCTTCCCGGCAAGCGAACTGACTATCCTGGACTACAACCGCGTGGTGAAAGACTTGGGACGTTATGCCCCTGCCGAGTTCCTGCAGGCTCTGGAGAAGGATTTCGAAGTGACTTGCATGGGCGCGGAGGCATACAGGCCCGCGCGTCCGCACGAGTTCTCGCTTTATCTGGACGGGAAATGGTACAGGTTACGCGTGTTCCCGGGACGTTTCGATGAAAGCGACCCGGTAGACGCGCTCGACGTGTCCATCAGCAGTCGGCTCATCTTGGACGGGCTTTTGGATATTAGGGACTTGCGCCGGGACAAGCGGATTGACTTCGTAGGTGGATTGCGTGGCCTGGGTGAGCTGGAAAGACGTTGCGACAGCGGCGAGATGAAGATGGCACTGGCGCTCTACCCCGTGTCCGTGCGGCAAATCATGGACATAGCGGATTGCGGGAAAATCATGCCCCCCAAAGCGACTTGGTTCGAACCCAAGTTACGCAGCGGGCTGGTGATTCATAAACTTTCGTAAGGGGAAAATGATTATCTTCTCGACTCCGGTCGCCGGCAAGACCCGGTGGCCGGAGTTCTTTTTTGGACAGTGGGACATGGGAGGAAACGACGTATATAAGACGATAACGGCACCGGCGAAGGGGGAGTACAGCGAGAAACGGAGCAAGTTCCTTGCTTTCATCCATCCCGTGCACACGGCGGACGAAGCAAGGGGGCGGGTGGAGTACTACCGAAAGAAGTATTACGACGCGCGCCATTGTTGTTATGCCTACATGCTGGGACACGAACGGAAGGAATTCCGTGCCAATGACAACGGGGAGCCTTCCGGCACGGCCGGGAAACCGATTCTTGGACAGATTGATTCCTACGGGCTTACGGATGTCTTGATTGTCGTCGTCCGTTATTTCGGCGGAGTCAAGTTGGGAACGGGCGGCCTGGTGCAAGCCTATAAGGCGGCGGCCGTCGAGGCCATACGGGCGGCCCGGATCGTGGAAAAGACCGTGGACGAGGAAATCACGTTCTCTTTTGAGTATCCTTTCATGGATTCCGTCATGCGCATCGTCAAGGAGGAGGGGTCGTCTGTTGTCCGCCAAGGGTATGAACACGGTTGCAGCATGACGTTGCGTATCCGAAAGGGGAATATGCCGCGCCTTAAATCGAGGTTAGAGAAAGTGGGGACATTGAGGTTCAAAGGCGGTGACGGGTAGAAGAGGGGAGCGCCGGGCGGGAAGCAAGATGAAACGGCGTGCCCCCGACGGAGGCACGCCGTTTCATCTTGCTTTTGACATGGGTCAGGCTTGCAGACCGTTGCATTCATCCATCCATGCCGTGGCCGACGCGTCGCTCGGCATTCGCCAGTCTCCGCGGGGGCTCAGGCTGCAGCTTCCCACCTTGGGGCCGTCGGGCAGGCAGGAGCGCTTGAACTGTTGGGAGAAGAAACGACGGAAAAACGTCGTCAGCCATTTCTTTATCACTTCGTCGGCGTACTTCCCGGCAAAAGCGTACCGCGCCAGATAGTAAATCTTGGACGGGCGGAAGCCGAAGCGCAAGGTATGATACAGGAAGAAGTCATGCAGTTCGTAAGGGCCGACCAGGTCTTCCGTCCTCTGGCTGATGTTTCCCTCTTCGTCCGCCGGTATCAGTTCGGGGCTGATCGGCGTGTCCACGATGTCCGACAAGGTGGCTTGCGTCTGTTCGTCGACGATGCTGTCGGCCGCCCACTTGACCAGATGCTTCACTAACGTCTTGGGTACGGAGGCGTTGACGCCGTACATGCTCATGTGGTCGCCGTTGTACGTGGCCCATCCTATGGCCAGTTCCGACAAGTCGCCTGTTCCCACCACGATGCCGTTCATTTGATTAGCCACGTCCATCAATATCTGCGTGCGCTCGCGCGCCTGCGCGTTCTCATACGTCACGTCATGTCCGGCCGTGTCCAAGTCCAAGTCCTCGAAATGCTGCGCGCAGGCCTTTTTGATGCTGATTTCGCGCAAGGTTACTCCTAAGCTCTCCATAAGGCTGACGGCGTTGGAGTAAGTACGGTCGGTGGTCCCGAAGCCGGGCATGGTCACGCCGACGATGCCTTTGCGCGGAAGTCCTAATCTGTCGAACGTCTTGGCGCAGACCAACAAGGCAAGGGTTGAATCCAGTCCGCCGGAAACCCCGACGACCACGGTCTGGACTTGCGTATGCACCAGCCTTTTGGCCAGCCCCGCCGTCTGTATGGCGAAGATTTCCTCGCACCGTTCGTCCAACGCCTTTCCCGTCGGG
>CAYPMY010000020.1:0-24161 GCA_964412085.1 uncultured Paraprevotella sp. | reverse complement strand
GCGTCTTTTTCGGACGGAAGGATGAAATTCATGCGCATGGGGCATGGCCATTCGCTTCACCCTTTTCGTCCGGCCCCCGACTTTCCCTTTACGGTCTTCCGGGACTTCCGCTCTATTTCCCCCGAATCCCGATGGGTTGCCTGCCGCCGATGTCCCGTTGCCTCCGTCCGGAAGGGAAGCGTGCAACGTGGGGTTGGAGGGCAGTCGCGGGCCGGCCCGTCGGGGAACGCCCGTCCCGAACGGACAGGTGTCTTGGGCTTGGCGCGGGCTCGACATAAGCGGATGGACACATCTTCGTGAACCGGGAATAGCGGCAAAGGCATCGAACCCGTGGCGTTCAATGAAGACGTTTCATGGTTGTCGCCATGCCGTCGGGATACAGGGTTGCGGGGATTCGCCGCACGGCGGATGGTCCTCGCGAAGCTCCTTGGGCGGACGTGTCCCGTTCGACGCGGGTCATGCCATGCCCTTGTGGTTGAGGAAGTTCTCCACAATGGCTCGCCCATCCGGCGTGAGCACGGATTCCGGATGGAACTGTATGCCGTGGACGTCGTATTCGCGGTGGCGCAGAGCCATGATTTGCCTTTCCGGGCTGGTGGCCGTCACTTCGAGGCAGGCAGGCAGGCCGTCGCCCGACACGACCCATGAATGGTAGCGTCCTGCGGGGAACTGCTTGGGGACGCCCTGGAAGACATAGTCCTCTCCCGTCCGGAAGCAAGGGGTCTGCACGCCGTGGAACACGTCGGACAGGTTGATGAGCCGTGCGCCGAAAGCCTGGCCGATAGCCTGGTGCCCGAGGCATACGCCGAGTATCGGCTTTTGTCCCGCGTAAGTGCGGATGACGTCTAACAGCAGCCCGGCTTCCTCCGGGACGCCGGGCCCCGGGCTTAAAATGATTTTGTCGTATGTCCCTAAGTCTTCCATGTCGAACGTGTCGTTGCGCAGCACCGTGGTGTCCGTGCCGGTTGCCCGTATCAGATGATATAGATTGTAAGTAAAGGAATCGTAGTTGTCGATGATGACTGCTTTCATGATTCTGGATGTATGCCGGGGTTCACGGGCGGCCTGCCGTTTGGATGGCATGGCGCAAGGCCCCCAGTTTGTTGTTGACTTCCTGCAGCTCGTAGTCTTCGTCGCTCTTGGCCACGATGCCGCCTCCGGCCTGGAACCACAACTCGTTGTTGCGGCTTACGAACGTGCGGATGGTGATGGCCTGGTTCAGAGAACCGTCCAGCCCGATGAAGCCGATGCAGCCGCCGTAAGCCCCGCGGTTGTGCGGTTCCATTTCGCTGATGAGCTGCATGGCACGCACCTTGGGCGCGCCGGAGAGCGTGCCGGCCGGGAAGGTGTCTATGAACGTCTTGACGGGGTCGGCTCCGTCGTCCAGCGTTCCGCTCACGCGGCTCACCAGATGTATGACGTGGCTGTAGTATTGCATGTCCTTGTAGAAGTCCACCTTCACGTCGTGGCAGTTCCGGCTCAGGTCGTTCCGTGCGAGGTCTACCAGCATGACGTGTTCGGCGTTTTCTTTCGGGTCGTTCTTCAGGAAGTTCGCGTTTCGCGCGTCTGCGTCGGCGTCGCCCGTGCGTCTTGTCGTGCCCGCAATAGGGTCAATATAGGCGCGGCGGCCTTCTATGCGGCAATGCGTCTCGGGTGAGGAGCCGAAGATGCGGAATCCCCCGAAGTCGAAATAGAACAGGTAAGGGCTGGGGTTGATGCTGCGCAGGGCGCGGTAGAGCTTGAAGTCGTCGCCTTCATACCTCTGCACGAAACGTCGGCTCAGCACGATCTGGAACACGTCGCCCCGCAGGCAGTGCGCGATGCCCCGGCGGATGTTGGCTTTATGTTCCTCGTCCGTGAGCGTGCTGAAGGTCTCGCCTACGGGGTGGAAGTCGTAGGTGGTGAAGTTGTGGTTACGGATGACGCGTTCCAGCTCGTCAAGAGAGTCCGGCTCGTGGTTCTCCACCAATTCGATCAACGTCATGGTGTTGTTGAAGTGGTCGAAAGCGATGACGTGCTTGTACAAGATGTAAAGGATGTCCGGCGCGTCGTTCTTCTCCTGCATGCAATCCTTTATCCCTATGTGTTCGAAATAGCGGACCGCGTTGAATGACGTGTAACCGTAGAGGCCGCAAAATTCCTTTTTGCCGCCCGTCACGGTAAAGCGTGCCAGGAAGTCGTTGAAAGCCTGCTCGACCGGATAGCTCCCGCCGATTTCGCGGGCTTCCTGCGTGCCGTCCGGGTATTGGGCGGTGACGGTGCCGTGGCTGATGTCGATGCTGGCTATCGGGTCAAGGGCGATGAAAGAGCGGCTGTTGTCGTGGCCGTGGTAGTCCGAGCTCTCCATCAGGGCGCTTTGAGGATAAAGGTCGCGCACTTTCAGGTAGGTGCTGACCGGCGTATGAAGGTCGCCGAGGATTTGCCGGCAAGCCGTGCTGTAATGAAATGCATTCATAGGTCTTCTTATGGTTTCGTGTGGGACAATCTCGTCATTCCAAGTTCTCGTCGCGGCGGTGTGCCAGGTAGGCGTCCAAGTCTTTGTCGCCCCGTCCGCTTACGGTCAGCACGACCACGTCCTCTTTCCTGAACTTCATCCGCGGGAGCATCCCGAGCGCGTGTGCCGATTCCAACGCCGGGATGATGCCCTCCAGCCGCGTGAGTTCGTAAGCGGCCCGCAAAGCCTCGCCGTCGTCGACAGCCATGACCGTAGTCCGGCGTTCTTGTGCCAAGTGGGCGTGGAACGGGCCGATGCCCGGATAGTCCAGACCGGCGGAGATGGAATAGGGCTCGATGATTTGCCCGTCCTCGTCCTGCATCACCAGCGTGCGGCTTCCGTGGATGATGCCCAGCGAGCCGCAGTGTATCGTGGCGGCCGTCTCCCCGCTGCCGACGCCGTGCCCCCCGGCTTCGCCGAGGTAAATCTTGACCCGTCCGTCGTCGACGTAGTGGTAGATGGTGCCGGCGGCGTTCGAGCCGCCGCCGATGCAGGCCATCAGGTAGTTCGGATAGTCGCGGCCTTCCTTTTCCAGGAGCTGTTCTTTGATTTCGCGGCCGATGACGCTCTGCAAGCGGGCTACCAAGTCGGGATAGGGATGCGGCCCCACCGTGGAGCCGATGACGTAGAAGGTGTCTTGCGGATGACAGCACCAGTCGCGGATGGCCTCGTTCGTGGCGTCTTTCAATGTCTTGTTCCCGCTCTCTACCGGGCAGACCTCGGCGCCCAGCATCTTCATGCGTTCCACGTTGACGTGTTGCCTCGCGACGTCCGTCGCTCCCATGTAGACGCGGCAGGGCATGTCCATCAGGGCGCAGACCGTAGCCGTGGCCACGCCGTGCTGGCCTGCGCCCGTCTCGGCGATGATGCGCGTCTTGCCCATTTCCCGCGCCAAGAGGACTTGTCCGATGGCGTTGTTGATTTTGTGGGCGCCGGTATGGTTGAGGTCCTCCCGCTTCAAGTAGAGCCTGCAACCGTATTTTTCGCCCAGCCTCCGTGCAAGGTAGAGAGGGGAGGGGCGCCCCACGTAATCTTTCAGCAGCGCGTGATATTCCTTCCGGAACGCCCCGCTCTCAAGGATGGGAAGATAAGCCTTGCGCAAGTCTTCCACGGTCTTATACAGGATTTCGGGGACGTACGCGCCGCCGAAACTGCCGTAATAGCCTTCTTCGTTCACGTGAAAAGTTCTCGTCTTCATTTGTATCTCGCTTCGTTTGTCTGTCCTTGGGGAAGGGGGAGCATAAGAAGAGGCCTGCCGTGAGCGCGGCAGGCCTCCATGTTTCCTTCAGGGTAGACGCGGAACATACAAGGCTCGCTCCTCACGGCTTTCCCGCCCTTGAGCCGCGCCGCCACCGGCATGGGTTTTCGTTCGAGGACATCATTGCCTTGGCCTTCTGATTCCCTGTTTCCGTCCGCAAATATATGCAGAATCCCTGAAACGGCAAATAAAATCGCGTTTTTTTTGGCTTGAAGACGAAAAACGGCGGGAACGGGACGCGCCAGCGGCTCTGCTTCCTGCCGGGCGGCGTCCGTTGCCCGCCCCTCCCCGGCGGACGACGGGGGACGTGCGCGCTTCTCCCGCTTGTGCCTCCCGTCCTTTGCGCCGCCGGCGGGCTTATGTCCGGTCTGGAGGCGTGCGGGCCGCATGTCTCCTTCACGGCGGGAAGGCGCGGTATCATTCCATGACATTCCGGCGGCTTTCGGCGGGAAGCGCAAGCGGCTAAGGGACAACGCCTTACGGACATGAAGAAGTCGGCATCCCGTTCTGCGCCGATTGAAAGAGCAATCTCAAGCGAACGTTTTTCCAATCTCTTGCGGTTGATTCCCGAATCTCAGCCGGACGGGGAGGCGTTTCCGAAATCCTTACGCGGAGCCGGGAAGGGATTCCGCGACGGAAGGGCAAGGCGGCCTTGGCCTGCCTCCCCGGCCCGCGCGGGCGGCGTCCCCCGGGCCTGCCGCCGAAGGGGCGGCAAGCGGCGGGCGGCGGGCATCACGGCGGCGACGGCGCGAAGCCCGTTCCCCTCTCCTTGTCAGGCTTGGTCCGTCCCGGCAAGGCGCGTTCCGTGCGCGCGGGGCGGGAAAGGACGCGCGGGTTAGTTAAGAAATATTAAAACGGGGGGGGTAAATTCAAAAGTATTATATTTGCAGACCGGACAACGGGAGCGGGGGCGAGCGCATGGAAAGGGAGAGTTACGAAACCGATGGAGCGCGGATGCCGGAAGCGCCGCAAGACGGAACGGACAATCCGCCGAAAATAACATTGCAGAATCATGGAGTATTTGAAAATCACCGACAGCTTGAAACGGGAAATTGAACCGAAACTTGAGACAGCCTTTCCCGACAGGGATTACTATATAAGGGCAACCCACTGGCATGACGGGCGTTACATCAGATTGAAGACTGTCCTTGACGACGACGACATATATTATATGTACTATCAAGGCCGCGTGGAATTGTGTCTCGATGGAAAATTCAGCGATTATAATTACAAATATAATTCCATTCGGAGGAATTTGGTTGAAGAATCTCGTTCACACGAAGAATTAAGTTGGCATAAATGGGGACGTCGTAAGCAAGGCCGGTGCCAGATAAATTTGCCGATTGAGTCTGCGGAAGACATTGTAGAGTGTTTCAAGCGAATGTCCCGAATATTCGACCCCGTATTGTCTCCATTTGCAGAGGATGGAAATGCAGACATGATCATGCGGCAAATGGAAAGTTCGGAAAGCTTTCCGCCTGCCGACAGCATGAAAGTCGAAGAGCTCACATACAAAATCTTGAAGATAAAGGACCTGCCATTCAAGGACTTTGTTATCCCGGAATACCAGCGTCCGTACAAGTGGGGCATCAAAAATGTCAATCAACTGATTAACGACCTGCTGCATTTCAAGGATAGCGAGGAATACAGGTTGGGAACCCTCGTGCTTCATGACAACGACATAGTCGACGGACAACAACGCATAATCACTCTTTCCTTGCTGCTTCACGAGCTGTTCAATAAAGAAGGGATAAGAGAAAAGGGACTTCATCGAGAAGTACAAGGGAGAATCAGGATATTCTGGGAAAGAACTGAATTCAAGAACGGGCATTCGATCGGTCATGTGCGGGAAAACCTGTCTTCCATAAAAGACAGGTTGGATGACCTGGACGAAAGTTTCCTGGATTTCCTCCTCGATAAATGCAAGTTCGTCGTAGTGCGTTTGCGTGAGATATCCGAGGCGTTCCAGTTTTTCGACTCGCAGAACGCGAGAGGCAAAGATTTGGAACCGCATGATTTGCTGAAGGCTTTTCATCTCAGGGAAATAAAAAGTCTCTCCGAAAGGGACAGTAAAAACATCACGGCGTGGCAGGATCTTGGCACGCGGAGGTTGGTTGATTTGTTCCTGAGTCTGTATAGAATCAAAAGGTGGGCTAAAAACAATGGCGGAAAGGAGTTCACAAAGGATGACATTGATGCTTTTAAGGGCATATCTCTGGATGACAGACGATACCCCTTTTACATGCAGCAAGTCATATGCCATTTCTTTTCGACGTTCTATGCGACTGAATTATCCAGACAGATAGACCGGTCAGAGCTGGAGTTCCCGTTTCAGATAGACCATGTATGCATCAATGGCAGTCGTTTCTTCGACATGGTTCGTCATTACGACGGTTTGTACAACCGAATCACGGACGAAAAGGCATACGAAGGATATGACTCGGATGAGGACGAGAAATCGGCATATAAGATTGTCCGGAAGCTAAACGGCTACCCGAACAGGACACGCACCGGCGACGTCTATGTCAGGCAACTGTTCGATTGTCTCTTGATGTATTATGTGGACAGGTTTGGCTTCGAGGAGATAAACAAGGTGGTGAAGAAGATTTTCAGATATGCTTATAAAATCCGCCTGATGCATTTTAGCGTCCAGCTTCAGACCGTAAACAACAGCGCCGTCGACGGCATCATGTTTAAAACGATCCGTGATGCCCAGTCGCCGTATGACATCATCAACCTTGCGACTCCGCAAGTCGAGACGTTCGCACGGAATGCCGATCCCGAAATCAAACGGCTTTTTTTCTGATAAACAATTAACGTCATGGAAGATATACAAGAACTGACAATAGAAGATTTGCTCTGTGAAAGTGAATACCGCATTCCTGTTTACCAAAGGAACTACGACTGGGGTTTGAGTGAGACGACCCAGCTTGTCCAGGATATAGCGGACTATGCGAAAGACTCGCCCGCAAAAAGCTATTATATAGGGAATCTGATTGTCTTTCCGAGGCATAAGGACAACGACTCGTACTTCGAAACGATTGACGGACAGCAGAGGATTACGACTATAACGATTCTCCTGTGCGCATTAAAACACAACTACGAGGAATATGGCTTTTCATGGTATCCCAAGGTAAACCTCTCTTTCGAGCATAGGAAGAAATCCAACTCCACATTGTCCGCGTTGTTCCGCGATCCCGGCTCCGTCAGCGATACCGTCGATGCAAACATCATGGCCGTATACGACAAAGCATGGAGCATCGTCGACAAGATTTGCCAGGACAAGGGTATTTCCGTTTCTGAGTTCATCGATTATCTGCTGGATAAGGTAAAGATACTACGGATAAGTGTTCCGAAAGACACAGACCTTAATCACTATTTCGAGATAATGAATTCAAGGGGAGAGCAACTTGAACAGCATGAAATCGTGAAGGCGAATCTGATGTCTCCTCTCAAGGACGACCCGGCGGCAATGGCGGCCTTTAATCGGGTTTGGGAAGCCTGTTCAAACATGGACAGATATGTTCAGTTGAATTTTCCCAAGAGCATCAGGACACAAATATTTGATGACAACGGCACTGGAGACATAAAGGTCGGGTTCGACGATTTGAAAGCGTTGCTTGGCGGAGATTCCTCTGTAAGCGACGGAGGAGGAAAGTCATTGGAACGTTTGTTCGAGGATGCGGATAGCGGGGAGCCTTTTGAGAAACCTTGGGAAAACGGAGCAGATAAAGACCAGCCGGAGACCTACCGCTCGTTGGTTACATTCTCAAACTTCCTTCTTCACGTCCTGAAAATAATACGCCCCGACAATGAAAAGGTGGTCTTGGACGACAAGAGACTGACCGAAATATTCGAAAGCGTCGTCGAAGAAGAAGACGACGAGCCCGCCTTCAGCGAAGAGTTTATCATGGAGCTCCTCGATTTGCGCTTCCTATTCGATAAATACGTCATTAAAAGGAAACAAGACAAATGGAGCCTGAAGAAATTGGTGCCGCAAAAGGCCGATAGGGACAATTATTATTATAAGGACACATTCTCTCAAACGGAATCCGAAGACGACAGCACAGGACAAAATCGCAATGTCGTCATGCTCCTTTCCATGTTCCATGTGTCGGCCCCCGCCCAGATATACAAGCACTGGATGAACGCCAGCTTGTGCTATGTCTATGACCATAGGGACACAAGCGCTTCAGAATACGCGGAATACCTGTGGAATTTGTCCAAGGCATACATGTTGGACAGGTACTTGGCCGCTCCTGAAAGCAGAGTTCCTTTTGAGGAGATCATCTTCGAGAATGGCGGGGAGAGCATGAATGACGACCGTGATGACATCCGATGGCCGAATATCAATATCGACGAGTGCCCGCAAAAAGGCGAGCTCGTGGAGAACTTCGTATTTAACTTTTACGATTACCTGTTGTGGAAAGAGACCAAAGACCCGGACTTTGAATTTTCATACAGGACTTCTGTCGAGCATTTCTACCCACAGCACCCGGCAAACGGAGAAGCTCTGGATTTCGACTATCTGCATAGTTTCGGGAATCTGTGCCTTGTCAGCCGGGGCATGAATTCCAGATTCACAAACAACCTTCCCGGTGCGAAATATGAAAACTTCGGCAATGCCGAAGCGATGAAGACGTACAGTCTCAAGTTGAAATCCATGATGGATACGGTAAAGAGAGGAGAAAAGTGGAATAAAGAGAAGATCAAACAAGAAGAACAGGAAGCAAAAGAACGGATTAGTAAAGCCCTGTCGTCATAAAGGACTTTTGCCTGCGGAAAGGGCGAGGGCGTGTGGCGGCGGCAAGTTCCTTGCTTTGCCACGGCGAAAGGCAACCTGCCAAGTTACAGCCGGATACGAAGCGAAAAACAATCTCCGCAGGACGGGAAACCAATCTCAGCCGATTGAAGAGACAATCACAGCCGAATGGTTTCCCGTCCTGCGGAGATTCCTTTTCCGGGCGGCGCAAGGCTCGTCTTGTCCTGTGTCTTCACGGAAGCGCCTTCCCCGTGCGCCGGCAGGCGGAAGCGGGGGAGGGCGGGCCGCGAAGTCTACAGGAGGGTGTCGCCCTCCACGTAGTTCTCCATGAACAGGCTCTCCCCGTCGAACACGGCGTAGGTGAAGTGCGTAATCCAGTCGCCCAGAATCAGGACGCGGCTCGAACGGGTCAGCATCAGGTCCAGCTCTATGTGGCGATGGCCGAAGATGAAGTAGTTGATTTCGGGATGGGCTTCCAGGTATTCCCCGGCGAAACGGACGAGAATCTCCTTGCTCCCGTCCATGTGCGGGAAGCCGCCGGCTTCCGCGCCGTGCTTGATACGGTTGCGCGCCGCCCACGACAGGCCGAGGTCGACGGCCCAGCGGGGATGGATGCAGGAGAACATTCGCTGGCAAAGGCGGTTGCGGAACAGTGTGCGCAGGAGACGGAACTTGTGGTCGGGGTCGCCCAAGCCGTCGCCGTGCGCCAGCATGAACACCTTGTCGCCCAGTTCCACCGTCATCGGCCGGGTGTGCAGAGCCACGCCGCATTCCTTCACCATGTAGTCGCCGCACCAGATGTCGTGGTTGCCCGTGAAGAAGTGCACCTCCACGCCCTGGTCGGTCAGTTCGCTGAGCTTCCCGAGGAAACGGGTGTGGCCGCGGGGCACCACCGTCTTGTATTCATACCAGAAATCGAAGATGTCCCCCAGCAGATAGACCGCGGAAGCCTTGTCCTTGATGCTGTCCAGGAAGCGCACTAACCGGCGTTCCCGCGTGCGGCCGTGCGGGACGGAGCGGCATCCCAGGTGGGCGTCCGAAAGGAAATATACGCTTTTCATCACAAGAATCCCAATTCCGTTTTGGCTTCCTCGGTCATCATGTCCTTGTCCCACCCGGGCTCGAACACGAGGTTGACCTCCACCGTCCTCACTTCTTCTATGCTCTCCAGCTTCTGGCGCACGTCCTCCACGATGAAGTCCGCGGCCGGGCAATTCGGAGCCGTAAGCGTCATGTCCACGCTCAGGGCGTAGTCGTCCGCCAGGTCTATCTTGTATATCAATCCGAGGTCGTACACGTTCACCGGTATCTCGGGGTCGTACACTGTCTTAAGCATCTCGACCACTTTCTCTTCCACCTGCAACTTCCCCGGCATTTCCTTTTCCTCTTCCATGCGTAGGTCCTGTTTGTCTTGTTATACTAATCTGCCTTCTTCGCAATAGCTGTAAAAGCCGCCTTCGGCCACGATGATGTGGTCTAACAGGCGGATGTTCATCATCCGGCAGGCGTCCCGGAGCCGTTCCGTCAGCCGGTCGTCCTCCAGGCTGGGGCGCACCTGCCCCGACGGGTGGTTGTGGCAAAGCGCGATGACGGGCGCGCGGCGCAGCAGGGCTTCGCGCAGAATCAGGCGGATGTCGACCGCCGCTTCCGTGAGCCCGCCCTTGCTCACCAACACCTTGTCCAGGATGCGGCAGGCCTGGTTCATCAAAAGCACATGGCATTCCTCGTGGAACAAATCCTGCATCTTCGGGAGGAAATAATGGTAGAGGTCCGCGCTGGAACGTATGGAGGGCAGTCCCGCCGCGTCTTCCTCCATGCGGCGGCGTCCCAGCTCGCAGGCGGCCATGATGGCCGCGGCCTTGGCTTCGCCCAGCCCCTTGTAACGGCGCACCGTCTTTTTCTTCCCGGTCTCCTCGTCCCACACTTCCACGTTCCCGGTCAGTTCCTCGAACGACATGCGCCCCAGCGCCTTCAAGCGGTTGTCGCAATCGGCCATCACACGCTTCATCAGGCTCACGGCGGATTCCTCCACTGTGCCCGAGCCGACGAGTATCGCCAGCAGTTCGGCGTTGCTCAGGGCCGAAGCCCCTTTCTGCATCATCTTCTCGCGAGGACGGTCGTCCTCGGCCCATTGCTTGATTCTCAGTTTCGCCGTCTCCATGTCCCCTATTCGTAGAAATTCTTCTCGAAAGCCGAGAACTCGTCCTTGCCGCGCACGCAACGCCGCCACCAGCCGCGGAGGAACCCCGTACCGTAGCCCGCCAGCTGGACGAACGAAGCCGCCACCGCCCGCGCGCCGATTCTCAGGCTGCGGTTGGCCGCCGCGGCGTCCGCCCAAACCAGGAGGGCGAACGACGACAAGGGCAACAAGGGTATCCACGACAAGGCGTGGAACACGGCCGCGTGCCGCGTCAGGCCCGGCATCCCCGCGGCGTGCGCGTGACCGCGGGCCATCTGGAAGACCCAGGCCGATCCGACCCATCCTGCAAGCGCGGCCAGCAACAGGCAGCAGCACCCCACGGTGAACATTACGGGCAGCAGATGCACCAGCTTCAGCGACTCCGGGTATTTCTTGTACAGGTTGACGCGCGCGATGCCGGAATTATGCACTTGCTTGAAGAACTTCCTCATGTCCGTGCGCCGCTTGTGCCACACCCATGCGCCGGGGAACAGGCGGCAACTGCACCCGGCCTTGTATATCCGGATGCTGAAATCGACGTCCTCGCCGAAGCGCATCCCGGAGAAACCTCCCAGCCGGCGGTAGACTTCCGCCCGGACGCCCATGTTGAAGGAACGAGGGTAGAACTTGTCCATTCTCCTCTTTCCTCCCCGGATTCCTCCCGTAGTGAAGAACGAGGTCATGGCATAGCTGATAGCCTTTTGCACGTCAGTGAAAGACTCATGCGCCCTGTCGGGGCCGCCGAAGGCATCGGCAGGCTCGCGCCGCAGCTCGTCGTCCACGGCCTGCAAATATCCCGGCGGAAGCACACAGTCGGAATCCAGCACGATCAGGTACTCCCCGTTGCTGCGTTCCGCCCCGTAGTTGCGGGCCGGGCCCGGCCCGGAGTTGGGCTTGCCGTAATACCCCACCGCCAGGCATCCGGCATATTTCTCTACCACGTCGCGGCACGGACGGGAAGAGCCGTCTTCCACCACGACCGTTTCAAAGTCCGTGAACGTCTGCCCGGCAAGGCTTTCCAACAGTTCGTCCACCTCTTCGGGACGGTTGTAGACCGGTATGATCAGAGAATATTTCATTGCTTCAACCCACGTTGCGAGAGCCGGGCCCTCATCGGACATCCTGTTCCCCGGGTACTCGGGCCGGGACGCGGTTCGGCTCTGTCGGGCAAATGTAACAAAAAAAATGAACAACAAGGCGCGAAAACCTCATCATTCACTCACTTCCCGGCATTGAAAACCAGAATGTCTTGCGTTACTTCACACGGCCCAGATACGAACCGTCGCGGGTGTCGACTTCTATCGTCTCCCCCTCGTTCACGAACAAAGGCACGCGCACCGTCGCGCCGGTCTCCACCGTGGCGGGCTTCAGTGTGTTGGTGGCCGTATCGCCTTTCAGCCCCGGTTCGGTATAGGTGATTTTCAGCGCCACCTTTGTCGGCACGTCGGCAAAGAGCACGGTCTCGGTCGAAGCGTCTGAGACGACATCCACGATTTCGCCTTCCTTCATGAAGTCCACGCCGTTGATCTGGCCCTTGGCGACAGGTATCTGCTCAAACGTTTCCTGGTTCATGAAGATGTAATCTCCGCCCTCCTGATAAAGATACTGGTAGGGACGGCGCTCCACGCGCACGTCTTC
The DNA here is from genome assembly GCA_964412085.1 of uncultured Paraprevotella sp. Taxonomy (GTDB): domain Bacteria; phylum Bacteroidota; class Bacteroidia; order Bacteroidales; family Bacteroidaceae; genus Paraprevotella. The sequence goes on along the minus strand of CAYPMY010000020.1, from coordinate 11,830 downwards.
CAAGGCTTCGCCGATGTTGAAACGGCGTTCGAGCACGTAACCGTTGACCACGTCCTTCAACTTCGTGCGCATGAAAGTATTGCCCTTGCCCGGTTTCACATGCAGGAAATCGATGCAGAAATACAACTTGCCATCCATGCGAATGCACGTACCCTTTTTGATGTCTTGAGCGTTAATCATAAGAATCTTGCTTTGTCGATTTGTCCTTTAGTATATATAATTGGTGCACACTCCCGTTTGCGCCCTCCCGTTTGCGCCGCAAAGTTAGCGTAAAAAAGAAAAAACACAAAAGTTTTGGCGGAAAATGACTTATCTCTTGCTTAATTTTAAAAAAGTGCCTACTTTTGCACCCTAAACCCGACAAGAAACGAACAAAAACAGGACATAGCAATGAAAAGGACATTTCAGCCCCACAACAGAAGGAGAAAGAACAAGCATGGTTTCCGTGAAAGAATGGCCACGAAAAACGGGCGTAAGGTGCTGGCTTCGCGCCGCGCCAAAGGGCGCAAGAAACTTACCGTATCCGATGAGAGGCACGGCAAGTGAGCCGCGGGCATCCTTTCCCGGAGGAGATTGAAAGGAGCAAGGAAGAACCTTGCTCCTTTTCTCGTCTTCGTCGGCATCTTCGGGACAGGCGGGACGCGGCCCGGCATGGCAAGACTCGAAAAAAACTCGGTTTTTCGTTTGACTTTACGCCCGCCTTTCACTATCTTTGCCCCCTGAATATGCACAGGCGCTCGCGATGACCATAAAAGAATTCTTCGGAAAGCTGACCAGCAAAATCATCTGGGTGAATCTGTTGGCGATGTTCTTGACCATAGCGGCCATCGCCGTCGGCGTTTGGATCTGGCTGGGACGCTATACCATGCACGGGGTGGAAATCGCCGTGCCGAACGTGAAGGGTATGCGCGTGTACGATGCGCGCCGTACCTTGGAAAGGCAAGGACTGGTGGCTGTCGTCACGGATTCCGGATACAACAGGACGCTGCCTTCCGGCACGGTGCTGGAGCAGGCGCCGGAGAGCGACAGCCAAGTGAAACCCGGGCGGGAAATCTTCCTGACCATCAACACGACGCATACTCCCACACTCCCGATGCCGGACATTGCCGACAACAGCTCCCTGCGCGAGGCGGAGGCGCGGTTGACGGCCATGGGGTTCAAACTCGGCCCGTGCGAATACGTGGACGGCGAGAGAGACTGGGTGTACGGTGTGAAATACCGCGGGAAGAATGTCTTCGGGGGCGACCGTATCCCTATTGATGCCGAACTGACCCTTCAGGCAGGAAGCGGAAGCTTTGGCGACGATTCGCTCTACGTCTCCGGCGATGACTCCGTGCCCCTTGCGGGAGAAGAACCTTATGACGAATACGGGGGTGACGCGCCCCGGGACGATTTTTAACGACGTTTCCTCATGGCATGATGAATATGGACTGTAGTAACGGCATGGGCGGGCGGCCATTGAACGGCGTTCCGTTCGCGGACGAAGATTCCGACGAGGAAGGCTTGCCGGTGTACGAACACCGCCGCCTGACAGCCGACAGCGGACAAAAGCCGATGAGGATAGACAAGTTCCTGACGGGACATCTGTACAACACGTCGCGCAACCGGTTGCAACGGGCGGTCGAACAGGAGTTCATCCTCGTGAACGGCAGGCCGGTGAAAAGCAACTACAAGGTGAAACCGCTTGACGAAATCGTCATCCTCATGGACCGGCCTAAATATGACAATGAAATCGTCGCGGAAGACATTCCCATAGACATCGTGTACGAAGACGAAGACCTGATGGTGGTGGACAAGCCCGCGGGGCTGGTGGTGCATCCCGGTTGCGGGAACCATACCGGCACGCTGGTCAATGCCATCGCCTGGCACCTGAAAGACAATCCGGACTACGACCCGGACGACCCGGACATGGGACTGGTACACCGCATAGACAAGGACACTTCCGGGCTTCTCGTGGTGGCCAAGAATGCCGATGCCAAGACGAATCTGGGCAGGCAGTTTTTCAACAAAACCACCAAGAGGCTGTACGATGCGCTGGTCTGGGGGAGCTTCCGGGAGGAAGAAGGACGTATCGAAGGCAACATCGCCCGCCGCCCGGAAGACCGGACGCGGATGGCGGTATTCCCGCCGGATAGCGGAATCGGGAAACATGCCGTGACGCACTACCGCGTGCTGGAGGACTTCAACTACGTGGCGCTCGTGGAGTGCAGGCTGGAAACGGGGCGGACCCACCAGATCCGGGCCCACATGGAGCATATCGGCCATCCGCTCTTCAACGACGGGCGCTACGGCGGGGACGGGATACTGCGCGGCGCGCGGTCGGGCAGGTACAGGCAGTTCGTGCGGAACTGCTTCGCCGAATGCCCGCGCCAGGCGCTCCATGCCCGGACGCTGGGGTTCGCGCACCCGCGCAGCGGGGAGGAGATGCGTTTCACCTCGGAACTCCCGGCGGATATGGCGGCGCTGCTGGAACGGTGGCGCGGCTACGCCGCGCACGGGAGCGCGGGACGGACATGACACACACAACGCTTCATCATGATATCGGAAAAGAAGAAAATGAAAAAGACAATCGCGGTCGTGGCCGGAGGCGATTCCTCCGAGCACGACGTCTCGCTCCGGAGTGCCGAGGGGGTCTGTTCCTTCCTCGACAAGGAGAGGTATGAGGCTTACATCGTGGAGATCAGAGGCACGGCATGGGAGGCGCGCCTGAAAGGCGGGAGCCGTTCGAGGGTGGACCGCAACGATTTCAGCTTCATGGAGGGCGGGAAGCGCGTCAGGCCCGACTTCGCCTACGTGGCCATACACGGCACTCCGGGCGAGAACGGCCTCCTGCAAGGGTATTTCGACCTCATCGGCCTGCCTTACTCCACGCCGGGCGTGCTCGCGGAGGCCATGACGTTCAACAAGTCCGTCCTGAACCGGTACCTGAAGGGGTTCGGCGTGGGCGTGGGAGAAAGCCTCGTGGTCCGCAAGGGGCTCGAGCACCTGCTCACGGACGGCCAGATCGCGGAAAGGGTGGGCCTGCCCTGTTTCGTGAAGCCCAACGCGGGCGGCTCGAGCTTCGGCGTGACGAAGGTGAAAAGCGCGGGCGGGATGCGCGAGGCCATCCGGCGGGCGATGCAGGAAAGCGACGAGGCGTTGGTGGAGGCGTTCATGGACGGGACGGAGATCAGCCAGGGCTGCTACAAGACGCGGGGGAAAGAGGTGGTGCTGCCGGCCACGGAGGTGGTGAGCGACAACGAGTTCTTCGACTACGACGCCAAATACAACGGGCAGGCCAGGGAGATCACGCCGGCACGCCTGAAGGAGGGCACGGCGCGCCGCGTGGGCCTCGTCACCTCCATGATATACGACATACTGGGATGCAGCGGGATCATCCGGGCGGACTATATCATCACGCGGGCCACCGGCGAGAACGGCGAAGAGGAGGAAAGAATCAACATGCTGGAAGTCAACACCACGCCGGGCATGACGGCGACCAGCCTCGTCCCCCAGCAGGTGCGGGCCGCCGGAATGGACATGAAGGACGTGCTGACGGACATCATCGAGGACAAACTGGCATGACCCGCCCCGCCCATGCGCACGCCTGAAGAATTCGACGAAATCCGTCCGTACGACCCGGAAGAGCTTCCCGCCGCCTTCGAGGAACTGGCGGCGGACCCGGAATTCCGTGCCGCCGCCGAACGGGCGCTGCCGGGGACTCCTTACGAGGAGGCCTGCGACCGCCTGCGCCGCTGCCGGACGAGCCTGGAAGTGCAGCGGACCTTCTTCTATCCCTTGCTCCGCGGCATCGTGGACCGGTGCAGCGACGGGCTGGTCCTGGAAAACAGCCAGTCGGTGGACAAACGGGCGGCACACACTTTCATCACCAACCACCGCGACATCGTGATGGACCCGGCCTTGCTTTCCATCAGCCTGCTGGACAACGGCTTCGGCAACACGATGGAAATCGCCATCGGCGACAACCTGCTGATACGCCCCTGGATAAAAAGGCTGGTAAGGGTGGACAAGGCCTTCATCGTGGAACGCTCCGCGGGACTGCGCCGGATGCTGGATTCCAGCGCGCGGCTGAGCCGCTACATGCACTACGCCGTCGCCACGAAACACGAGAACGTCTGGATAGCGCAACGGGAGGGACGCGCCAAGGATTCGGACGACCGCACGCAGGACGCCATCCTCAAAATGATGGCCATGGGGGGAGAGGGGAGCGTCGTGGACCGCCTGAGGCAGCTGAATCCCGTGCCGGCGGCGCTTTCGTACGAATACGACCCTTGTGATTACCTGAAAGCGCAGGAATTCCAGCAGAAGCGCGACATCGAGGGGTTCAGGAAGAACCCGGAGGACGACTTGGCGAGCATGCGGACGGGAATCTTCGGATACAAGGGGCGGATATGCTTCCGCGTGGCGGGCCCGCTGGACGGCTGGCTGGGCGCGTTGCCGGCCGGCATGCCCAAGGCGGAACTGTTCGGGGCCATAGCGTCGCACATCGACAGGGAAATCCACCGCAATTACGAGTTGTACGCCGGGAATTACGCGGCCGCGGACCTGTTGCGGGGGACAAAAGAGTTCGCGGCGCATTACACTCCCGAAGAGAAGGCGCGTTTCGGGGATTATATCGAGTCGCGCATAGAGAAAGTGACCCTGCCGCGCCCGGACGCGGCATTCTTGCGCGAACGCCTGCTCACGATGTATGCCAATCCCGTATTCAACCATGTGGCGGCCCTTCAGGAATAAGGACACGGGAAGGCGCCGGGGGACGGAAACGGGCTTCCCGGCGGCGCGGCCCTTGCTGGGAAGGGGGGGATTCCGCGTGTTCCTCATGTGTTGCCTGTGCTGCGGGGCGTGCGGCGGCGGCGAAGGGGACGGACATGCGTATCCCTCGCTCCTGACCGGGTTCGTCGAGATCCATACCGACGCGGGGGGCACCGGTACGCGGTTCGTCACCGACGACGGGAAGACGTACGCCATCAACAGCCCGATACGAGGCCTGCAGCCCGACACGGCCTACCGTCTCGTATGCGGCTACGAAGTGACTGCCGGATACCGGGCGGGATGTCCTGTGGCCAAGGTCTACACGGTGGAGGCAGTCAACCTCCTGAAGCCGGAGGAAGGGCCGCCGGACAATGACGACCCGCTGGCGGTCGCCAGTATCTGGGACGGCGGGAATTACCTCAACCTGCACCTCTCGCCCAAGACGCAGGGCGGCACGCAGGAATGGGGTTACCGGACAGATTCCACCCGTCCTTCCCCCACGGGAACGGTTTACCACTTGTCGCTCTGTCACCGGCAGGGCGGCGACCCGTATTCATATTCCACCACGGTATATGCCAGCCTGCCCCTTCGTCCCCTCGGCCTGCGGGAAGGCGACAGCATCGCGTTTGCAGTCCTGACTTTCGACGGGCGGAAGACGTGGTGGTTCGGCTTTTAGCCTGGATCCCGGTCTTCCCGAGATCCCGTCCTCGTCGGATTCGTCCGCCCGGACATGCTTTCCGCACGTAAAGTCCGCCTGCATCCCATGGAAGCGGGCCCCGGCCTCTTCCGTCCGCCTCGTCCCCCTCCCCTCGCCGGGTTCGTCCGCCCGGACATGCTTTCCGCAGGCAAGGTCCGCCTGCAGCCCATGGAAGCGGGCCCCGGCCACTTCCGTCCGCCTCGTCCCCCTCCCCTCGCCGGCAGCCGCCGAGTCCGATTCCCCGGGCACAAGCCCCGGGACAGCGCTTCCTTCCGCGAAGCCGGGCGAACGGCGCCGGCAAGGCTCTTTTACTTCCGCCGCCGTCCGGGGCCGCCATATATCCCCCGTGCAGGACGGTCCCTTCCTCCGACACGCGGAAGCGACGCGGCCGGATCCCTTGCGGCCACGGGAACGGCCATGTCCACGGATGCCTTCGAGGAAGAGACGGGGGAACATATGAAAGTCCCCTTTCTCCGACAGTATCTTCCGCCTGAACGGTTCAAAGGCTCCCTAACATCCGTTTAAGTACCACCGTGGCTGAAATCTCGCGGTTGGCGGCTTCGGGGATGACCAGCGATCGCGGGCTTTCTATCACATCGTCCGTCACAACCATGCCCCGGCGCACGGGCAGGCAATGCATGAAGAAAGCGTCGTTCGTCACAGCCATGTGGGCGGCATCCACCGTCCAACTCATGTCCTTGACCAGCACTTTCCCGTAATCCGCCGGACGGGTCACGCCGGGACAGCTCCAGTTCTTGGCGTAGATGAAGTCGGCTCCTTCGAAGGCTTTCAGCTGGTCATATTCCACCCGGGCGCCGCCCACGAACTTCGGGTCGAGTTCATAGCCTTCGGGATGCGTCACCACGAAGTCCACGCCGGCGGCGTTCATCCATTGGGCGAAGCTGTTGGGCACGGCCTGGGGCAACGCCTTGGGATGGGGCGCCCACGACAGCACCACCTTGGGACGCGCCGTCCGTTTGTACTCCTCGATGGTGATCAGGTCGGCGAAGCCCTGCAGGGGATGCACCGTGGCACTCTCCATGGAGAACACGGGTTTGCCGGAGTAACGGACGAACCGGTCCAGTATCTTTTCCTCGTAATCGTCCTTGCGGCTTTCGAACGTGGCAAACGAGCGTACCCCGACAAGGTCGCAATAGCATCCCGTCACGGGGATGGCTTCCAACAGATGCTCGCTCTTGTCGCCGTCCATGATCACGCCGCGCTCCGTCTCTATCTTCCATGCCCCTTGGTCCACGTCGAGCACGATGACGTTCATCCCAAGGTTCAGGGCTGCCTTCTGCGTGCTCAACCGCGTGCGCAGGCTGTTGTTGAAGAAAATGAGGAGGGCGGTCTTGTCCCGGCCCAGCCCCTGGTACCGGGAACGATTCTTCTTTACTTCGAAAGCCTCGCGCAAGGCGGCTTTCAAATCGCCCAAGTCTTCTACGTTTTGGAATACTCTCATGATTGTCTTTTTTTATGATTGACGGAAGGGGACTACTTCGGGCGGACCTGCCCGTCGCCCCGCACGAGCCATTTGTAGGTCGTGATTTCTTCCAACGCCATCGGGCCGCGGGCATGCAGCTTCTGGGTGCTGACGCCTATCTCGGCTCCAAGCCCGAACCGGGCTCCGTCGGTAAACGAGGTCGGCGCGTTGGCATACACGCAGGCGGCATCCACCGACTGCAGGAACTTTTCGGCCGCACCGGCGTTCTCGGTAATGATGCACTCGCTATGTCCCGAGCCGAAACGGGCGATATGGGCCAGTGCCTCGTCCAGGGAGTCCACCGTCTTCACGGCCATCTTGTAGTCCATGAATTCAGTGCCGAAATGTTTCTCCGCGGCCGCGTCCGTCAAGTCCGCCGGATAATGCCCTCGCAGGGAGGCCAAGGCACGGTCGTCGGCATAAATGCGCACGCGGCTCTCCTGCAACGGGGCGCACAACCGCGGCAGGTCGGGCAAACGGGAGGCGTGGACCAGCAGGCTGTCCAACGCATTGCATACGCTCACCCGGCGCGTCTTGGCATTGTCGACGATGGCAGCGCCTTTCTGCACGTCGCCGTCCATGTCGAAGTAAGCATGGCAGACTCCGGCTCCGGTCTCGATGAACGGAATGCGGGCGTTCCCGCGCACATATCGAATCAAGGCGCTGCTGCCGCGCGGAATCAGCAAATCCACATAGCCGCGGGCTTGCAACATGGCCGCCGCGGCCTCGCGTCCGGGCGGCAATGACGTGACGATGTCCGGATTCACGCCGGAACGCTCCAATACGCCGCGGATCAGTTTTACAATGGCACGGTTGGAAAAGCCGGCGTCACTTCCTCCTTTCAGCATGCAGGCGCTCCCGGCCTTGACGCAAAGCGAAAAGACATCGAAACTCACGTTGGGACGCGCCTCGTAAATCACCCCTATCACGCCGAACGGCACGCTCACCCGTTTCAGATCCAATCCGTCGGGCGACACGGTATGCTTCAGCACCCGTCCTATGGGAGAAGGCAAGTCCGCCACATGGCGCATGTCGGCGGCAATGCTTTCCAAACGTGCCGGCGTAAGTTTCAGGCGGTCGTACATCGGGTTGCCGGAGGACATGCGCTCCAAGTCGCGCGCGTTTTCCGACAGGATATGTTCCGACTGCGCCAGGGCTTCATCGGCTACCGCACGCAGTATCCCGTCCACACGTCCTGCCGGCAACTGCGGCAACTCGCGGCTGGCGGCTCTTGCCCGTTCAAACAGGGAAGTCAAGTCCATGGTTTCCTATATTTTTTCTGATTGCTTGTTTCCGGTTTTGTCCTCAGCCGGTTTTTGGTCACCGGGCGGTTTTGTATGCCGGGCGAGGAATTTCGTGTTCATTGGTTCCCGCCTGCATGGTCCCACGTTCCGCACCGGCCTGCACGCCCGACACCCGTACCGGGAAGCATGGGCTTATTCCAAATACAGATAATCATAATGCACCAAAGGCTTGCAGTCGTGTCGCCCGATGACACGGGCGGCTTCCTCGCGGCCGTATGCCGCACGCCCGACCCCTATGTCTTGTCCCTCGGGCGACATGATGCGTATCAGGTCTCCTTTTTCGAAGTCGCCTTCCACCCGCGTGATTCCTACCGGCAAGATGCTCGCGGCACGGTCGCCATACACGGCCTCCACCGCCTTGGCGTCCAGGTAGACTTTCCCTTTCGTGAATCCCGTGCCATGGGCCACCCATTTCTTCACGCTCGACACGTTGCCTTCTTGCGGGGCGAAACGGGTACACACCCGGCTTCCGGGGCGCAAGACCAAGTCCGCAAGCATGTCGTCGCGTTTGCCGTTGGCAATGACGACCTCGATGCCTTCGTCGGCCACCTTGCGGGCTATGGAGCATTTGGTCGTCATCCCGCCCCGTCCGAAACCGGATTTCCCCGTACGGACATACTCCTGCAAGTCCCGTTCCGGCTCCACCTCGCGGATGACCTCCGCGCCCGGTTCGCCGGGCGGGCCGTCGTATATGCCGTCCACGTCGGTCAGCATGATTAAAGCCTGCACGTCCATCATCGTGGCAATCAACCCGGACAGCTCGTCGTTGTCCGTGAACATCAACTCCGTCACGCTGACGGTGTCGTTCTCGTTCACAATCGGAACGACCCCGTTTTCCAGCATCACCGTCATGCAGTCCCGTTGGTTCAGGTAATGGCGTCGCGTGCTGAAGCTCTCTTTCGTCGTCAGCACCTGCCCCACTGGCAAACGGTACTCGCGGAACAGTTCGTAATAGAGGTTGATGAGCTTGACCTGCCCCACTGCGGAGAACAGTTGCCGCCGTTCCACGCTGTCCATCCTGCGCGGGACGGCCTCTTCCAGTTCACCGCGCCCGCTGGCCACGGCACCGGAAGAAACCAGAATGACTTCGATGCCGTTTCCCCTCAGTTCTGCAACCTGGTCTACCAAGGCCGACATGCGCGTCACGTCCAAGGCTCCGTCCTTGCGGGCCAGGACGTTACTCCCGATTTTGACGGCTATGCGTTTATATTGTCGTGACATGAGGACGCCCCTTTCCTTATTCCTTCACCGAAGCCCTCAGCCCCCTGATGACGCTCCGGGTGAACCCGGCCTCCTCCATCGCGTTCAGCCCGCGGATGGTCGATCCCCCGGGTGTCGTCACCTTGTCGATCTCCATTTCCGGATGCGACCCTCCGGCAACCAGCAAATCCACGGCGCCTTTCATCGTCTGCATGACGGCCCGCTGTGCTTCCCCGGCGCGAAAGCCCAATTCCACCCCGCCTTCGGTTGCCGCACGGACATAACGCATCACGTAAGCGATGCCGCAGGAGGCCAAAGCCATTCCTGCGTTCATCAGGCGTTCCTCGACCAGCATGGCATCGCCCATTTCCTTGAACATCGCCAGCATCCCGGCGTCTAGTTCCGGCGTGGAGCATACGGAAGTCATGAAAGTCATCCCGCTCATGACGGAGACGGCCGTGTTCGGCATCAGACGGTACACTCCGGGACATTCCCCGTCGCCACGGTCCAGACAAGCGCGGAGCCGCGCCGTGCCTATCCCGCCCGCCATGGAAGCTACCGCCTGACTGTCGTAGTCCAGACCGCCTTTGATTTCCTCTATCACCTCTTGTATCTTCCAAGGTTTCACGGCCAGCATGACCACGTCGGCTCCTGCCGCCGCACGGGAATTCCCGCAAGTGACGTTCAACTCCGGGAACTCGGCCTTCAACGCCTCCAGCTTGTCCCGGCCGGGATCGGACACCGTGATGTCCGACGTGTTCACCATGCTCCCCCTTGCCAGACCGCGGGCGACGGCTCCTCCCATGTTGCCCGCGCCGATGATTGCGATTTTCATTGTCTCTTTCCTCCGCTTGATTGTTCATTGCCTGTTCAACACGCGTTCCAACCTTTCCAGGAAACCGGCCGCTTCCGCTTCGCTCAGGCAAAGCGGGGGCAGGAGCCTCAGCACGTTCGTGCCGCTGCATCCCGTGAAACAATGCTCCTCGAAGAGCAGCTTGTCCCTGATTCCCTTGCAGGGCACGTCCAGCTCCACGCCTATCATCAGGCCGCGCCCCCTGACGTCGGTCACGTGGGGCAGGTGCAAGGTGTCCAGGCCTTCCATCAGGAATTTCCCGATCTTAGCGGCGTTCTCCACCAGATGTTCCTCTTCCATGACGTCCAGCACGGCCAGGGCCGCAGCACAAGCCAGATGATTCCCGCCGAAAGTCGTGCCCAGCCGGCCGTGCACCGGGGCGAACCCGGGCGAAACCAGCACCGCCCCCATGGGGAAACCGTTGCCGATGCCTTTTGCCACCGTGATCAAGTCGGGCCTCACCCCGAGATGCTGGTGGGCGAAGAACCTGCCCGAACGGCCGCATCCGCATTGGACTTCGTCGCAGACCAGCACCGTGCCCGTCTCGTCGCATGCCCGCCGCAGCCCTTGCATGAACCCGGCGGCGGCGAGCCGGACGCCTCCGACGCCCTGGATGCACTCCACGATCACGGCGCACACGTCGCCTTTGGCGAGTTCGGCCCTGAAGGCGTCCAGGTCGTTCAAGGGCAGGCGGGTCACGTGCCCGCCGGCGTTGACGGGGGCCATGATCCCGGGACTGTCCGTTGCCTCGGCGGCCAGGGACGTGCGCCCGTGGAACGCCTTCGAGAGGGACAGCACGCGCCGCCGGCCGTTGTGGAAGCTGGCCAGCTTCAGCGCGTTCTCGTTGGCTTCCGCCCCGGAGTTGACCAGGAAGAGCCGGTAGTCTTCGTAGCCGCAGGCTTCGCCCAGACGCCCGGCCAGTTCCACCTGCAACCTGTTGACCACGGAGTTGCTGTAGAAGCCCAGCCGGCCGAGCTGCCGCGTCAGCTTCTCCACGTAGTGCGGATGGCAGTGGCCGACGCTGATCACGGCGTGGCCTCCGTAGAGGTCGAGGTATTCCCGGCCCTTGTCGTCCCAGACATGGCATCCTTTCCCTTTCACGACGTCCACGTCGAGAAGCGGATATACGTCGAACAGTTCCATCTTGTCCCTCCTTCCTTGAACATTAATCGCGTCCCGGCGCGCCCCTTTCAGAACGCGGACGGTTTCAGGCGCAGGCCTGACGTCTCGTCCAGCCCGAACATGAGGTTCATGTTCTGCACGGCTTGCCCGCCGGCGCCTTTGAGCAGGTTGTCTATCGCGGCGGTGACCAGCAGCTTGTCGCCGGACTTTTCCACGTGGACCATGGCCTTGTTGGTGTTGACCACCTGTTTCATGTCGAAGGCCTTGTCCGCGTAGTGCGTGAAGGCCGCGTCCCTGTAGTACTCCCTGTAGAGTCCGGCGAAGTACCCCGCGTCGGCCGACGCGTCCACGCGGAGCACCCCGGCGGCGAAGATGCCCCGGGAGAAGCCGCCGCGCCAGGGGATGAAGTCCACCGCGCC
>CAYPMY010000019.1:0-24228 GCA_964412085.1 uncultured Paraprevotella sp. | reverse complement strand
CGTCCGCCTGCGGGGAACGCTCCTTCTGTCGAAATCGCAGGACGAACCGACGGGCAGTAGCCGACCCCAGCCCCGGCGCGCCTCGCGGCCGCACCGGGGGACACGGCGGCGGGGCAGAAAGACTTCCGCCGCGCCAGGCGGACGCCACCATCCATCGGGAAACCGCGCAGGCGCAGGAGCGAAAAATCTGAAGAAACCCGGCGACAAACGCACAACCAACCGAGTTTTTAAGTAGTTTTGCAATGTCCAACATCTACAGCATGAACTGACGGCATGATACGCAAATTCGACTTTTTGGTGATAGGCTCGGGAGTGGCCGGGATGTGTTACGCCCTGAAAGTGGCCGACGCGGGCAAAGGCAAGGTAGGCATCGTGTGCAAGACCACGTTGGAAGAAGCCAACACGTCCAAGGCACAAGGAGGGATAGCCTCCGTGACCAACATGGAAGTGGACAACTTCGAGAAACACATCAAAGACACCATCGTCGCGGGGGATTTCATCAGCGACCCCGCAGCCGTGGAACAAGTGGTGAAGAACGCGCCGCGGGGCATACGCGACCTCGTGGAATGGGGCGTGAACTTCGACAAGGACGAGAAAGGGAACTTCGACCTGCACCGCGAAGGCGGGCACTCGGAGTTCCGCATCCTGCACCACGCCGACGACACGGGCTTCGAAATCCAGCGCGGGCTGGCGGAAGCCGTGCGCCGCCGCCCGAACATCACGGTACTGGAAAACCACTTCGCCGTGGAAATCATCACGCAGCACCATCTGGGCATCAAGGTGACGCGGCGCACGCCGGACATAGAATGCTACGGCGCCTACGTGCTGGATCCCGACACCCAGAAGATAGACACGTTCCTCTCCAAAGTCACCCTCATGGCCACCGGCGGCACGGGAGCGGTCTACGCCGCCACGACCAACCCCGACATCGCCACGGGCGACGGCATCGCCATGGTCTACCGCGCCAAAGGCACGGTGGAGGGCATGGAGTTCGTGCAGTTCCACCCCACGGCTCTCTTCCATCCGGGCGAGACACATCCGGCCTACCTCATCACGGAGGCCATGCGGGGGTACGGCGGCATCCTGCGGTTGCCCAACGGCGAGGAGTTCATGCAGAAGTACGACAAGCGGCTCAGCCTGGCCCCGCGCGACATCGTGGCCCGCGCCATAGACAAGGAGATGAAGATGCACGGCCTGGACCACGTGTGTCTGGACGTGACGCACAAGGACGCGGAAGAGACCAGGCGCCACTTCCCGAACATCTGCGCCAAATGCCTCTCCATCGGCATCGACATCACCCGTCAGTATATCCCCGTGACCCCGTGCGCCCACTACATGTGCGGCGGCATCAAGGTAGACCTCAACGCCTGTTCCAGCATCCGGCGGCTCTATGCCGTGGGCGAATGCTCCTGCACCGGGCTGCACGGGGGCAACCGGCTGGCCAGCAACTCGCTTATCGAAGCAGTGGTGTACGCCGCCGCCGCCGCCCGCCACAGCTTGGAGGCCATAGGCCGGTATGCCTTCAACGAAGAAGTACCCGAATGGAACGACGAGGGCACGATGAGCAACGAGGAAAAGGTGCTCGTCGCGCAGGACATGAAGGAAGTGGGGCAAATCATGAGCAACTACGTGGGCATCGTGCGGAGCGACCTGCGCCTGAGACGGGCGTGGACACGTCTGGACTTGCTATACGAGGAGACCGAAGACCTCTTCAAACGCGTAAAGGCCACCAAAGACATTTGCGAACTGCGCAACATGATCAACGTGGGCTACCTCATCACGCGGCAGGCCATCGAGCGCAAGGAGAGCCGCGGGCTGCACTATACGATAGACTATCCCAAGCACGCTTACGACCAGAAATAAGACGAAGGCCCATGACTTCACGGCCACGATCCCTTCCAGCCAACCGCGACACCTGTCAATAAGAAACGGAAACGTCCAGCCCCTCTTGCCTGACGTGCGCGGCGATGGCGTCCAGTTCTTCGCGCGTGGCCTTTTTCAGCCCATGGTCGGGCGTTTCGCGGTCTATGGTGTAAATCATGACGCGGGAGGGCGATATTTCCTTCACGGCGCGCAGCCACGGCTCCACGAAGCGGTCTGAGGTGTTGTCCACGTCCGCACCGCCCGACGTCCCCTTCATGAACATCGTCTGTATGACTACCTTGCCCCGGAACTCTTTCAGGCGTTCCACCACCCGGCTTACCTCGTAACGCCCCGCGGGACGATTCACCCGGCGGATGTAATCTCCGTCCACCGTGTCCAATTTCAGGATGTTGTTGTCCACTTTCCTCAAAGCCTCGAACACTTCCGGAACGAATATCCGGGTGGAATTGCTCAACACGCTGACTTTGGCCTTCGGGAAATACCTGTCGCGCAAGGAGCAGGCATCTTCCACGATCTCCGCGAAACGCGGATGAAGCGTGGGCTCCCCGTTTCCCGCAAACGTCAGGACATCCGGCACAGACCCGCCCGCGGACATTTCCTCCAGCCGCCTTTCCAAGGCCGCGCGCACCTCTTCACGCGCGGGCAACGGCCTTTCGGGACGGAAATCCCTGTTGAACCCGCATTCGCAATACACGCAATCGAACGTGCATAGCTTCCCGTCCCCCGGAAGCAGGTTGATGCCCAAAGAAACGCCTAACCTGCGGCTATGCACCGGCCCGAATATGGGAGAAGGATAAATCACTGTAGCCATAATTCCGTCTTTGATTCATGCAAAGGTAACATAATCCGCCTCAAAACTTGTAACGCAACAAGAAAGAAAGGTCGCTTTTCCGCCGTCCCCCTATGCGTTGCAGGCCTTCGCCTATTTCCTTGCGGTCGAAATATCCGGTGATCCCGTATTTCAGCATCAGCATCCAACCGCCTGCCATGTTCCACCGTGCGTCCAGCGCCGCCCTCATCCCATGCCCGTACACCGTCATGAAGGAGAAGGCATGCGGCAAGGAAGGCTCGTAAAAAGACATGGCCGCCTTGTAGTCCTCGCTGTCGAAATAGACGCACGACCCGGCCACGTCCAGCCTGTCTTTCCGATCCTTCCATTTCAGGACGCTCCCTCCCATGTATCCCGTGACATGCCGCCCATAGATGTCCCTCACCCTCGTGCATCTCGCCACCCCGCGCCATTCCAAGGCTTTCGAAGGCGTATATTGCGCCTGCGTCTTCAACTTGTGATAAAGGTAAGGTTGCCCGTAGCGTTCCTTGCGCTTCAGCTGGTAACGCCCGGACAGCTTCCACTTCCCGGAAACGACCCAATCGGCCTGGAACGTCCCCTCCGCCCCTTCCGAGGTATGGGGTGTCCCGAACTTGGGCCAAGGAAAGTAAAAATAATCCACGTAAACCGACAGATTCAGCTCGTTCAGCGGGGAAGCCTCCACTCCCGCATAAAACCCGCTTTCGTTCCTGACAGCCCCGCCCTCGGAAAAGCTGTTGGCGCGCAACCCGACGTACTGGAAAGCGAAAAAACGCTGCAGGGCCACCACACTGTACCGATGGCTGAAACGATAAACGGCCTTGTTCAGCGTAGCCCAGCCTCCGTACACGTTGCTGAACGCCGTCTCGCCGGAAAACGTAAACCTTTCGTCGTGCCAACGGTAGTGCAGGCCGGCGTTCACGAAGTCCCTCCCTTCCGGGTAGTACTGCCTGTAAAGTTCCTTTCCTTTTGAAAAAGACAGGCTGAAATGCTGGTAAAACACGGTAGCGCCCAAAGAGAAGTGCCTGATGTTCCAGGTAACGTCCGTCCCGGCGGACTGCTCCCTCACGTCATGCTTCTTGGACAGCTCCAACAGGGTACGATGCAAGCCGTCGGTCTTCAACGAGGAAATCGTACCGTCCTCCCTTAAAGTGGCGTCCACAGGCAGGTAGGAACAGAAAGCCGACACGTCCGTGTTTCCGAAACGGAATGTAACCGCCATTCCCCTGAAAAAAGAAGTCTCGGACGTGGAAGAGAACCTCTTGACGGGCAGTTTCGCGTCGCCCATGTTAAAAAGAGTGGACTTCCCGAAGGAAAAGTCGCTGTTCAAGACCAAGCCTTCGCCGAAACTCAAACGATAGTCCCCCAAGGCCAACGCCTTAATCATGCCACAGTCTTTCAGCAGGAAATGGAAAGAATAGGAGTCGTAAGCCTTGTTTCCATAACTCCCGAACGGTTCCCCCGCGTCTTTCTCCGCAGTGAACCCCCAAAAGAGCCTGTTCCCATACTGATAGGCATAGCGCACGTTGTGATACAAGGAGTTGCCAAGGTACACTTTGTTCGGGTTTTCCGACAACACCTCGTATCCGGGAATCTTGTATCCTTCACGCCTGTAAAGAGGAACGTCCAAACGGGTCGTAACCTCATGCCGCCCTTCCTTCAGCAAGGTCTTCAACCACAACCTTCCATCTTTCTTGGCGGGGCTTCCCACATAAACGAACAAAGCAAGAAACTGACGGGTCTGGTAGTCCAAACCTTTTATCAACATCAACTCCCCCATCGACTGCATCGGGCCGTAACGATACACGTATGCTAATATTTCCTCCGTTTCTTCAGCGTCTAAAAAAGGCAATTGCTCCAAGTCTTCCTTCGTGGCCGTATTCAGGTTGAAGGGATGCTCGTGCAGCTCTTCCAAGTCTTCCATGAGAGGGTTCAAATCCTTTCCCTCATCGTATTCGTCCACGGAAAACTTCTCCACAAATTCTTCCCAGGAATAATCCTGCGCGCCGACTTCATCCACGGGACAAGTCTGCAGGAGACAAAACACCAGCACATTTGTCCACGAAAGGCGCGGAAAAACGAACTTGAAACATTTTCCCGTCATTCTTCAAATATAAGCAACTATTTTTAATATAACAAATTATATTCTTTGTAAAAGGCAAGCGATGAAAAGCATTTAATTTGTATTTTTGCACCAAACATGAGGATATACAGGCTTGTCATATTGTTCTTATCAGGTGTCCTTGCCTTGCAAGCGGAAGCCCAGGAAGAGTTTTTTCCCGCAGACGGGGAACAGAGGATAAGGGTAGTGTTCTACAAGAAAGTGCAGAAGGAATTTTATCAAGGCGATTCCATCACCGTGATAATCATGCCCGAACTGCCGGTGTATCCCCCGCTCAAGTTCAAGAGCAAAAGGGAAATCATCCGATATAACAGATTGGTCTATAACGTGAAAAAGACACTTCCCATTGCAAAAATGGTAAACCAGACCATATCCGAGACATACGAGTATTTGGAAAAACTGCCCACTAAGAAAGAAAAGGACGCTCACATCCGAGCCGTAGAGAAGGGAATAAAGAGGCAATATACCCCGCAAATGAAAAAGCTGACTTATTCACAAGGGAAACTGCTCATCAAATTGGTAGACCGCGAATGCAACCAAAGTTCCTTCGAAATAGTGAAAGCCTTTTTCGGACCTTTCAAGGCCGGGTTCTACCAGACTTTCGCCAGCATATTCGGAGCCAGCCTCAAAAAAAACTATGACCCCGAAGCCGACGACAGGCTGACGGAAAGGGTCGTGAAAATGGTGGAAGCCGGCACGCTATGATGCCGACAGCTTCATCTTGCAGGCAAGTTCCCATATCAGAATCCCGGCTGCGACGGAAACATTCAGGGAATGCTTGGTCCCGAACTGAGGTATTTCTATGCATCCCTCGCATCGGTCGACGACTTCTTGTTGCACACCTTTCACCTCGTTTCCCAGCACGACGGCATACTTTCTTCCCCTGTCAGGCCGGAAATCCTGCAACATGACGCTGCCTTCCGCCTGTTCTACAGCCCAGACTCCGTAACCTTCAGCCTTAAGATGCTCCACCGCATCTCTCGCAGACCCATAATAAACCCAGTCCATCGAATACTCGGCTCCCAATGCCGTCTTATGGATTTCCACTTGCGGCGGAGTGGCAGTGATCCCGCACAGGTACACGGATTCTACCCTGAAAGCGTCGGAAGAACGGAACACTGAACCCACATTATACAAGCTCCTCACATTATCCAGCACCACAACCAAAGGAAGTTTTTCGACCGTCTTGAACTCTTCGGCGGAAATTCTGTTCAGCTCCGTTATATTAAGTTTTCTCATCGTTTTCGACATATTTGTTCACAAAGATAACAAAACCGATAAAAACTGCTTGACAACCCGTTCACAAATCGTGAACAGATTGTAGAAGATAAATTTTGGATTCACTAATCCAGCCGTGTTACAAGAATATTTCAAACCGCCAAATAAGTTAGCAAAAGATAGAAAAGAACTTTGAACCGTATTTTCATCAGATTTATGCGCCCTTTTTCCATTAAAGTTCTTAACTTTGCAGGTTATGAACAGTCGGTCGAAAACGACAAAGGACATACCATAATACATTCAGTTCAAAGAATAAGAAACCCTAAACCCATGTTGAAAAAAGACACGTTACTCCGTACCCCGTTTTGATAACTTAAAAAGCAATTTTCAGGCTTCTTTTTTATCGACACTATCAACAGCCTATCATCATCTACATTAGATTTCAAAGATAAAAAACAAAATCTCATAATATATATATGGTCAAGAAAGAATGGGTAGACAAGGGGTTCGTGGATGAACCTGTGGCAAAGGAGCTCGATTTGAAGGGCGAAATCAGGAGACTTTGCCGGCAGAAGAACGCCGTCGTCATGGCGCATTACTATACGGAAGGAATCATCCAGGATTCGGCCGACTTCGTGGGAGACAGTCTTGCGCTGGCTCAAAAGGCGGCCGAGACCGAAGCGGACATCATCGTCATGTGCGGCGTCCATTTCATGGGAGAGACCAACAAAATCCTCTGTCCTGACAAAAAGGTCTTGATCCCGGATATGAATGCGACTTGTTCATTGGCCGAAAGTTGTCCGGCGGACGGGTTCTCACGGTTCGTCTCGGCTCATCCCGGCCATTTGGTCATATCGTACGTGAACACCACGGCTGCCGTCAAGGCTTTGACAGACGTGGTGGTTACTTCGAGCAACGCCCGCAAGATAGTGGAAAGTTTCCCGCCCGGCGAAAAGATAATCTTCGGGCCGGACAGGAACCTCGGAAACTATATAAATTCCGTGACGGGGCGCGACATGCTGCTCTGGGAAGGAGCTTGCCACGTGCATGAGAAATTTTCCGTGGAGAAAATATTGCAAATAAAGGAATCTCATCCGAATGCCAAGATTCTCGCCCATCCTGAGTGCAAGGGAGCGGTGTTGAAACTGGCGGACGTGGTAGGTTCGACCTCGGCATTGCTCAAATACGCAGTGAGCCATGAGGGAAAGGAATTCATCGTGGCTACGGAAAGCGGCATATTGCACGAAATGCAGAAGGCTTGTCCCGAGAAGACTTTCATCCCCGCTCCGCCGAACGACAGCACATGCGCCTGCAACGAATGTAATTACATGAAGTTGATTACGTTGGAAAAACTATACAATACTTTGAAATACGAGTGGCCGGAAATAGAAGTGGATGCGGAAGTCGCGGAAAAGGCTGTCAAGCCGATTCACAGGATGTTGGAAATATCCGAGAAACTGGGTTTGTAATGGAGAGGTTGGATACTTTTACCGATGAACGTGGAAGCCTTACCGTCGTTGAAACCGGAAAGAATTTGCCTTTCGAAGTGAAGCGGGCATACTGGATTTACGGCGTACCCGGAGGACATGAACGCGGCAGGCACGCCAACCGCCTTACCTACCAGTATTTGGTGGCCGTGAAAGGATGCGTCACGATTACCTTGGAAAACAAGGAGGGCAGGCGGACGTATGTGCTCGACGCGCCGGACAAGGGACTCCTCATTCCGCCGCTGACATGGAACGAGCTGTCGGGTTTCTCCGAAGAAACCGTGTTGTTGGTGTTGTCTTCCCAGCCTTACCGGCCTGAGATGTATGTCAACTCTTACGAAGATTTTCTGCGTATTATTCATGGATAGGCGGATGGCGTGGGGATGGAAAGAATGGAGAACGGATGGGAAATAAGGCGGTACAGCGACGACTGCAAGGAGGAATGGGACGATTTAGTCCGGGCTTCCCGCAACGGGACTTTCCTTTTCATGCGCGGTTATTTGGATTATCATGCCGACCGTTTCGCGGACTTCTCCCTCATGGCTTACAAGGGCGGACGGTTGCATGCCTTGTTGCCCGCACATTGCACGGCGACGGAGTTCTGCAGTCATCGGGGACTGACGTATGGAGGCGTGGTGACGGACGAGAAAATGACTACCGCGCTCATGTTGGAGTTGTTCGGGGCAATAATCCGTTACGTGAAGGCGCATACGTCGGCCGTAAGGTGGATTTATTCGCCCGTACCTTATATATATGTCCGTTATCCCAGCGAAGAAGACTTGTATGCTTTGTACCGCTTCGGGGCGCGCCTGTCGGAACGCAGGGTTTCCACGGTCGTTTTGCCTTCGATGGGCTGGGGATTCAGCAGACTTCGTTGCCGTAAGGTGAAGCATGCTTTACGTGAGGGACTTTCCATCAGCCGGGACGAGGACTTTCCAACGTTTTGGAAAGTGTTGGAAGAAAATCTGATGGAAAGCCATCGGACACGTCCCGTACATTCCTTGGAAGAGATAAAGTTGTTGCATTCCCGGTTTCCGCGACAGATATTGTTGTACAGGGTTCGCAGTGCGGAGGGGCGGACGGTGGCCGGTTGCGTGTTGTACATGACGGCAAGGGCGGTTCATGTACAGTATATAGGTTCCACTTCCGAAGGAAGAAAGTGCGGGGCCGTGGACTTCTTGTTCCACCGTTTGATTCATGAAGAATACAAGAACGTTCCCTATTTTGACATGGGCACTTCCGTGGAGCAGGGCGGCCGCGTGTTGAATGAGGGGCTTGTATTCCAAAAGGAAGGTTTCGGCGGACGGGCTGTAACTTACGACACGTATGAAGTGGATTTATGATGAATGCCTGAAGTTAAATCATGGTAAGATATTTGGATTTGAAGAGAGTCAACGATTCTTTCGAACCGGAATTGTCGGAGGTCGTGGCGCGGGTAATGCGTTCCGGATGGTACCTGTTCGGAAAAGAAGTGGAAACTTTTGAGCAACGGTTTGCCCGTTACTGCGGAGTCAGGCATTGCGTGGGCACGGGAAACGGGCTGGATGCCCTCACGCTTATATTTATGGCTTATGTCAGTATGGGGAGGATGAAGGAAGGAGATGAAGTCATCGTGCCGGCGAATACTTACATAGCTTCCATATTGGCGGTCATACGCGCCGGTCTGAGGCCGGTGCTTTGCGAACCGGAATGGGAAACTTGCAACATAGACCCGGAGAAAGTAGACAATCTGGTTTCCGAACGTACCAAAGCGGTCATGGCGGTGCATCTCTATGGTAGGGTGTGCCGGATGGATGAGATAAGACGCATAGCCCGTAGGAAAGGGTTGTTGGTGGTAGAAGATTGCGCACAGGCTCATGGAGCGACCTACGGAGGAGTCAAGGCCGGGGCTTTGGGGGATGCCGCAGGATTCAGTTTCTATCCTGGCAAGAACTTGGGTGCCTTGGGGGATGCCGGGACTGTAACGACCGACGACGGGGATTTGGCCGGAAGAGTGCGTATGTTGGCCAATTACGGTTCTTCTTCCAAATATGTGCATCCTTACGCGGGCATCAACAGCCGTATGGACGAGTTACAGGCAGCTGTATTGAATGTGAAACTCGGACGGTTGGACGAATATAACGGTTTCCGTCGCCGGGCGGCTTGCAGGTACACGAGGGAGATAACCAACCCGGAAGTGGTCTTGCCACGAATGGAAGCCAACGCGGATGCTCATGTCTTTCATGTCTTTACGGTATTTACTCCCGAACGTGACAGGTTGCGCGAACATTTGGAGCGTCACGGCGTGGAATCGCTGGTACATTACCCTGTTCCGCCTCATCGGCAAGGCGCGTTGCCAGCGTATGCTTCACTGTCGTTGCCAGTGACGGAGCGCATCCATCGTGAGGAATTGAGCTTGCCGATGTCTCCCCTGTTGACGGACGGGGAGATTGATTCGGTGGTAGCCGCCGTGAACGCTTTCAACGGATGAAAGTCACGCGATTTACGATGGCTTTCTTCCTTTCCGCATCGGTGGATATGATGTTGTAGACTCCTGAAGATACTCTCTTGCCGTTTCGGTTTCGTCCGTCCCATGTGAAAAGGCCGCCGTTGGCATGACCGGAATACACCAACTGTCCGGTGACTGTAGTGATTTTGACTTCCGCGTCGAAAGTCAGCCCGTCCACAGTAATGACCCCGTTGTAATCAGGCCGTACGGGATTGGGATACACGCGCACGTTGCTTTTGTCCAATTCCGCAGAAGGAGTATTGGCATCGCTCATATACGACACGAGTCCTAAGGACGTGCCAATCATGACTTCTCCCGTTTTCGGACTGACAGCCATACTCTGTATTTCATTGGATGCGAGCGGAGAGTTGTCCGTAGTGAAATGTTTCAATATTTCTTGTCCGTCTTCGCTTACTAAATAAACGCCTTCGTTGGCCGTTCCTATCCATTTCCGATTGGCCGCATCGACAGTTATGCTGCTGATGTTAACTCCGTTGAACAAGTAGTCGGCATAGCCTGTTCCGTCGTTGCGGGCTATCTTTATTTGGGTGAACCTGAAATCATCGTTCCGTACAAAGTCATCAGGGCTTTCTATGACGAAGAGTCCCTCGTTCGTACCCACCCATATTTGCTTGTCGAGGTCTTGGGCGAAACAGTTGAAAAAATACGGTTCATACTCTATGCCGTCTTGGTTTACTATCTTATGCCTTTTCAGATGGAAGTCGTCGGAAGTGTCTTCCAGCGTGCCGTTGTCGTCCAGGAAGAATACGCCTGCCAACGGGCCGCGTTTCGAGAGAACCCAGAGTTTTCTTTCTTCATCGAAGAACATGTCGGGGAGATAGGGAGCCAACTTAAGTTCTTCATAATAAAGTTTCGTCCAAGTATTGTCTTTTTTCAATACGGTCAAGACGGTGTCCGTTTGGCAGTTCACCATCCATAGGTTTCCTTCCGCGTCATATTCCAGTGCATCGCAGCGTACGAATCTTTCTGGAACGGACTGTACCGGTTGAAGCGTTCTCAACGGACTGTTCGTGTAGTCGAATCTTTTTACGAACTTCATGTCCTTGAATTCATAAAGCCCTTCTCCGGCGGAAGTCGCGAAATGATGTGTCGGGTCGTCGGGATTCTGGGCTATGCTGGATATGTTTCTATAGGGTAATCCTGTCTGTTCGGCAATGCCGTCCTCGCTGAAGTTGTGCCACGTTCCGTTTTCGTAATACATGACGGTTCCTTCCCTCATGACACCTTCGTAGTTCCATAGCCCAAAGTCCCCGCCGGCGACGAGCAAACGGTTGCCATCGTAGTGCATATTGCAGAAATAGTCGCGGACGGGGCTGTTAGGTTGGATGGCCGACCCGGTGGCGGAGAATGCCTTGTCCGAAAGTACATAAGGCTGCAGCCCTTTCATGCCTTGGCTTGCCCAATATGTGCCGCCGGCATGAGTTAAATGATTGAATGGATTGTCTTGTCTGATTTCCTGCTTGTCCGTGATATCGTTGAACAGATAGACAAGGGAAGAGTTCCCGGCGAGCATGACGTCTTCGGAACAGGAGAAGAAAGAGCAGGTTCCTCTTGCCAAGTCCGTGGTCGTGTAGTGTTGCCGGTCGATGACGAATATTCCCGTATTCTTGTTGTATCCGATTAGCTCGCCCTTGAAGAACGCAAGTTCGTGGAAGAGGTTGGCATTGACGTGCGTCCAATTTTTCTTGTCCAACAAGTTAAGGTTCAGGTCGCCTATGTTGAAGCCGTTTTCCGAACAACAGAAGTAGATGTGATGTTCATCTGCCGTGCAACTGTATACGTTCAGGTTCAAGTCGTATGTGGATTCGAATGTTTCTTTGTCCATGTTCACCACTACTATTCCGAAGTTCGTGCATATATATGCTTTTTCTTTTACTACGGAAACATTGTTGATGACGAGGTTGGGATAGTTCTTGTCCTTAAGTTGTTTCATGTTGGCCACTTCGTTGTCTGGATAAATCAAGTCTATGTTCCCGTTTTCATATACGAGGATGAGCTTTCGGCTTTCATTGCCATATCTTATGAATTTTATTTTGGTGTCGTGTAATCCGTCAATCCTGTCAAACACGTGGACTTCCGTGTCTTCGGTGTCGTAACTGAAAAGGTTTCCGTTACAAAGGGAATATACTTTATGGCCTGCCGGTACGTTATAAGTGGATATTTGCAATGCCGGGTAAGCTTTCCAGGAGCCGATGGCCTGTCCGGACGAAACGGTCGCGTATATGAAGGGAACAATCCATAAGACGTATTTATTCATAATATTCGCTATTAAATTCATACTCCTTTTCTATTAACGGGACAATGTCGGTAAATTGTGCCTTACGGTGTTTTTTTCGCCGGGCGGGATTTCTGCCGGATTCGTTTGGCAATGGAATCCATGGCTTGGAAGTCTTGTCTTCATGTACCCGCCTTATTTGAGTTTCTTTTCGAAGCAAGGGCCTCTGCCTATCAGGAAAGGTGCGTATGAATTGATTAGTTTGATAGGCAAGCAGCAGATGACGATGGTCAATATGGTAAATGTCATGTTGGTAGCATATCCTTCGTGGTTTGTCATGTCTTTGAGAAATATCTTGAAGAAACCGATGATGTAGTTATGCAGTGCCAAGATGATGATAGTGTTTTTACCTATGAAAGCCACGAATTTGTCTGTTATTTTAATACGTGACAGTGCTTTTATGAAAATGGTATATGCGGGCATTATCAAGAGGCCGCAGATTTCAACCTCCATATTCTTTGCCAGCGCGTTGCCACGGTTGCCATATCGTATGAGGAAGAGAGCCATGCATAAACCGGCAAGAGCACCAAAGACATTCTTTGAGGACAGAGACTTGATATATTCCTTGTAAATATTGGGAAAAGCATAAAAGGGTATATACAGCAATGCTGCCGATAAGTTCCAAGGCAGATAAGAAATTCCCGGAATACAATTCAAAAGGGGACAAACGAACACAACGGCGATGACTGCAGGTTTCGGCAAATATCGGATGAGCAAATAATAGATTATTTGCATGCTGAACAAGCAACAAATGAACCAGTAAGGGGCAACTACCGTCGTTGGACTCCCATAGGCGAATTCAATTAACGGTCTCCACAGCGGAATGGACAGTTCGTTTTCTCCTACCCAGTTTCGTCCGAAGAGTAGCCATGAAACATAGAAAATTGTGAAAAAGGACACATAGGGTACTATCAATTGGATGCTTCTATGTCTTAGGAAATGACCGAGCGAAGGAAACCTGTCCGCATTGAAAAGGAACCCCGCCATCATGAAAAAGGCTGGCATTCTCAGGAAGTATAGTAAATCCCCGACGTACCCTCCGGCGCGCTGGGGAGTGTGGTAGGACACTACAAGTAATATGGAAAAGAACTTGGCATAATCCACCCATACGTATCTTTTCTTTGGAGAAGCGTGGGGATTTATGTTTGTTTTTTCCATCTCGTGCTGTCCTTTATCCGGCATTATAGTTTTCCCTTAGGTAGCTGCAGAGGGCGGCGACGGCGCGTGCGCGGTGGCTGATGCGGTTCTTGACGTCGCTTCCTATTTGGGCGAAAGTGGCTTCGTAGCCGTCGGGTTGGAAGATAGGGTCGTAGCCGAATCCGTGTTCTCCTTTTTTCTCCTTGGCAATTTGTCCTTTCACGATTCCCTCGAACTGCCTTTCTTCTCCTTTTTCAATTAACGAGACAATGGTGCGGAATTGCGCTTTCCTATTGTTTTTTCCTTCCATTTCCTTCAGGAGTTTGTCCATGTTGGCTTGCGAATCGTGTCCTTGTCCGCCGGCATAACGTGCGGAATACACGCCCGGTGCCCCTCCAAGGCTTTCCACTTCCAGTCCGGTGTCGTCGGCGAAGCAATCTAATCCGTAATGTTCATATACGTACCGTGACTTTTGCCGGGCATTGCCTTCAAGAGTGCCGGCCGTTTCAGGGATGTCGGCATGGCAATGGATGTCGGCAAGACTTAATATTTCGATGCTATCACCTAAGATAGCTCTTATTTCTTCCAATTTATGGGCGTTGTTTGTGGCAAAGACCAGTTTCTTTTTCATAGGATATTTTTATTATTGTAAAGAATATAATATAAGGATAGGGCTACCCCATGTGACCGTTTCTATTCGGATATGGGGCGTATCCGAAGACATAGGGTATGGCGAGTTGCGCAATTGCAAAAAGGGAAACGATGGAGAATGCGGTCTTTTCCATGCTCCGTTATTTTATTTTCAATTTGTCGAATCCTTCCCCGTAGACACCTACCACGTTACTTTGCGAGACGAAGGCTTTGGGGTCGATACGGTGGATGAGGCGGAATATTTCTATGCCTTCATTTCGTTTGGCCAAAACTACCAATACCTTCCGTGGCTCCTTGCTGTACCAGCCTTCGCCGAAGAGAATGGTGACTCCCCGCTCGAGTTGCCTGCTTATTGCCTCGGCTATTTCGTCGTGCTTGTCGGAGAATATGAGGAACTGCACGGATTGCCGCACACTGTTCATGTAGTAATCCAACATAATCATGGAAATGATGAGCACGCAAAATCCGAATACGACTTTTTGTGATTCGTGGAATACGAAGTAACTGGAAGACACGATGGCAATATCGCAAAACATGAGCACGCGTCCTAAACTGATGTCACGATATTTGTTGACGATGGCGGCAATGATATCAGTCCCTCCCGTGCTGCCGTTGCTCAAAAAGACAATGGCAAGCCCCACTCCTTCGCAACAGGCTCCAAGTACGCAGGCCATGAAAGTCTGATTGCCTAAAATCATGGGAAGTTGCCCGCTTTCGTCAGACAAAAGCCTTTGGAAAAGTTCAAATTCGAATGTCAGGGCCAATGTACCTACAATCGTTTTCAAACAGAAGCGGAAACCCAGAATTTTGACGGCGAAGATAAGTAAGGCCGCGTTGACCAAAAAATAAGTGTATTGTACGGGAAAACCTGTGGCATAGTATATGATGGCGGACGCACCGGACAATCCGCCGGTCGTGATTTGGTAAGGCAGGATAAAACAGGTGAATCCTAATGCATAGACGGTAAGCCCTGTAAAGATACTGATGTAATCTTTGGTTTCTTGCCAAATATGTTCTTTTGAGTATTTCATGTTTGTTGGATGTAAAGGATATGGGAAGTTGCTTGGAGGACAAGCAGCTTCCGCAGGGGTTCGACACTATTTGAATACTATGTTTACGATACGCTTCGGCACGATGATGACCTTGACGATTTGCTTGTCTTCCGTATATTTTTTTGTTTGTTCGTCATTCAATACTGTCTTTTCAATGGAGGCATTGTCGGCATCCGCAGGAAAATCCAAGGTAAAACGGGTTTTTCCGTTGAAGGAAATGCTCATTCTTACGCTGTCTTCCGTCAGGTATTCTTCCTTCCATTCCGGCCATTCGGCATCGCATACGCTCTTTGTTTCTCCCAAGGCATGCCACAACTCCTCTGCGATATGTGGGGCAAAGGGAGCCATAAGGATGGTCAACGTGCGAAGAATGCCCCGGTTATGGCATTTCTGCTGGGAAAGTTCATTGACGCAAATCATGAATGCACTGATGGAAGTGTTATAAGAAAAAGATTCGATGTCTGCCGTTACTTTCTTGATAAGTTTGTGCAGCGATTTCAGTGCTTCTTTGCCGGCTTCTCCTCCTGTGGGCAGGAATTTACCCGTAAGGTCGTAGAATAAAGCCCAGAACTTCTTCAGAAAACGATGGCATCCATCGATGCCGTTGGTGTCCCAAGGTTTGCTTTGTTCCACCGGGCCGAGGAACATTTCATACAGGCGGAGCGTGTCGGCACCGAACTTCTCTATAATCATGTCCGGATTGACCACATTGAACATACTCTTGCTCATCTTCTCAACGGCCCATCCGCAGATGTATTTGCCGTCTTCCAGAATGAATTCCGCATCGTGATACTCCGGTCGCCAGTTGCGGAAAGCCTTGATGTCCAGAATGTCGCCCGATACGATATTGACATCCACATGCAAAGGCGTGGTCTCGTATTGGTCTTTCATGTTCAGCGAAACGAACGTGTTGGTATCTTTGATACGATATACGAAGTTACTTCGCCCTTGCATCATTCCTTGGTTGACAAGCTTTTGGAACGGTTCTTCCTTGCAACTGTAGCCCAGGTCGTGAAGGAACTTGTTCCAGAAGCGGCTGTAAATCAAATGGCCGGTGGCGTGTTCCGTGCCGCCCACGTACAAGTCCACGTTTTGCCAGTAAGCATCCACGTCTTTGTCTACCAGTGCCCGGTCGTTTTTCGGATCCATGTACCTGAGATAATATGCAGAACTGCCTGCAAATCCGGGCATGGTGTCCAGTTCCAACGGGAAAACCGTTTGGTCGTCGATGCGTGAGTTTTCCGTCACGCGGCGGTTAACGGTATCCCATGCCCACTTTGTGGCATGTCCCAATGGAGGTTCCCCGCTTTCCGTGGGGAGGAATTTGCTTACTTCCGGTAGTTCCAATGGCAGGCATTCTTCGGGAATCATGTAAGGCATTTGGTCTTTGTAATATACCGGGAACGGTTCGCCCCAGTAGCGTTGGCGGCTGAAAATGGCATCGCGCAAGCGGTAGTTTACCTTTACTCTGCCCAATCCATGCGTTTTGACATACT
Source organism: uncultured Paraprevotella sp. (assembly GCA_964412085.1). Lineage (GTDB taxonomy): Bacteria > Bacteroidota > Bacteroidia > Bacteroidales > Bacteroidaceae > Paraprevotella. The sequence continues at coordinate 7,589 of CAYPMY010000019.1, read as the reverse complement.
CTTTTGTGGCCGCGATGGCCTCTTTGATGGTCAGTCCGTTGAGCGAGAAATCAATATAAGGAGTCACTCCGGCACGTGGCGAATTGGTCACGGTTCCCTCTTTGGCATCGAAACTTTCTTTGCTTACGTCGCAACCCTCCACCAACGGGATGACGGGCAAGTTGAAATGTCTGGCAAAGGCATAATCACGACTGTCGTGCGCCGGTACGGCCATGATGGCTCCTGTTCCATATCCGGCCAACACGTAATCGCTTATCCAGACAGGGATGTCTTCGCCCGTGAAAGGATTGACGGCATACGAGCCTGAGAACACGCCGGTTACGCGGCGGTCGGCGATGCGTTCGCGTTCCGTACGTTTTTTTGTGGCATCGAGATAAGCCTCCACTTCCGCCTTTTGGTATCCGGTCGTTACTTCCGGCACCCATTCGCTTTCGGGAGCCAGCACCATGAACGTGACGCCGAACATGGTGTCGGCTCGCGTAGTAAAGATTGTGATGTGCTTGTCGCTGCCTTTTATCTTGAATCGCACTTCCGTGCCTTCAGAGCGTCCTATCCAGTTGCGTTGCGTTTCTTTCAATGCGTCCGTCCAGTCCACAGTGTCCAATCCGTCCAACAGTCGCTGGGCGTATGCACTGACACGCAGGCACCATTGCCGCATCTTTTTCTGCACTACGGGATAGCCTCCACGTTCACTCATGCCGTCCACTACCTCGTCATTGGCCAGTACCGTGCCGAGTTTCGGACACCAGTTCACCGTCGTTTCGCCCCGATAGGCGATGCGATAATTCATGAGAGTCTCCTGCCGTTCGCGTTCGTCCATGACTTTCCATTCGCCGGCAGTGAACCGCAGTTCCTCACCGCAGGCCACGTCCAATCCTTCAGTGCCGTTTTCGTCGAATGCCTTTACCAGTTCTTCAATGGGGCGTGCCTGCTTTCTGTCGTTGCGATAATAACTGTTGAACATCTTTTGGAAAGCCCATTGTGTCCAGTGGTAATAGGCCGGGTCGCAAGTGCGCACTTCCCTGTCCCAGTCGAAGCTGAAACCGATTTTGTCCAGCTGTTCACGGTAGCGTTCGATATTGGCGGCCGTGGTCGCGGCCGGATGTTGCCCGGTCTGGATGGCATATTGCTCGGCAGGAAGCCCGTAAGCGTCGTATCCCATGGGGTTCAACACGTTAAAGCCTCGGAGGCGCTTGTAACGCGCATAAATGTCCGAGGCGATGTAACCTAACGGATGCCCCACATGAAGTCCCGCGCCGCTGGGGTAAGGAAACATGTTGAGCACGTAGAACTTCTCCTTGTCTTTGTTTTCCACGACCTTGTAAGTCTGATGCTCCATCCAGTATTTCTGCCATTTCCTCTCTATTTCCCTGAAATTGTACTCCATGTCATATGATATATGTTGATATTCTTGTCTTAACCTGTTTATGGTTTGGAATGACGAATAAAGGTCTGGCGGACGATGCCCCCGCCCTTATTCTTCGTTTATCCATACGCCGGTGATTTCCACGATATACATTTTGTGGTAACCGCCTTGTTTACCATACCATCTGTCGTTGAGCGACGGGTCGAGAAAGGCTTCGGGCACGATATCGTCGGCATACAACTTCTTGCCGGCCAAAGTGAGTCGGGCTTGTTTAAAAGTCACGCATTTGCCTTTTTCAAGGGGATATGGCGTGAGTCCGCTTTCGAGTGTCTTGTTGACGTCTCGTCCTGATTTTGAACCGCACAATTCATATATGTCACGGGCTTCAGGTGATTTCCCCAAGAAAGAAAGTGTCATGAAGTCGTTGTTTTCCGTAAATTCAAAGGTATAGCGTTCGGGACGTATGAATACGAAAGCTACAGGTTTGTTCCACAACCACCCTATTCCGCCCCATGACGCGGTCATCATGTTATGCCGGCTTGCATCTCCAGCACAGACTAACATCCATTCTTTGCTAATCGTTTCGAAAAAATGATTCTCTGAAAATTCAGACACTTTTATCTTTTTCATGCTCCTTCTTTATAACAGGGTGCAAAGATAGTGAAAGGTAGGTGCAGGGACAAATGAAAATGCAGTTTTCTGACAGGAACCTGCCAAGTCGCCTCCTGTTTTCGTGGAAACGAAAATACGGACTTTGAATCTCCCAGCGGGTATTTCCAGGATATTCCTTGACGTAAATCAAGAAAAAAGGTTTCATGATGATATTGCGTCTGAAAGTATGCATCTTTCAGGAATATCGCGTAACTTTGCATTGTCTCGGAGCAAGAGGCGATATTGAAAACATATTGAGGTGCAGAGGTATTAGATTGAGGTAAAAAAGATTGTTGCAGTATAAAGTTGGGCATAAGACTGCGTGAGGCAGTGGTTTTATAGGAAGAGCAAACGAGTAGTCCGTTTGTCGTTTATGAGAATTTTTTTGAGAGATTAAAAGATTTGTTTATTGGGGCTTCCCTCTTGTGATTTGAGGGTTGTCCTGTTTTTGTATCTTGTAGAAAAACAGGATAATCCGTTTCGAATCAGAAAAAATAATCGTAATTTTGTGTTTGGTTCTAAAAGTTAACGGATTATGGCAAAAGAAGGGTTGACCCCGATGATGAAGCAATTTTATGATTTGAAAGCGAAACACCCTGATGCGATTATGTTGTTCCGCTGTGGGGATTTCTATGAAACTTATTGTGGGGACGCTGTCGTTGCTTCTGAAATTTTGGGGATTACCCTGACAAAACGTAGCAATGGCGGAAAAAACGGAGAACTGGTGGAGATGGCCGGGTTCCCTTACCACGCGTTGGATACGTATTTGCCTAAACTCATCCGGGCAGGGCGGCGCGTGGCCATTTGCGACCAGTTGGAAGACCCTAAGCTGACCAGGACATTGGTGAAGCGGGGAATTACAGAATTGGTGACACCCGGAGTTTCAATGAATGACAATGTGTTGAGTTACAAGGAAAACAATTTCCTTGCCGCCGTGCATTTCAACAAGAATGTTTGTGGCGTGGCTTTTCTGGACATCAGTACGGGAGAGTTTCTCACGGCTGAGGGTACGGCTGAGTATGTGGACAAACTCTTGGGGAATTTTTCACCGAAAGAGGTGCTTTTCGAGCGTGGGAAACGGGACTTGTTCGAGGGGAATTTCGGAACAAAGTTTTTTACGTTCGAGTTGGACGACTGGGTCTTTTCCGAACGTTCGGCTACGGAAAAGTTGTTGAAACACTTCGAAGTGAAAAGTCTGAAAGGCTTCGGCATCGACCATTTGAAATGCGGCATCGTGGCGTCGGGCGTGATCCTGCAATATTTGGAGATGACCCAGCACAGCCGGATTGGGCACATCACGTCCGTTTCGCGCATCGAAGAGGAGCGTTACGTCCGTCTGGACAAGTTCACGGTGCGCAACTTGGAATTGCTCAGTTCCATGATTCCCGGGGGCAATTCGCTGTTGGGCGTGATTGACCGCACGATTACCCCGATGGGCGCACGCCTGATGCACCGCTGGATACTGTTCCCGTTGAAAGACGGGAAACCCGTAAACGACCGCTTGGACGTGGTGGATTACTTTTTCCGCGAACCGGAGTTTAAGGAACTCATTAGCGACCAGTTGCATCTGATGGGCGATTTGGAACGCATCATTTCCAAAGTCTCCGTAGGACGGGTTTCACCGCGCGACGTGGTACAGCTCAAAGTGGCTTTGCAAGCCGTCGGGCCAGTTAAGGAAGCTTGCGAACATGCTTCGGACGAGACCCTGAAGAGGATAGGGGAGCAGCTGAACCTCTGCGCTTCCATCCGCGACCGCATAGCCCGCGAGATACAGGACGACCCGCCCCTGCTGACCAACAAAGGCGGGGTGATAGCCGAAGGAGTAAACAGCGAATTGGACGAGCTTCGCCATATTGCCTTTGAAGGCAAGGACTATCTGCTGAAGATACAGCAAAGGGAAACGGAACTCACAGGAATCCCGAACCTTAAGATCTCCTACAACAGTGTCTTCGGTTATTATCTGGAAGTGAGGAATACGCATAAGGACAAGGTGCCTGCCGAATGGATACGCAAGCAGACGTTAGTGAATGCCGAACGGTATATCACACAGGAAATTAAGGAATACGAGGAGAAGATAATGGGCGCACAGGATAAAATCCTGATGCTTGAGACTAAACTGTATAATGAACTGGTGTTGGCCTTGGCCGAATTTACGCTGGCCATTCAGATTGACGCCAATCTGTTGGCACGGTTGGACTGCTTGCTGTCTTTTGCCCAAGTGGCACAGGACAACCGTTATGTCCGTCCGATGATTGAAGACGACGATGTGCTGGACATCAAGCAAGGACGCCATCCGGTGATAGAAAGGGAGTTGCCGGTAGGGGAACGATATATTGCCAACGATGTCCGTTTGGATACGGAGAAACAACAAATCATTATTATTACGGGGCCGAACATGGCCGGAAAGTCGGCTCTGCTGCGCCAGACGGCCTTGATTACGCTTATGGCGCAGATAGGTTGCTTCGTTCCGGCCGAATCCGCCCATATCGGGCTGGTGGACAAAATATTCACCCGTGTGGGGGCGAGCGATAACATTTCCATGGGCGAAAGTACGTTCATGGTGGAAATGAATGAGGCGGCCAATATCCTGAATAACATATCCTCGCGTAGCCTGGTGATTTTCGACGAATTGGGACGTGGCACGTCCACGTACGACGGCATCAGCATCGCGTGGGCCATTGTGGAGTACATTCATGAAAACAAGAAAGGGAGGGCAAGGACGCTCTTCGCCACGCATTACCACGAGCTGAACGAAATGGAGAAGTTGTATTCCCGCGTGAAGAACTACAATGTATCGGTGCGTGAGGTAGACCAAAAAGTCATCTTCCTGCGCAAGCTGGAACGGGGCGGAAGCGAGCATTCCTTCGGCATCCACGTGGCCAAGTTGGCCGGTATGCCGAAGAGCATCGTGTCGCGGGCCAATACCATATTGAAGGAACTGGAATCTGCCAACAGCAAGGATGTGGTGAAAAACAGCCGTGGGGCGAAGCAGGTCATGCAGGCAGGCAACGGCGTGCAGCTCAGTTTCTTCCAACTGGACGATCCGGTGCTGTGCCAAATCAGGGACGAGATATTGCATCTTGACATCAACAACTTGACACCCGTGGAAGCCTTGAACAAATTGAATGACATCAAACGTATTGTGACAGGAAAATAGGACAATGGAAAGGAGTACTATTGATAACCGGTGCTTCCTCCGAAATAGGAGAGAGGTGCGCCCGCAAGTCCGCCATGAACGGGCACCGGTTGATTCTGGACGGGTCGTAACGTGAAGAAACCAAGTGCCGTGAAGGGCGAATTGGAAGAAAAATATGGGGGCGAAGTATGGCAGTTGCCGTTCGACGTGCGTGCCCGTGCCGCCTTGGATTCCCTTCCCGAAGAATGGAAGGCCGTAGACGTGCTGGTGAACAATGCCGGCCTGGCCATCGGGGTGGACAAGGAACACGAGGGAAGCCTCGACGAGTGGGGCGTGGTGATAGGCACGGACGTGAAAGCCCTCTCGGCCATGACGCGGCACGAAAATAAATCGCATTACATGACATTGTATGACGGGCTCTTCTGTAAGGATTCCCGAAGGAGCCGTCCGAGGGTTTCCCGTCATGCCGAGAACGGAAAATCGGTCGGCTGAGAACGGGAAACCAATCGGCTGAGATTCGTCTTTCATTCTCAGGCGACCGGAACGGGCGTGTACGGGGAACGGCATAACGTTGCAAGCCAGATACTTACGGAATTCCCGCAGGGGAAAAGCGGGAAAGGACGGACTGTCCTGAAAATTCAATGCTTTCCTGCAAGCCGGAGGGAACGGGAGGAGGCCGGTGCCGCGGCACCGGGCGAGGCGCCTCCGGCCATCGGTTGCCGCGGGGGAGTCCGTCCTTTCCATGAATCCACGCCCGTCTCTCCCCCGTACGGGGCATCCTGCGCCACGGTCGCATTCACGTCCCCGCCTCGTCCCGCCGTCACGGGTGGAGCCGGCCGCAATGCCCGCGCGCCCGAAGCCCTGCGGTCGGTCCGCTGGCGAATGCCGCCCCGCGGCAGGACGCCGCGTTAGAGGATGTTGAATGTCAAGTCAGAAAGAAGCGGAAGACGACGGCAGAAAGGCAACCATGCAGATTTCCACGAAATCAAAGAGAGGGGGCGGAGAGCTTGCTTTTCAACCCAAAGATTGCGGCTTGGAAACGGACGGCTTTTTCAATAACGCTGATGCGGGTTTTGACACCAAAGCTCTCCATCGCACATTGGGTGGGCATGGCATCATTGCCAACGTGCGCCCCAATCCGAAAAATGCGGAAATGAAAGAGAACTATTCGTTTGATGAGGAACTTTATAAAGAACGGTTCGTCATCGGGCGCACCAATGTCCGGATGGACGGATTCAGTTCCGTCTTGACGAGATTTGATACCACGGTCTCTTTTTTGGGGGGGGACTATCCCGCTTTCCCAGTGGCTTCCTTAAAAATCACAAATCACAAAAGTTTAAATGAGTTCATTATAAAAACATTAAGTTAAGAAGAAGTTAAGTTGTTCATGGGCAATGCTCCCGACTTTGGTGTTATCATTTAATCGCTGGAACTCATACGCTTACCAAGGACGAGATAGAAAATGAGGCGGGATTCAATCGTCAGGCAACACTTGATGATGGCAATATGGAAGTCCTATGACACGTCAGTTTTCGTCGACTTGCCGGACACTGGACATTAGCGGACGCAAGCGGGGAATATGAAGTCAAGACGGTCGGATTCCCTTACAGTTCCATTGAATTGACGGCTGGCGGTTACTACGTGGCGTGAAGTTTCGTCTTATCCTCATAGAGTGAAGACCGGGGAGCGCAAGGCCACAAAGGTTGCCGGGCTGTTCAGCCGCGTCCGCTTCCCAAGCGCGACACCGACAATTCGACGTTTGTGTCCGAAGGTTTCGGGAATACCGTGAAGACGAATACGACCTTGAGGGATTCGGCATGTTGGCGACAGGGGGCGGAAGCGTCAACATGTCGGCTTTCAGGTATCGCGTGGCAGTGGAAACGGAATTCCCTGCCCAGAAACTTGAAAATATGGACAAAGAACTGACAGGACATACCGATAATCCCTGTTGCATGTAGACAGGCATGGAAGATTGCGTACAACATTCTACGTAAGAGACTTTAGTCCATGATGGCACTCGTAATGTGGCCGCCGGCAGCTGGCAACGAATGTGAACCCTTGGGACGATAAGGGGTTGGGAAGGTTACTTCGATTTGGGAGGTGGCGCATGTGTAGGTGTGCCTTTCTCACAGGCCGGTACTTACTTGGCGTTCCTCTCGCGATGACCCCGCCGGTTTTTCTTGTCGGGGATGGAGAGACAAGGGGAAAGGCTTCCCGTGGCAGGCGGTTATCCGGCTGATACGCACGAATCCGCCACTGCCTATCCCACGGGGAACGCGTCAGTATCGTGGATGAGAAAGGGGATGGCTTGGCCACTGGCTTTCCGCCCCGGTAACGGAAGCCCGTTGTGGACGGGCTTCTTGCAGCCGGCTGGAGGCCCGCCCCGGCAATCAAATCCGCGGGGAGCCGGTCACGCGTCGATGTCGGCGTACGTGG